>CAXUNK010000118.1:0-9193 GCA_964252425.1 uncultured Acetobacteraceae bacterium
TACCGGGGCGGCCGCGTTTCGCGACCGGCTGACGCTGACGCCGGCGCGCATCGAGGCGATGGCGCGGGGGCTGGACGACATCGCGGGCCTGCCCGACCCGCTGGCCCGTCCGATGGCCGAGTGGACGCGCCCCGGCGGCCTGGCCATACGACGCGTGCCCGCCCCGATCGGCGTGATCGGCATGATCTACGAAAGCCGGCCGAATGTGGGGGCGGATGCCGCGGGCATCTGCCTCAAATCCGGCAACGCGGTCATCCTGCGCGGCGGGTCGGAGAGTTTCTCCTCGGCACGCGTCATCAATACCGCGATCGTCGAGGGCCTCACACAGGCCGGCCTGCCGCCTGACTGCGTGCAGATGGCGCCCGGCACGGATCGTGCGTTCGTGGCCCAAATGCTGGCCGCCGCCGGCCTGATCGACCTGCTCATCCCACGCGGCGGCAAATCCCTGGTGACACGCGTGCAGGCCGAGGCGCGCATGCCCGTCCTTGCCCATGCCGAGGGGCTCTGCCACACCTACGTTCATGCAGCCGCCGACCCCGAGATGGCGCGCCGGATCGTGCTGAACGCGAAGATGCGGCGCACCGGCATTTGCGGTGCAACCGAGACGCTGCTGATCGACGCATCCTGCGCGCCCGTCCTGCTGCCGCTGATCGCGGCCGATCTGTCGGCGCTCGGCTGCCGGCTGCGGGCCGAGCCGCGCGCCAGGGCGATCCTGCCAATGGCCGAGGCGGCCGCGCCAGGCGATTTCGATACCGAGTGGCTGGACAGCATATTGTCCGTCGCCGTGGTGGACGATCTGGACGGTGCGCTGGCCCATATCGCGTGCCACGGCAGCGCCCATACCGACGCGATCGTCACCGAAGACGAGGACGCGGCGCGGCGTTTTCTGGCGCAGACCGACAGCGCGGTCACGATGTGGAACGCCTCCACGCAGTTCTGCGACGGCGGGGAGTTCGGCTTCGGCGCCGAGATTGGCATCTCGACTGGCCGCATCCACGCGCGCGGCCCGGTGGGACCGGAACAGCTGACCTGTTTCCGATACCAGGTTATCGGCAGCGGCCACACACGCGCGACATGAACGCAGACCGCGGCGGGACCGCACCCGATATGTTGAGCACCGCCGACTTCCCGCATGGCGGCAGCGAAATGGCTCGGCTGATCTGCGGCATGGACTGGGCCGCGACCCCGCTGGGTCCTTTGAGCACGTGGCCGCAGACCCTGCGCACCACCGTTGACCTGCTATTGCAATCCCCCGCACCCATCGTGCTGCTCTGGGGCGCGGACGGCGTGATGATCTACAACGACGCCTACGCGGCCTTTGCCGGCGACCGGCACCCGGCCCCGCTGGGCGCGCCCGTGGCCGAAGGCTGGCCGGAAGTGGCCGAGTTCAACGCCCATGTCATGCGCGTGGGCCTGGCCGGCGGCACGCTGTCCTACAAGAACCAGGAGTTGACGCTGCACCGCTCCGGTAAGCCGGAACAGGTGTGGATGGACCTCGACTACTCGCCCGTGTTCGACGAAGCGGGCCGGCCCGCCGGCGTCATCGCGATCGTCGTGGAGACGACCCAGCGTGTGCGCGCCGAACGCCAACGCGGCGATGTGGAGGCGCTGCTGCGGCGCGAGCGAGACCGCGCGCAGGACGTGCTGGAAAACATGGGCGAGGCCTTCGTGCTGATCGACCGCGCGTTCCGGGTAGTCGATGTCAACTCGCACGCGCTGCGCGATCGGAGCCTGACACGCGAGCAGGTGGTCGGCCGTTTCTATACCGATGTCTGGGTCAATGCCGGGGAGAAGATCGGCCCGTTCTGTCAAGATGCGATGGACCGGGGGGAGCCCGCCAGCATGGAACATGCCGTGAGGCGGCCTGACGGGAGCGAGGGCTGGCTGCACCTGCATGCCTATCCCACCGCCGACGGTATGGCGGTCTTCTATCGCGACATCACCCAGCGAAAGCAGGCGACCGACTCGCTGGCACGAAGCGAGCGGCGTTTGCGCGACCTCAATGCCGACCTGGAACGGCAGGTCGTGGCGCGCAGCCGCCAGCGCGCGCTGACCTGGCAGGTCAGCCCCGACCTGCTGAGCATCATCGGCCCGGATGCCCGGTTCAAGGCGACCAACCCCGCCTGGCAGCGCGCGCTGGGCTGGCCGTCCGAGACGCTGGACGGTGCGAGGTTCCAGGATTTCGTTCACGAGGATGATATCCCCCGCACCCTGGACCGCTTTGCCGCGCTCAAGCAGGGCGAGCCCGTGCTGGGCTTCGAAAACCGGTATCGCGCCAGCGACGGGTCCTGGCATTGCTTGTCCTGGGTGGCGGTCCCCGAGGGCGACGAGTTCTATTGCAGCGCCCGCGACGTGACCGCCGAGCGCGCCCAGGCGGCCGAGCTGGCCGCGGCACAGGAGGCGCTGCGGCAAAGCCAGAAGACCGAGGCGGTGGGACAGCTCACCGGCGGCATAGCGCATGATTTCAACAATCTGCTGGCCGGCATCTCCGGCAGCCTGGAGGTGGCCGAGGCGCGGCTGGCGCAGAACCGGCCGGCCGAGACGCACCGCTACATCGGTGTAGCGCAAGGCGCCGCACGCCGGGCCGCCTCGCTGACGCAAAGGCTGCTCGCCTTTTCCCGCCGGCAGACGCTGGACCCCAGGCCCACTGACGTGAACCGGCTGGTGGCCGGCATGGAGGATCTGATCCGCCGCGCGATCGGCCCGGAGCTGGAACTGGAGATCATCGGCGCCGGCGGGTTATGGCCGACCAGGATCGATCCCTCGCAATTGGAAAACGCGCTGCTGAACCTGGCGATCAACGCGCGCGACGCGATGCCGGATGGCGGCCGCATAACCATCGAGACGGCGAACAAATGGCTCGACGAGCGCGCCGCCCGCGAACGCGACGTGCCGCCGGGCCAGTACATCTCGGTGTGCGTGACCGATACCGGCATCGGCATGACGCAGGAGGTGGCCAGCCGGGCCTTCGACCCGTTCTTCACGACCAAGCCGCTGGGCCAGGGCACCGGCCTGGGCCTGTCGATGATCCATGGCTTCGTGCGTCAGTCCGGCGGTCAGGTGCGCATCTACTCCGAGCCGGGCCACGGGACGACGATGTGTCTGTACCTGCCGCGCTCGGATATCGACGCGGAGGATCACCCGAGCGAGACCGCCTCCCGTGCCGAAGGCGGCGCATTCGGCGGAACGGTGCTGGTGATCGACGACGAGCCGACGGTGCGCATGCTGATCGTCGAGGTGTTGGAGGATGCCGGATATCGCGCGCTGGAGGCGGTGGATGGGCCGAGCGGGCTGAAGGTCTTGCAGTCCGACGCGCGCATCGATCTGCTGATCACCGATGTCGGCCTGCCCGGCGGCATGAACGGCCGACAGGTGGCCGACGCCGCGCGGGTGAGCCGGCCGAACCTGAAGGTGCTGTTCGTGACGGGGTATGCGGAGAACGCGGTGGTCGGCAACGGCCACCTCGATGCCGGCATGGCGATCATCACCAAGCCGTTCGCGATGGCCGCGCTGGAACGCAAGATACGCGACATCATCAACGGATGATGGTCAGAACGACAGGCGCGTGCCGGCCAGGACGGAGGCGCCGGGCGTGACGTAGCCGCTGGCCGGCTCGAATCGCGAATTGCCAAGGTTCTTGCCCCAGGCGAACAACTCGACCATGCGCGTGACCTGCCACGTGGCGTTGAGGTTGAAGATCAACCCCGAGGGCGAGCGGCCCACTGCGAAACCCTGCACACCGTCATTGCCGGTCGGATAGTCCAGGAACGCGCCGACGTAGAGCAATTCAGGCGCGATCACCACGCCGCGAATGGGTGTGACGCGCAGATTGCCGGACCATTGGTCATATGGGCGGCGCAGTTGCTGCATGCCGGCGGAGAACGAAGTGCCGAACGTCGAGGTGTAGCGCGAGTCGGTGTAGGTGTAGGTGATATCGGCCTGCAGCCAGGGTGCTGCACGCAGCGTCAGTGTCGTCTCGACGCCATGCGCTCGCGCGCGCTCGACGTTGATCTGCGTCGATGACAGGAAATCGGGCGCATACACCGTCTCGATCAGGTCGCGGATGCGGTTGTCGAAATAGGTGGCGCCGAGGCTGGCTGAACGCGCCTCCCCCCAGGGTACATCGACTGTCCAGCCCGCCTCATAGCCCTGCGCGTGTTCGGGACGAAGGTTGGGATTTCCGCGATAGCCGAAACTGTCGATGCCGTAGCGGTCATACAATGCCGGCGCACGAAAGCTGGTGCCGTACGATGCATGGATGTGCGAGGACAGCTCGCGCAGGTCGAACACGCCGCCGGCGCGCCAGGTGAACGCATCGCCGGCGACTGTCGTTGCGTCTTCGCGCAACTGGCCGGTCAGCGCCAGGCGGCCGAGCACGGTGGATTGCGCGCCGAGATAGCCCGCCTCGGCATCGTCATGCGCGTGCACGGCAGCGACATCGCCAAAACCGTCGGCCACCGTGTTGATCCTCGTATCGGCCTGATCGGATTGCTGTTCGAAGCCGAACGTCAGGCTGTTCGCGGTGAACGCGCCCTCGTCGGGCAGGTGCACCGTATTGTTCCATTGCGTGTCGGTGCGCCGCCCGTGATAGCGGCTGTCGCCCGCCGCCTGGTTCGGGTCGGCCGCATCCAGCGTGATCGTGTAGCGCCGGTCGTCCTGGACGCGTGAGAGATACAGGGTGGTCTCCCAAGCGCCGCCGAACAATTTGCTTGCGACACCGGCACGCCCGAACAGGCTGGCGTCATAGCCGGTGGCGTTGCCGCCATCGTAAGCGGTCCCGCCCAAGGCTTCTTCATAGCCGTACTTGGCATCGCGCGCGCGCAGCAGCAGGGAAAACCGCGTGTCTGGCAATGGCGTCGCACCCAGTTCCACCTGCGCCAGCTTGCTGCGGTCGCCATCCGGCTCGCCGGTATACACCGTCTCGCGCTTGGGCGTCTGGTCGAACCCGTATTCGGACAAGCCCTGCAACTGCGCGGCATAATCGTAGATGCCGAAACCGCCGGACACGTCACCTTGCAGCAGTCCCGCGCGGGGTGCACCGGCGGCCAGCGTCACGTGGCCATGCGGGGCGACCCGGCCGTGACGCGTGATCAGGTTGATGACGCCGCCGATGGCGCCCGTGCCGTACAGGCTGGAGATCGGGCCGCGCACGATCTCGATCCGCTCCACATCGGCCAATGTGTCCACGCCAAAATTGAAGGCGCCGCCCGGGTCGCCCGGATCGTTGATGGGCACGCCGTCGATCAGCACCAGCACGTGGTTGCTGTTGGTGCCGCGGACGAAGACGCTGGCCTGGCTGCCGGGGCCGCCGCTCTGCACGACGCGCAGACCGGGCACCGCCTGCAACGCATCGACGAGCGAGACGTAGCCGCGCTCCTCGATCGTTTTCCTGTCGATGACCGTGACGCCGGCCGGCAGGTTTTCGACCGTGGTCGGCACACGCGTGGCCGTGACGGTGATGTTCTCGGGCGAGTCCGGGTTTGCCTGCGCGTGGACAACGCAGGGCAAGGCTGTGGCGGCGACCGCCAGGATGAACAGGCGCATGGGCACACGACTCCATTGGCCGCCGCGAGGTCTTTCGCGAACGGCCCGCTACACGGCGATTGCCGCATGCGGGTCTTCCCCACTGCTTCGGTACACCCCGCCCGACGCGCGCGCGCACTCTCGACACCGGCCGGTCTCCTGGCTCACGGCCCGGCCTCTTGCGAGACCAGCCCGCCCCGCCTTCTCACCGCGCGCGAGCACGGCAATGGCATATGGAGTGGGCACGAGGCCGCATACAGTTGCGGGGGCAGCCGCGGCGTCGCACCGCGTTCCCGAACACCGTTGTCTGGGGCGGAGGTTAGGCGATGGCGGCGCAAAGCGGAAGGGTCGTGTCGCGCGTTTCTTGACCGGTCAGTCCGGCTATGACAAACATTGTCTTATGCCGCCGGCGACGCTTATCCTGCACCGCAAGGGCGTGTTCGATGATGGAGCGGTGTCGGAACTGAGGCTTTGGGTGGTTTCGACCCAGGTGCGTGGGTCGAAACACAAGAGCTATTCAATGACTGAACTCCGCATCACCGTGGGTGGCAACCTTGCCGAAGACGGGGCCGCGTTCCTGGACGCCTGGCGGCAAGCCGAGCGTGGCGTGGCGGCCGCAAGCCGCGTGCTCTCGTTTGAAAGCTGGGAGGGTCTGTCCAGTGTCTTGACGGGGGAGCGCTACCGCCTGCTGCGTCACGTCCATGCCCATCCCGCCGATACGGTGTCCGCACTGGCACGCTCATTGAACCGGCAATATCGGCGCGTGCACGCCGATGTCGCTGCGCTGGAACAGGCTGGGTTGCTGGATCGCTCCGAAGGTCAGGTGCGCGCGACGGCCGATAACATTCATGCCGAGATCAGGCTGTAGCATCACTGCCCAAAATATCGCCATCGGCAACTCCATTTGCGACACTACACGTCGCCGAGACGGCTTTGCCGCGGGCAATGGTATGAGCGGCGGCATCGCGCAACCGAAGGGCAGTACGTGACCGACACCATCGAAGACACGCGTTTCAGCACCGCTCTGTCCGAGCGCTACCTCGCCTACGCCATGTCCACCATCACGCAGCGCAGCCTCCCCGATGTGCGCGACGGGCTGAAGCCGGTGCACCGCCGGCTGATCTACGCCATGCAGCAGTTGCGGCTCGACCCGTCCTCAGGCTTCAAGAAATGCGCGCGCGTGGTGGGCGACGTGATGGGCAAGTTCCACCCGCATGGCGATGCCAGCATCTACGACGCGCTCGTGCGCCTGGCCCAGGATTTCGCGGTGCGCTACCCGCTGATCGAAGGCCAGGGCAATTTCGGCAACGTGGACGGCGATAACCCGGCCGCCATGCGCTATACCGAGGCGCGCATGACATCTGTCGCCGCCGCGCTTCTCGCCGGCATAGGCGACGACACGGTCGATTTCCGCCCCACCTACGACAATGAGGATTCCGAACCGGTCGTGCTGCCGGCGGCCTTCCCCAACCTGCTCGCCAACGGCGCGTCCGGCATTGCCGTGGGCATGGCCTGCTCCATCCCGCCGCACAACGCGGCCGAGCTGTGCGCGGCCGCCATCCATTTGATTGCCGACCCGCAGGCGACCACGGCCGAGCTGCTGGCGCACATGCCCGGACCCGATTTTCCGACCGGCGGCGTGCTGGCCGAAACGCCGGACGCGCTGCACCAGGCGTATGAGACGGGGCGCGGCGGGTTCCGGCTGCGCGCGCGCTGGGCGGTGGAGCCGGGCCGCTTCGGCACGTGGACGATCGTGGTGACCGAAATCCCCTACCAGGTGCAGAAATCACGGCTGATCGAGCAGGTCGCAGCCCTGATGGAGGAGAAGAAGCTGCCGTTGCTGGGCGACATACGTGATGAGTCCGCCGAGACGATCCGCCTGGTGCTCGAACCGAAATCACGTGGCGTGGAGCCGGAAGTCCTGATGGAGACGCTGTTCCGCGCGACCCAGCTCGAGACGCGGTTTGCGCTCAACATGAACGTGCTGACGGCCGATCACGTGCCGGCCGTGCTGGGCCTGCGCGGCGTGCTGCGCGCCTGGCTGGACCACCGCCAGATCGTGCTGCAACGCCGGTCGCGCCACCGCCTGCGCGCGATCGAGCAGCGTCTGGAGATCCTCGATGGTTTCCTCAAGATCTTTCTCGATCTGGACCGGGTGATAAAAATCATCCGCGAGGAGGACGACGCGAAAGCCGGCCTGATGCGCGCCTTCGCGCTGAGCGATGCGCAGGCGGAGGCGGTGCTGAACATGCGGCTGCGCAGCCTGCGGCGCCTGGAAGAGATGGAGCTGCGTGCCGAGCACAAGAAGCTCAGTCGCGAGGGCCGCGACCTGCACGCGCTGCTGGGGGACGAGAAACTGCGCTGGGCGCGCATCACCACGGAGATCGAGGAGACGCGGCGCGTCTTCTCCGCGCCGCCGCTCGGTCCGCGCCGCACCGAGCTGGGCGCGGTGCCGGCCCCGGTGGACGTGTCCAACATCGTCGCCATCGAGCGCGAGCCGGTGACCGTGATCCTGTCGGAGAAAGGCTGGATACGCGCCCGCCCCGGCCACGCGATCGATGCGGAGTCGCAAAAATTCAAGGAAGGCGACCGCCTCCGGATCATGCTGCCGTGTCAGACCACCGACAAGATCGTGGTCGTCGACGGCCAGGGCCGGGCGTACACGCTGCGTGCCGGCGACCTGCCGCGCGGCCGCGGCGATGGCCAGGCGATACGCGCGCTGATCGACATGGACGGCAACACGGACATCGCCCACATCTTCGTGTGGCGCGACGTGTTTTCCTACCTGCTCGCCAGCAGCGGAGGACGCGGGTTTCTGGTGGCGGCGGAAGATTTGCTCGCGGACCGGCGCGGCGGCAAACAGGTGCTGAACCTGCGTCCGGGCGAGACCGCAAAGATATGCATCGAGGCCGATGGCGACCATGTCGCCGTGGTCGGCGAAAACCGCAAGCTGCTGATCTTTCCGCTCGACCAGGTGCCGCAGATGGCGCGCGGCCTGGGGGTGACGTTGCAGCGCTACAAGGAGGGTGGTCTGGCGGACGCGAAAGTGTTCCGGCTGGCCGACGGCCTGTCGTGGCGGAGCGGGGAGCGCACGCGGACGGAGACGGGATTGCGCGATTGGCTGGGCGAGCGCGGCCAGGCAGGGCGGCTGCCACCGAACGGCTTCCCGAAATCCGGCAAATTCTCGGGGTAGCCTGTCGGTCTTGCGCTTCGTGCGGACAATCAGAAAGAATGGAACACCAAGCGCACCAAGAAACAAAGGACACCAAGAAGAGGAATTTCAGCGCGACGCGCGGCGCCGCAGGCAATCATCACCACCGGCCTCAAACTCGGCAGCACAAAGCCAGATCTTGGTGTTCTTTTCTTCTTGGTGCGCTTGGTGTTCCATTCTTTCTTACGCGCCCCTAAAACAAACTCGCCTGCCTGGCTTGGGCCACCACCCCGATCTCCCCGTCGGCGAACCGAATGCGCAGGCGCGAGGCTGCCGAGACCTGCGTCGCCGACGTCACCGGCCGCCCCGACCCGTCGCGCACCAGTGCGAAGCCGCGCGCCAGCACGCGCTCATACGACGCGCCCTCCAACCGCGCGCTCGCCACGTCCAACCGTCCCCGCTGCTCGCGCAGCCGCGCCACCGCGGCTCGCAGGAACTCCGCGGAAATATCGACCGGCA
>CAXUNK010000119.1:0-9169 GCA_964252425.1 uncultured Acetobacteraceae bacterium
TATTGCGAGCTGTAGTGCAGGCGAACAGAGCAAAAGCTTTTTGCTTCTTTTTCTCGAAAAAGAAGGCCTTTCTTCCTCCTACGATGTGTCAGTCTTCAGACCGATTTCGTATCAACCGGCCAAGGCAGCAGAACGCTGACCGCCGCCTGTGCCGCTACGCCCTCGCCACGCCCGGCAAAGCCCAGCCGCTCGGTGGTCGTGGCTTTGACGGACACGCGGTCGGCCGGCACGCCCAGCAGCTCGGCCAGGCGGGCCATCATCGCCGGCGCGTGCGGGGTGATCTTCGGGCGCTCGCAGATCAGCGTCACGTCCGCGTTGGCCAGCATTCCGCCACGCGCCGCGATCCGCGCGGCGGCGTGGCGCAGGAAATGCGCGCTGTCTCGGTCCTTCCACTCGCCCTCGCTCGGCGGGAAGTGGCGCCCGATATCGCCCTCCGCCAGCGCGCCGTAGATCGCGTCGCACAGCGCGTGGATGCCGACATCGGCGTCGGAATGTCCGCCCAGCCCCACATCGCAGGGCACCGTCACCCCGCACAGGATCATCGGGCGCCCGGCCTTGGTCGCGTGCACGTCGAACCCGGTGCCCACGCGCGGCACCATCGTCCCGGACAGCGTGCGCTCCAGTCGCGACGTATCGCTCGCATACGTCAATTTTACGTTCTCCTCATGGCCGGGCACCAGCGCCACCGCCAGGCCGGCTCGTTCCAGCAGCCAGGCATCGTCCGTCGCCTCGGGGTGCGCCGGGGCGCGGTGCAGGCCCAGCAGAATATCGTAACGGAAGGCTTGCGGCGTCTGCGCCCGAAACAGATGCGCCCGCGGGACCGTCGCCTCGACCATGCCGCCCGAGCCGCGTTTGAGGGTGTCGGCGACGGGCAAAGCAGGGATGGCGCCCTGGTGCGTGGCAAGCGCCTCCACCAGCGCCGGCACGGTGTCCGCCGGCACGAAGGGCCGCGCCGCGTCATGCACCAGCACGATGTCCGGCTCATGCGCGGCCAGCGCTTCCAGCCCGGCGCGCACGCTGTCCTGGCGTGCGGCCCCGCCAGCGACGGAGGGCAGCACGTCCAGCCCGGCCAGCGCCTCGCCCAGAGCGGCCGCATCGCCCACCGGCTGTAGCAGCGAGACATGCGGCAGCAGCGCCTCGGCTGCCCAGCGCACCACCGGCCGCCCGGCCAGCGTGGAGAACTGCTTCGGCAGGGCGGACCCGAACCGGCTGCCGGAGCCGGCCGCGACCAGGATGGCAGCGATCTTCATGGGCGGGGTTTGGGCGAGGCCGACCACGCAGGCAAGATCAGGCCGGGATCGTCGTGCCGATCAATCCGCCGTTGTCCGGCCAGCGCTCAGAAAAACAGCGACCCGGCCTCGATCCTCAGTTCGGGCACATTCAACAGCATTCCGCCCGCGATCTTAATCGTCGCATTGCAGCATGCCTCACGGGCGCGTAACCTGCCTAAATCATGGGCAGCGCTCTCAAACCGATCAGGCTCGCTCCGGACGTCACCATCGAAACCCCGGTGATCCTGGCGCCGATGTCGGGCGTCACCGACCTGCCGTTCCGCCGACTGGCCAAGCGCCTCGGCACCGGCATGGTGGTCAGCGAGATGATCGCCTCCTGGGCGATGATCCGCGAAAACCGCAACACGCTCCGCATGGCCGCACTCGACGAGGCCGGCGGCCCGCGCGCCATCCAGCTCGCCGGCTGCGAGCCCGGCGCCATGGCCGAGGCGGCGCGCATCTCGGCCGATCTCGGCGCCGAGGTGATCGACATCAATTTCGGCTGTCCGGTGCGCAAGGTGGCGATGGGCCAGCAGGCCGGCTCCGCGCTGATGCGCGACGAGACCGCCGCTGCCCGCATCCTGGAGGCGACCGTGCAGGCGGTTCCGGTGCCCGTGACGCTCAAGATGCGCATGGGATGGGACCACCAAAGTCTCAACGCACCGCGCATGGCGCAGATCGCCGAGGCGTCCGGCATACGCATGGTGACCGTGCACGGACGCACCCGCCAGCAATTCTACACTGGTGCCGCGGATTGGGCGTTCGTGGGTCAGGTGAAACAGGCGACCAGCCTGCCGGTGATCGTCAACGGCGACATCAACACTGTCGAGGAGGCCGGCGCCGCCCGCGACGCATCGGGCGCGGACGGGGTGATGGTCGGTCGCGGCTGCTACGGACGGCCGTGGTTTCCCGCCCAAGTTGCATGTTTTTTGAGCACTGGCCGCCACGCCCCCGAGCCGGACCTGGCCCGGCAGCGCGCCATCCTGCTCGACCATTACGACGCGATGCTGACCCATTTCGGCGCCGATGCCGGCCTGCGCCTCGCCCGCAAGCACGTCGCCTGGTACTCGCGCGGCCTGCCCGGCTCGGCCGAGTTCCGCGCGCAGATCATGCGTCTGGCCGACGCGTCCGCGGTCATCGCCCTGATCGGACGGTTCTACGATCCGTTGATCGAGGCGGGCGTGACCAGGACGGACGCCCCGCCGGACCCGGAGGCGCTGGCCGCATGAGGCTGCCATTGGCACGCGGGCGGGCGCGGCTGGCCGTGGTGGGCGAGCCGGCCGCCCAGCTGGCACCCGACGCCGCGGCCCTGCTGTCCGCACTCCCGGTCGCCTGCGTGCTGATCGATGCGCAGAACCGATTCCGCGCCGCCAATCCGGCGGCGGAGCAGTTCTTCGCGCTCTCCATCGGCCAGCTCCTGCAGCTTGGCCTGGGCGAGCTGGTGGCGGCGGACAGCCCGGTCCTGAGACTGATCAAGCAGGTGCGGGCAGGGCAGGTCATCGTCGCCGACCACGATCTCGATTTCGACAGTCCCCGCCTGCAGCGCCGCGGCGTCACCGTGCAGGGCACCCCCGTGCCGGAGGAGCCAGGCTGCGTGCTGCTGACCCTGCAGGACGAATCTGCGGCGCGCAGCATGGACCGCCAGCTCAATTTCCGCAGCGCCGCCCGGTCCGTGGCCGGCATGGCCGCTGTACTGGCGCATGAGGTGAAAAACCCGCTCTCCGGAATCCGCGGCGCGGCGCAACTGCTGGAGCGTACCGTCGCCGAGCCCGACCGCGAACTGGCCGTGCTGATCCGCGACGAGGCAGACCGCATCCGCGCCCTGGTCGAACGCATGGAGGCGTTCGGCGAGAAGCCGGTGGTGCGCGACGCGGTCAACATCCATCGCGTGCTGGAGCATACCAAGCGCCTGGCGCAGACCGGTTTCGCCTCGCATCTGCGCATCGTCGAGATGTACGATCCGTCGCTGCCGCCCGTGCTGGGCAACCGCGACCAGCTCGTCCAGGTGATGCTGAACCTGGTCAAGAACGCGGCCGAGGCGATGACCGAGGCGCAATCGCCTGGCGAGATCACCTTGAAGACCGCCTACCAGCACGGCGTGCGGGTCGCCATTCCCGGGACCGCGCAGCGCATGAGCCTGCCTTTAATGGTGATCGTGCGCGATACCGGGCCGGGCATCCCGCCCGAGCTTCGCAACAACCTGTTCGATCCGTTCGTGACCACCAAGCCGGCCGGCAGTGGCCTGGGGCTTGCACTGGTGGCCAAGATCGTGGGCGAGCATGGGGGTTTGATCGAGGTGGACAGCCTTCCGGGCCGCACGGAGTTCCGCGTGTCGCTGCCGATCTTCCATGAGGATGGCGCCCACGCGCGCGCCCTGCCGCCACAGGACTGAATGCCGACACCACCGACCGTGCTGGTGGCGGACGACGATCGGTCGATCCGCACCGTGCTCACGCAGGCGTTGGGCCGCGCCGGCTACCAGGTGCGTGCCACCGGCTCGGCCGCGATGCTGTGGCGCTGGGTGGAGGAGGGCGAAGGCGACCTCGTCATCACCGACGTCGTCATGCCCGACGAGAACGGGCTGGAGCTGCTGCCCCGCATGCGCCGCGTTCGGCCCGATCTGCGCGTGATCGTGATGAGCGCGCAATCGACGCTGATGACCGCGGTCAAGGCGGCCCAGCGCGGCGCCTTCGAGTACCTGCCCAAACCTTTCGACCTGACCGAGCTGCTGGCCGTGGTCGCCCGCGCACTCGCCGTCTCCACGCCGATCGTGGCACCACAGGCCGAGCCCGGGGACAGCGACGAGAAGCTGCCGCTGATCGGCCGCAGCCAGGCGATGCAGGAGATCTACCGCACCATCGCCAGGCTGACGACCACCGACCTCACCGTGATGGTGCGTGGGGAGAGCGGCACCGGCAAGGAGCTGGTGGCCCGCGCGCTGCACGATTATGGGCGACGGCGCACCGGACCGTTCGTCGCCATCAACATGGCCGCCATCCCGCGCGAGCTGATCGAAAGCGAGCTGTTCGGCCATGAGCGGGGCAGCTTCACCGGCGCGCATAACCGGACGCAGGGCCGGTTCGAGCAGGCGGCCGGCGGCACGCTGTTCCTCGACGAGATCGGCGACATGCCGGCCGAGGCGCAAACCCGGCTGCTGCGCGTGCTGCAGGAAGGCGAGTTCACCTCCGTCGGCGGCCGCGCGCCGATCCGCGCCAACGTGCGCATCGTGGCGGCGACCCATCGCGACCTGCAGCAATCGATCCGGGCCGGGCTGTTCCGAGAGGACCTGTTCTACCGGCTGAACGTGGTGCCGATCCGCCTGCCGCCGCTGCGCGAACGGGCGGAAGATCTGGGCGTTCTGGCCCGCCACTTCCTCGAACGCGCGCACGAGTCGGGGCTGCCCCACAAATCGCTGGACCACGGCGCGATCGACGCGCTGCGGCGGCACCGCTGGCCAGGCAACGTGCGCGAGCTGGAAAACCTGATGCGCCGCCTGGCCGCGCTGACGCCGCAGGAGGTGATCACCGGCGAGATCGTGGCCGCCGAACTGGCCGAGCCGGACGGCGAACCGGTCGAGCCGTCCGCCACCGGCGCGCGCGACCTGGGCCAGGCGGTGGAGCGCCATATACGGCGCATGCTGGCGGGCAGCACCGACCCCACGCCGACGCGCGACATCTACGACCAGGTCATCGCCGAGGTGGAACGCCCGCTGATCCGCATGACGCTCGCGGCGACCAGGGGCAACCAGATCAAGGCGGCGGAGATGCTTGGGTTGAACCGGAATACGTTGCGGAAGAAGATCAAGGATCTGGAGATCGAGGTGGTGAGGGGGGTGGGGTGAGGAAGCGCTTCTTTTCTGAAGAAAAGAAGCAAAAGACTTTTATTTATTGGGCGCGTACAGTCCTTGCGGCGCGCGCGCAAGTGGACAAAAGTCTTTTGGTTCTTTTCTTCAGAAAAGAACATCTTCCTTCACCTCCGCCCACCGCCACGCTATCGTCCCCGCCATGCGCGTCATCCTCCTCTGCGCCCTGCTCGCCGGTTGCGCCTTCTCCCCCGACCCGGTCGCCGAGTCCGAGCGGCCGCGCGCCCTGGTGGACGCCTATCTGATCGCGCACGGCATGGCCGCCGGTTACGCGCAGGGGCCGCAGGCCGACCCGGCCGTGGTGGAAGAGCTCGCACGGCTGGACCTGCGCGCCGCCCAGGCCGTCCGATCGCTGGCGCGCGAGCCGGGCAACCTGTCGGCCACGGCCGGGGCCGTGGCAGCGCTCACGGACTACGCCGCCCGCCAATCGGCCGCCCAGTAGCGCCACCGGGCGCCCGCTGGCCGAGGCCTCGCGCGCGATCAGCGCCGCCAGGCCATGCCGCCATCCACGACCAGCGTGCCGCCCACCACGTAGTCGCCGGCACGCGAGGCGAGAAAGACGGCCGCACCCGCCATGTCCTCCGGGCTGCCGATGCGGCCGGACGGCACGATTTTCGACACCTCGTCGGCATGGTCGCGCGCGGTCTTGTTCATGTTGGACGCGAACGCGCCGGGCGCGATCGCATTGACCACGATGTGGTCCTCGATCAGCCGCAGCGCCATGCGCTTGGTCAGGTGGATCAGCCCCGCCTTGCTGGCGCCGTAGGAGTAGGTCTCCTGGTGGGTGACGGAGACGCCATCGATCGAGGCGATGTTGATGACCTTGGCCGGTCGCTCCTTCGTGGCGGCGGCTTTCAGCGCGCCATGCAACGCCTGGGTCAGGAAGAACGGCGTTTTCACGTTCAGGTCCATCACCTTGTCCCAGCCGCTCTCCGGGAAGGTCTCGAACGCCTCGCCCCAGGCCGCGCCCGCGTTGTTGACCAGGATGTCGAGCCTCTGCTCGTGCTTGAGATAGTGCTCGGCCATCGCCTCCGCGCCGACCTTGCCCGACGTATCCGCCGGCAGGGCGACGCAGGTCCCGTACGCGGAGAGGCGCCGCGCCGTCTCCTCGCAGGCGGCCGCCTTGCGGGCCGAGATGTACACTTTCGCGCCGGCATGCAGGAATCCCTCGGCGATCATCTCGCCGATGCCGCGCGACCCGCCGGTGACCAGAGCCACCCGCCCTTCGAGCGAAAACAGGTTCTTGTCCATCGTATCTCCCACATACCGGTCACGGCCGGCTTCACAGCACGCCTCGGTGAACCCCGTGTCATGACAAGTGTTTCACCGCCGCGACGATACCACGTTCAGGCCTGCGTCTATATTGCCACACGCAAGCGGAGTTCCGCTGATCTTACCGTTGGGAGAACGCAATCATGACATCGATGTCCCGTACTGCACGGCGGCTCACGCTCGCCTGTCTGTTGTTGTCCGGCACCGCGCTGAGCGCGGGGGCGCAGGCGCAAACCGATCCCGGCGTGGCCAACCCCAAGCCCGGCGCGATCGACCCAGGCCAGGTCAGCCATCCGCTCCCCGACTTCGTCAGCCTGGTCAACCGTGTGAAGCCGGCCGTGGTCTCCATCACCAGCAAGATGCATCCCGAGGAGGATGAGGAGCAGGGCGGCATGCCCGGCTTCGGGCACGGACAGGGCTTTCCCTTCCCGTTCCCGTTCGCGATGCCGCAGATGCAGCAGCGCCAGCGCCTGGTCGAAGCGCGCGGGTCGGGCTTCCTGATCGATGCCGACGGCACGATCGTAACCAACAACCATGTGGTTCGCGGCGCGACCTCGGTCAGCGTCACGCTCGATGACGGGACCGTGCTGCCGGCGCGCATCGTCGGGCGCGATAAGGCCTCCGACCTCGCGGTGCTGAAAATCCACGCCAATCATCGCCTGCCGTTCATCAATCTGGGCAACAGCGACGCCGCACAGCCGGGCGCCTGGGTGGTCGCCGTCGGCAACCCGTTCGGCCTGGGCGGGACGGTCACGGCCGGTATCGTCAGCGCGCGCGGCCGCGACATCGGCGAGGGCAATTACGACAGCTTCATCCAGATCGACGCGCCCATCAATCAGGGCAACTCCGGCGGGCCGCTGTTCACGCAAGACGGGAAGGTCGTGGGCGTGAACTCCGCCATCATCTCGCCCAATGGCGGCGGCAGCGTCGGCATCGGCTTCGCCATCCCGTCCAACACGGTCAAGAGTGTGGTCAGCCAGCTCGAGCGGACCGGCCACGTGACCCGCGGCTATATCGGCGTGCAGGCGCAGGCGGTGAGCGCCGCCATGGCCGATGCGCTGCATCTGCCTGCCGTCAGCACCGAGGAGCGCGGCGCGCTGGTGGCCAGTGTCGAGCCGGACAGTCCGGCGAGCCACGCGGGCGTGCAGCCCGGCGACGTGATCGTGGCGGTCAACGGCGCGCATATCGGCAGCTCGCGCGAGCTCGCGATCAACGTCAGCCAGGTCCCCCCCGGCAGCCATGCGCGGCTGGACGTGGTGCGTCAGGGCCGCACCCAGACCCTCGACGTCACGGTGGGAACGCTGCCCGGCGACGGCGCCGGGCGTGGCGGGGAGCAGGCGGCCGGCTCGGCGAGCCAGGGGCTGGGCGTGGCCCTGTCCGGCATCACGCCCAACCTGCGCCAGCAGCTCGATCTGCCGGACGGCGCGCGCGGGGCGGTCATCACCGAGGTCAAGCCGGGCTCGGCCGCCGACCAGGCCGGATTGCAGGCCGGCGACGTGATCATCGGCGTGGGCGATCATGCGGTCACGGGAACGGGCGACGCGAGCCGCGCGATACGCGACCAGCTGAAATCGAACCAGGCGGTGGCGCTGCGCATCGTGCGGGGCGGCGAGAACCTGTTCGTGGCCGTCTCGCCCGCGCAATCCGACCAGGGCGACAGTCAGGACGACGGGAACGGGTGATATTAATCGGCCTCTAGGCTGACACGTCGTAGTAGAGAGAAAGGCCTTCTTTTTCGAGAAAAAGAAGCAAAAAGCTTTTGCTTGTTCGCCTGCATTACGGCTCGCAACAATTCTGCCAGAACGGTTCTGGCAGAATTTGCGCGAGCATTACCGCCTGCTTCCCGATCAGCTCAGGCGTGGCCGACCGGGCTCAGAGCCTCGACAGTCGTCTCACGCAGCAGGTTGGCGAACAGGCGCAGGGCGTCGGCCGCACCCCGGTCGTGCAGCACGCCGCCCTGGAACTGCACGGCAAACAGCTCGGCCTGTTCGGCGATGATCAGCGCCGCCCGGCGCATCGCCAACTGGGCGAGCGCCGCCTGCAGCTCCTCCGGCATCGCCTTCCACTCGGTTCGGCTGGGTGTCGTCTCCATGACCGCCAGGATGACGCAAAAAGCTTAACCGGCCGTGTAGAACCAATCAGCCGGGGCGGGTCAGTTCGTAGAGTGCCACAGTCGCCGCGGCCGATACGTTCAGGCTTTCCATCGCACCCGGCATCGCAAGCCCTGCCAACTCGTCGCAGGTCTCGCGGGTGAGACGGCGGAGCCCCTCGCCCTCGGCGCCCAGCACCAGCACCACGCGCCGCTGTGCCAGATCGGTGCCGCGCAGCGCGCGCTGACCGGCGGCCAGCCCCACCGTCCACAAGCCGGCCGCCTTCAGCGCCACCAGCGTGCGCGCCAGGTTGACGGCCCGGATCATCGGTATCGTCTCCAGCGCGCCGGAGGCGGCGCGGGCGAGCGCACCCGTCTCCTCCGGCGCGTGGCGGTCCTGCACGATGACGCCGGCCACGCCGAAGGCTGCCGCCGAGCGCAGGATCGCGCCCACGTTGCGCGGGTCGGTCACCTGGTCCAGCACCAGCAGCGGCCCTGGACGCTCCAATACGGCGGCCAATTGGGGTTGCGGCAGCGGGTCGGCCAGCACCGCCGCACCCTGGTGCACCGTGTCGCGCCCCAGCAACTGGTCGAGCCGCGCGCGGTCGATACGCTCGTGCACCTGCGGCCATGGCGGGGGGAGGGCTGCGGCAAGAGATGCCTCCGCCTCCTCCG
>CAXUNK010000120.1:0-9012 GCA_964252425.1 uncultured Acetobacteraceae bacterium
GGCCTCGCTCTCCGCGTCCAGCGCGCTGGTCGCCTCGTCCAGCAGCAGGATGCGCGGGTTGCGCAGCAACGCGCGCGCCAGCGCCACACGCTGGCGCTGCCCGCCGGAGAGCAGGCCGCCGCCCGTGCCGACACGTGTCTGCAGGCCGTCCGGCAAGGCGCGGATGAAACCGTCGGCCGAGGCGGCCTGTGCGGCATGCCAGATCTCGGCCTCGTCCGCCGCTGGCCGCCCCATGCGTATGTTGGCCTCGACCGTGTCGTCGAACAGCAGCACGTCCTGGCCGACATAGGCGATGGCGTCGCGCAGGCTGGCCAGCGTCACATCCCTGATATCGGCGCTATCCAGCAGGATGCGGCCGCTGGTCACCTCCTTCAGCCGCGGCACCAGCGTGAGCGCGGTCGATTTGCCGGCGCCGGACGCGCCCACGAGCGCCACGGTCAGGCCTGGGCGGGCCTCGAAATCCAGCCCGTCCAGCCCGGTTCGGCCGTCCGGGTACACGAAACCCACATGGTCGAAGCGCAGATGGCCGCGCCCGGCCGGCAGCGCGCCCGCCCCCGGCCGGTCCACGATGGTGGGGCGCTCGTCGATGACGGCGAAGACGCGGAGCAGCCCGGCCATGCCCTCCTGCAACGCCGAGTTCAGCGCACCGAGCGAGCGGACCGGGCGGGAGGCGAGCAGCAGTGCCGAGACGAAGCCGGTGAAGTCGCCGAGCGTGTTGCCGCCCGTGGCCGCCCGCCAGCCGGCAAAGCCGAGCACGGCGGCAACAGCCACGCCGCCCAGCACTTCGAGGAACGGGTCCACCCTGGCACGGCTGCGGTTCATGCGCTGCAGCGAGCGGTAGAGATGCTCGAAGCTGCGCCCCGCGCGGCGCATCTCGGCGGCTTCCAGCCGGTAGGCCCGCACCGTGCGCGCCTGCGAGAAGCTCTCGTGCAGGATCGTCGCCGTCTCGCCCATGCGGTCCTGCATGCCGCCCGAGGCACGCCGCACCCGTTTGCCCACCCGCTGGATGGGCACGGCCGCCAGCGGATAGAGCGCGGCCGCGATCAGCGCGAACTCCCAATCCAGGTAGAACATCGTGGCGACCAGCCCCACGACGGTCACCACGTCGCCCACCGCGTTCACCGCCCGGATCAACGCCTCGCGCACCGTGGTGGCGTCGGTGGTGAAGTGGGCCGCAATGGCCGCCGGCGCCTCGCGTTCCAGCGTCGCAAGGTCGCCGCTGACCAGTTGGGCGAACATCCGCTCCTGCAGCTCGCAGATGACCAGCAGCACCAGCTTGGTCACCAGCACCGTCTGGCCGTACTGGGCGGCCGCCTTGGCCGAGGTGATGGCCACCACCAGAGCGGGGATCTGGTAGAGGATGCGGCCGTCTCGCGCCTCGAACATCGAGAGCGCGCGCTTGATGACGACGGGGTAGAGCGCGGTCAGGCCGGCCATGATGGCGGTCAGCAGCAGCACCAGGAGCAGTTGTCCGCGATGGTGCGCGATATGCTCGCGCCACAGCCGCGCCGACAGGTCGCGCGTGGTCGGCTCGGGCACAAACGGTCTGGCTGGCATAAGCGGGCGGTTCAGCCCTGTGCCGTGTCGTCCGGAACAGGCGTCAGTTCGCGCGGCGGGGCCTCGCCCGCGGCTTCGCGGGCGCGCAGATGCCAGAGCCGCTCGTGCGAGGCCATCAGCGGGGCGACCACGGCTTCGCGCCGGTCCGATTTCGGCGGCACGCGGAGCAGAACCAGTTCCAGCGTTTGCAGAAGGTCGCCGGCGACGGCGAGTTCGCCCTCGTCGCAGGCATGGTCGAAGGCGGCCTGGATCTTGTCGCTCAGCCGGCGATTGTAGCGTTCCTGGTCGGCGCTGGGTGAGGTGCTCTGCGGCATGCGCGACCAATAACAGAGGCGTGAGCGCCACGCCAGAGCGCACGCCCGGCCAGTACACCGCCGGGCGTCGGCGCCGTCGTTACGGGCGCGATACCCTTCAACACTTGGCGGGGTGCAGCTCCAACGTCTGCAGGTGGCCGTCCATCAAGAAGTCGCCGAAATCCATCGCCAGTGCGTCGGCCACGCCATTTGCGAAATACTGCATGCCGATCTCGTAATCGGGCGTCTGCGCGTCGCTCGCCCGGGTGAAGAACGCGATATGCACGCGGCCATAGGCCAGCTTGGACAGCGCCGGCCAGGTTTGCGGCGCCGGTTTGCGCCAATCCTCGATGGTGACGAACGTGTCCTGCGCGCCGTCCGCGCCGGTGCCGTCGAACAGCGGGACGGACAGGAACTTCTTGCCGGCCGCCGCCGCGTCGAGCAGCGCCTCGGTATGCGCCTCGGGGAGCAGCGTGCCCAGCGGCAGCAGCACCTGCTTCTTCTCCGGGCTGGTGAAATCGGCATGGCCGCGCCCGCCCGACCGTTCGAGCACTGCGGTGCCGTCCAACTGCTCGGTCGTGGCCTGGTCGGTCACCTGCTTGGTGTGGAAATCCAGATGCGTGCCGTCATGGCTTTCCAGCGTCGCGTAGTCGGACACCATGTGGACGTTCTGGCCGTCCTTGTTGACCAGGTCGATGACGAGGTGCTGCGAGGTCGCCCAGGCGGTGCAGGTGTCGGCCACGTCGTAGGTCATGCTGCCATGCGCGTCGATGACGTCCTGCGCGTGGGCGCGGTCGAGCGTCAGCGTATAGACCGCGTGATGGGCGGCCAGTGTGGCGGCCGAGGCGGGGCAGGTGGCCAGGCCGAGCAGCAGGGCGGTGATGGCAGGGCGCATGCTGGGTCGGCTCCGGATCGGTGGTCGGCCGCCGGCCAGGCGGACGGCGGACGATGGTCTGGGCGGGCCGCACACATAGGACCGGGGCGCGCGCCGCGCCAGCCATGCGCCTGTTCGGGAACCGGGGACGCCGACGCCGGGTTCCCTTGCCATGCAGGACGGGACCGAGTGGGCGAAGGCGGCGGTCGATGCCGGGGCGCGCACCTATTTCGCGCAGCGCCGGGCGCGCATCGTGCCGTTCGTGGACGCGCATTTCTCCTGGGCCGGCACGCTGCGCCTGCATCGCGCCGCGCTGGGCTGGGACGTGGTGCGCGCGCCGCTGAACCTGTCGCTGGCGGTGCCGCAACTCGTGCTGCAACTGCTGGGTCGCGTGCTGGGCCGGCGCTGGCCGCGCACGGGTGCGCTGCTGAAGCGGCCGATCCTGCTGCGCACCGCGGTCGGCCGCCAGCTCGAATGGCTGATCGTGACCGAACTGCTGGAGCTGCCGCTGGTGCAGGGCCGTCGCCGATCCGACATCGACGCGCTGGCCGGCTGCATCCTGGACGCTCCGGACGTGGCGAAGCGGCTGGAACTGGCGGGCCAGCCGGCCGCCGACCCGGCGTTCCGGGAGCGGCTGTCGCATGCGATGGCCGAATACGGCGTCACCCGGGCGGCGGCGGCCGAGATCACCACGGGGCTGTTGAACCTGGGCGCGGGCGGGATCGCCTTGCATAAACTCACGCCGGGCGCAGTCACGCTCGGACCCGTCCTGGCCGGCAGCCTGGCCCAGCAATCCGCATTGGCCGCCTTCCCGCTGGGCGGGTGGCTGGGCGGGTTGTGGTATGGCTGGTTTCCCGCCCACGCCTCGCCCGGTTTCGTGACCACGGTGACGACGATGCTGATGTTGGGCGCCACCGTGTTCGCCGCCTTTGCCGGGATCATCGCCGATCCCGTCCAGCGCGCGCTCGGGCTGCATCGGCGGCGCCTCGCCCGCCTGGTCGCCGCACTCGAGCAGCAATTCTTCGACGAGGCGGCACCGGGTTTCGTCGTGCACGACCATTACGTGGCGCGGCTGCTCGACGTGTTCGACATGGTGGGTGCCGCCGTCCGTCTCGCGCGGCTGTGAGCAGCACGGCGCAACCCTGCGCATGCGGCGCGCCTTGTGGGCGGGGCGCGCCGCATCAGGCGGCTTCCTTGAAAGATCACACATGACAGCAGCGATCGGCTACGCCGCGAACCACTCCTTCTCCCGGCTGAAACCCACGAAATTCGAACGCGACGACCCGAAGGCGAACGAGGTCGATATCGAGGTGATGTTCTGCGGCGTGTGCCATTCCGACATCCACCAGGTGCGAAACGAGTGGGGCAACACCGTCTATCCCTGCATGCCGGGCCACGAGGTGGTGGGCCGTGTGACGCGTGTCGGCGGCAGCGTCACCCGTCACAAGGTGGGCGACATCGTGGGAGTCGGCTGCATGATCGACAGTTGCCGGCAGTGCGAACCATGCCGCTCGCACGAGGAGAACTATTGCGAGGGCGATAACAGCTGGCTGGCCACCTATAACGGGCCGATGGTGCCGAAGGCGAAATCGCCCACCGGCGGCAACATGTACGGGCGCGACAACACGTACGGCGGCTATTCCAGCTCCATCGTGGTGCCCGAGGATTTCGTCCTCAGGATTCCCGGCAAGCTGAAGCCGGAGGTCGCCGCTCCCATCCTGTGCGCGGGTGTGACCACGTACTCGCCGATGAAGCATTGGGGCGTGAAGCCGGGCGACCGCGTGGGCATCGTGGGGTTCGGCGGCCTGGGCGACATGGCAGCCAAGATCGCCCGCGCGCTGGGCGCGCAGGTGACCGTGTTCACCCGCACCAAGGAGAAGGTGGAGGAGGCTCGCCGGCTGGGCGTCGACTGCGTGCTCGAGAGCGACAAGGACGCGCAGGCCAGGCTCAAGGCGAGCTTCGACTTCCTGCTCAGCACGGTTCCGGAAAAGCACGACGTGAACCCGTACGTGCAGATGCTCAAGCGCGACCGCACGCTGGTGGTGGTGGGCGCGCTCGAGCCGCTGGCGCCGGTCAACAACCAGGAATGCGCCATGCACCGCCGCAGCGTCGCGGGCTCGATCATCGGCAGCATCGCCGACACGCAGGAGATACTGGAGTTCTGCGCCGAACACGGCATCGGACCCGACATCGAGGTGATCCCGATCCAGCAGATCAACCACGCCTACAAGGAGGTCGTC
The DNA here is from genome assembly GCA_964252425.1 of uncultured Acetobacteraceae bacterium. Classification (GTDB taxonomy): domain Bacteria; phylum Pseudomonadota; class Alphaproteobacteria; order Acetobacterales; family Acetobacteraceae; genus BOG-908. Next base: position 4,965 of record CAXUNK010000120.1, read on the forward strand.
GATGGCGACGTGCGGTTCCGCTACGTGATCGACATGGCGAGCCTGAAGGAAGAGCAGGACTAGGCAGACATGCCGAGCTCAGGGCCAGATCGTGGCCCTGAGCTCGGCCGCCAGTTCAGTGCTTCACGGGCCGGAAGGCGTGGTCCCACGTCCAGTCGCCGACCTTATGGCCCAGCAGGATGCCCTGGTCGGCGTCGAACTGCCAGTGCACGCCGAGATAGACACGGCTTTCGGCATTGGCGTACTCGGCGTCGGTGAACGTCTGATACGTCATCGGGCGCAGCGGCCGTATCTGGCCCAGATCGTTGGTGTTGACCCCGTTGAACTCGTCGGAGACGAAGGTGAAGGGTGTCGCGTCCGGATAGTAGTGGCGCAGGATCTCGAACAGCGCGCCGCCGATCGTGGCATGGCCGGAGACATAGGCGGGGAAAGGCGGCGTGAAGTTCGGCCCCCGCGTGTTGGTCGCCTGCGCGCCGAGCGGATACCAGGTCGGATCGGGACTGACCTTGGTGTTGCCGCCCTGGTCGGCCGAGCGGATGGCGGTCACCGGGCGCCAATACTGATAGTACCATTTGGCGTCCCAGGCGGCGATCGCTGCATCGGCCATGGCCGTGTTGATCAGCGCCAGCATGCGTCCTGCTTCCGGCACCGAGCTCATGCCCTGTTGCAGGGCGATCGTGCGGGCGACCTGGTTGTAGAGCCGGGGTGGCGCGCAGAGCGCTGGGGTGCCGTCATAGGACCAGAAGATGCCCTCCGTCGTCTCGGCCTTGGTGCGGCCGGTCGGCGTGGCATTCCTGGGATCGCCGCCCAGCCGTTCCACCTGCTTGAACGCCTTGGTGTAGAGCGGATCGGTCAGCGCCGGCGGCGGTGAGGGGCGGAACTGGCTGCCCGTGGCCAGCGTGAACGGGGTCACCGATCCCCAATAGGCGCCCAGATAGATGTTGAGCTGGCTGACCGGATCGACCGACCAATGGCCGACGCCGCCGATCGGCGTGAACGGGCCGCCCACCACCGGGTCCGGCACCTGGGCGCCATCCTTGTTGCGCAAGGCGATGACGGCCTGTGCGGCGGCCTTGCCCAACGCCTGACCGGCCTGCAACGCCGCCGGATCGCCCGGTATGCGTGAGACATCGACCGCCAGTATCGCGTCCAGCCGCTCGGATTGCGACGGGTATAGATAGACCAGCGCGTCGTGCATGGCCTGCGCCATGGCATAGTCGATCGACACGTCGCCGGTGACCGGGGACACGCCGGCCAGGCTTTCGTAGCGCTGCGTCACCGCGTTCTCCGCCTCGAACATGGCGATGTTGGCGATCGCCATGGCGCGGCTGGCCCGGGCGGGGCCGAACTGCTCGCCGAACACGCGCAGCTCGCCGGGCTGGACCGGGGTGTGGTCGATGGCGGTGGTGTCGAGCGCCACCTCGTTCCACATGAACATGCGGTCGAAGGTGTTGGACGGCGCACGGGGCGGCTGACGGTTCGCGAACACCACGGCGCGCTGGTGCAGGGGGACGGCCAGCAGGGCTTGCAGCTGGGCCGAACTCGCACGGTCGAGCGCGGGCGGGGACGCGGCCCGGCTGGGCACGGCCGCCGACATATAGGCCGCCATCGCGACGGCCGAAGCCGAGGCGAGACGAAGGCGCGATTTCTTCATGGAAGCATACTCCTGACTACATCGCCTGCGGCCCGACGCGGATCCGTTCGGCGATACTCAGCGAGTAGCCTCCCGCCCTGGATTAAGGACAGTCAAATGAGCTTAAAAAAGCTGAACTGCACCATTTTCGGTCTGTCAGTTCGGCGTGCCAACTTGATTTCGCGCGCTGGTTGCGAGATCCAATCTTATGCAAGCCGGTTTTACGGGTGACGATCGAAGCAAGCAGTCCTTTTTTGAAAAAAAGGACCAAAAAACTTCTGTCGTCCACGCCTGCAATGATACTCGCGCAGAGTCTGCCAGAACCGCTCTGGCAGAACCTGCGCGAGCCGTACTGCAGGCGAACAGAGCAAAAGCTTTTTGCTTCTTTTTCTCGAAAAAGAAGGCCTTTCTTCCTCCTGCAATACCCGCTCTAACTCCAGGCGGGCACGGCCTGGGTTCCGGTGTTGACGTAGCGGCGTCCCGCCCCGCTCGCCGTGTCGACATAGGTCGAGCCGGGCGCGGCCAGCCCGGCGCCCGTGCCGGATACCCCGTTGACGGGAGCGGCCGCGCCGAACATCTCAACCGTGTTGAACGGCCCGACCCAGCACTGGTGCAACCCGTCCCAGACGCGCACCGCGCAGCCGGGAAAACCGTGCCCGCCGGACAGGGTCACCACCTGCGCCGCAGGGGCCGCGCCGTCGATGGTGGGCACCGTGTCGATCGCACCCTCGATGACGTTGCCTGGATCGACACCCTGACCCAGCACGCAGAAACCGGCGGTGGGCAGCAGGGTGGGCGCGCCGCCTTGTTCGCCGATATTGGTCACCTTCACCCGGATGCCGCTGGAGAACAGCCAGGCCAGGCTGATGCTGGCGGCCATTGGCCTCGGCGTCTGCCCGCCGATCGCGGTCCCAGGGTATTTGGCGATCGTCGATTGCGGCAGTCCGCCCATGTTGACCAGCGTGCCGTCGAGGTGGATGTCGGCGCACGGGAAGGCGGCGCTGCTGGCGCTGCCGATCTGGATCGCGTTGCCCAGGCTGTTGGGAAAGGCGTTGGGCAGCGTGATGTTGTTCTGCTCGAAGAACGCCCGGAACCCCAGGCGCACGCCCTGCGTCTCGTTGATCAGCAGGGCCGCGCCGCACGTATCCAGCACGACCAGCGGACAATGCCACGAGCCGCAGCCGAACAGTTCCACGCCGACGCCCGCTTCCACGACGTTCAGCACGCCGATGCGCACGTCGTTGGCGAAATAGCCGTACACGCCGACATTGCCGCCCAGAAGTTGAATTTCCTCGATGACCGTCTCCAGCCCGGTGACCATGACGCCGAAGGTGGGTCCGTGCACCGCATCGATCTGCACGGGGACGCCGCCGGTGATCTGAATCTTGCCGAGCTGCGAGCCGTTGGTGATCGCCGAACCGATATTGTAGGCTGCGGTGCCGGCCACGTAATCGGCCTGCCAGGTAGGTGCCAGCGTGGCGCCGGTGCCGGGCGAAGGCGTCTTCGCGTCGCTATGGTAGGCGGCGTGCACCTGAAAGCATCCCGGGTTGGCGGCATCCAGCACGCCGGTGAACCCGTTGGCCGCCGTCCATTGCTGCTGCTGCAGGGACGGTCCGCCGTTATAGGTCGTAGGCGGCAGGGCATAGGCGCCCGCCGCGTAAACGGTCGCCGACGCGATCGGGCCGGTGGCGCCGCCGCCCGAGATGGCGGTCACCTGCGCCGCCCAGTTGAAATAGGGACCGACGCTGGGCTGTGCCATGAACAGCAGGTCGCCGACGCTGTAGGACGCGCCCGCATTGCCGACCGTGCACGGCTGCCCCACCTGCGCGGCCCAGGTCTTGCCCACGCACACGCCGCTGCCGCGATGGGCGATGTTGCCGTCGGTGTTGACGTAGAGGTTGAGCGCGGTGGCATGAGCGCGCGGGGCGACCACCACCATCGGCAGGTAGGGGTTGGTGGCGAACGGCCCGGGGACGGAGCTCACCCCGTCATTGCTCTGATTGCCGGTATAGGCGGCGCGATACAGCGTGCCGCGGCAGTCCAGATCGACATATTCCGGCACGATCAGCGGCTGGCTGACCAGGTAGGCGCCGCGCGGGAGGATGGCGCGCACACAACTGCGCTGCGTGAGGTTGTCGATGCCGCTGTTCTTCATCGCCAGCGCCATCAGCTGGCAGTAGAGCAGGAAATTCTGCAGCGTGGGCCAGGCGTCGTACGTCTGCTGTGTGTCCCACACCTCGCCGAAATCGTATTCGCCGGCGAGTTTGAAGCGGTCGGACACCAGCACGCCCGTCCGCGTGGGCAGCGGGACCGGCACCGGGCCACGGTGGAAGATCGCGGCGGTTCCAGGCAGGTCGGTCCAGCCAAGGGCCGCGATCGACGGAAGATTGGCCGCCGGCAGCAGCGCGTGCACGT
>CAXUNK010000121.1:0-8963 GCA_964252425.1 uncultured Acetobacteraceae bacterium
ATGGGTCGGCCGTGGTGGCGCGCGGCTTCCCCCTTGTCCTGGACATCGGGCCGGCGTACTTCATGTCCGCCGACGAGATCGCGGCGCTGGAGACGCCGCATCATTATGATAGGCTGGCCTATTATCGGTTGTTCAAGGAAGTAGAGAAGAAAGTTCTTCTTTTTTGAAAGAAGGGTAACTGCTCAGGTTTCGACGTCCCGAGCTTATGCGCTGCTCAGCGACGCTCACAGCGTTGACGGGTCTGCGGCGAGTGTTTGCAGGATATTCCAGCCCTGCTTTCGGGCGGTTCGATGTCAGCCCTCCATTCGACTGTTCGGCCTGCTCAAGGCTCGCGCGGGGACCTCCGAAGGCGGCTTGGCCTTGAACAGGTCCAACGGTCGAATGACACTCGCGTGTCGAAGGCAGCCGCCGCGCTCGCCCGGGTGTTCGCTCCGAAACTTGGATCCACCGACTGCTTGCTTCGAGTATCACTTGTGATCCGGATGTTCGCTGCTGCATACACAGTGATTGCAAATGCTCGTCGGGCGCCTTGGGTGATCTCCTTCCGGCACAGACAGGAGATGGCGAGCGACAACTCGCCCGACCATGCGCATGTTGTGTCAAGGCCTGACCGCGCAGCCTAAGTAACCCAAAGAGCTTGCCTGCACGTTTTCATCAGACGCGTTTTCTTGTAGACTAATACACGGTGACTCGGATCAGGCGGTTGCGGGCTGCAGCTTCCGCTTGAGGCCGAGGCTTACTGCCCGAACAGGTGCAGCACGATCTCACGCCGGTGCGGCCGGCGCCGATGCTCGAAGAGGTAGATGCCCTGCCAGGTCCCGAGCGTCATACCCCCGCCCGAGACCGGGATCGAGAGCTGAACCTGTGTCAATGCGGTGCGCAGATGCGCCGGCATATCGTCCGGCCCCTCATCATCATGGACATACAGCCCCGGCTTCTCGGGTGCGATCCGGGCGAAATAGGCCAGCAGATCGGTTCGCACATCGGGGTCGGCATTCTCCTGTATCAGCAGCGAGGCCGAGGTGTGGCGGCAGAAAACGGTCAGCAGCCCTGTCCCGATATCCTGTGCAGCCAGCCACTTCGCGATGTCCCGCGTGATGTCGATCAGACCGCAGCCCTGGGTGTGAACCGCAAATTGATGGAGGGTCTGTCGCACCGGTACCGCCTGTCGTTTGGATGAGCAGCCTATCAGGGCAGCCGGCCCTCGGCGAAGGGGCGCCCAATCTGGCCCGCACCAGGGGCGAGCGGTTCGGTCCCGGCGAGACCCAGACCCGTGGCCGGCTTGCCGTGTGGACCTGCGCGGCTTCGATTGTGGATTGCCGGGCCAGTCAGCGCCTGGCGCCTGGCCAGTGGGGGGTCCCCGACGTGAGTCTGTCCATCAGCCAGGCCGAGACACACGCCGGATGTCATTTCTTAAATGCAACGTTGACCAAGCGTTAACGCGGCTGCTAGATCGGTAACCGGAACGTGTACGCACCCCTGCTGCGGTGGTTTGGAGACTGTCTGCGTGAGCGATATGAACGAAGGCCATTCCGAGCTGGCGCCCAGGTTGTCCAACTACGCCAGAGTGCCGTGTCAGGTATTGAGAGCGCGACGAAACGAGGATAGCGGATGGCTTGTCGTCTATGAGACAGGCGGCGGGCGGAAGGCCACCCTGCACTTCCACTCGGAAGATGATGCCAAAGCGGCCCAGCAGCTTATATCAGAGACACTTTACGCCAAACCCGCTCCTCAGCCGGCGGCGGCCGCAGCCCTGTCGGCCGACTATGCGGAGGCCGGGATCGATGCAATTGGCTGGCACGCGCGCGGTCAACACTCCAGGGTTGAATAGCGGAGTGCGCAGCGGCGATCGGTATCGACGCGCGTTCGCGCGCACCAACCAGCCGACGAACAACTCCGCCGACCCGCCCTCTGATCAGACTGCATGGAGAAAGTCACGAGACCCCAACATCTTGTTGAGGGCTGGGGGCTAACCTCCTTCCAGAAACGGCGCTGTATCATACCAAGCGCATGTGTTATGCGCTTGGGGTCGGCGTCAGGGCGCCGGATACGAAGGGGGAATTCACGTTTCGGAGCGAGCACCCGGGCGAGCGAGGCGGCTGCCTTCGACACGCGAGTGTCATTCGAGCGTTCGGCCTGTTCAAGGCCAAGCCGCCTTCGGCGGTCGCTGCGCGAGCCTTGAGCAGGTCGAATGATCGAATGGAGGGCTGACATCAAAGAAAGCCACCGATGTAGCCGGTGAGCGATAGCGGTTCGGGCGTGGGAGGTGTTCGCTCCCAGACTTGAGTAAGCCAAGGCTTTTCGGAAGTGATGGTACAACGTGTCATTTTGGCATCTCGCAGGTCCGGGTTCACTGCGCCGGAGAGGCTGCTGCGGGCACTGCTGCTGCAGGCGTTCTACTCGATCCGGTCCGAACGGCAGTTGATGGAGCAGATGGACTACAATCTGCTGTTCCGCTGGTTCGTCGGCCTGTCGATGGGGGCGCCAGTGTGGGATGCCAGCACGTTCAGCAAAAACCGTAACCGCCTGCTGGATGGCGACGTGGCGCAGCGCCTGCTGGCGGCCGCGGTCGCGTAGCCTCGGATCAAGGCGCTCATGTCGCACGACCACTTCTCTGTCGACGGCACGCTCATCCAGGCCTGGGCCAGCCACAAATCATTCCAGCCCAAACCCGGCACCGATGCCGAGCCGCCGACCGGCAATGGCCGACGCACCCCGCGTGCGGGTTGCAATGCCGAGCGGGACTGGCGTGGTCAGAAGCCCAGCAACGAGACGCATGCCAGCACGACCGATCCCGATGCCCGGCTGGCCCGCAAATCGGATGGCAGGCGAGCATCCTGGCCTATGCCGGGCATGTGCTGAGAGAGAACCGCAGCGGCTTGGTGGCCCAGAGCTGCCTGACCCATGCGACCGGGGACGGCCGAGCGGGAAGCAGCGCTGGTGATTGTCGGCCGGCTAGCACCTCGACAGCGGATCAGCTTGGAAGCCGATAAACGCTGCGACGTCGCAGGCTTTATCGCAGCGCTACGCATACGCCGGGCGACGCCGCACGTGGCAGTCGACGATCGAATCTCCAAGCTTGGCAGCCGGCGGGCTTCGGCGGTTGATCAGCGCACGATGCGACACGCCGTATATGCGGCCAGCCAACGCGTGCGCAAGCAGATTGAAGACGTATTCGGCTGGAACAAAAGTTTAGCCGGACTGCGGCAAACCTAGCACCGCAGTCATGAGAGGGTCGGCTGGCGCTTTGACCTGGCGGCCACGGCCTACAATCTCATCCGGCTGCCAAAGCTCCTGGAGCGATCACGTCCCTGAAACCAGCAATGCACACCGTCGCCAACCACACGGCGGCACAATTTACATCAGACGACCGAGCCCAACGGCGACCCCGTCGAACTCAACGAAAGCGAAGCCTCCCATTGAGTCACCCGGCTGAAGCGGCTCTTGGAAAAATCCCCTGACTAGTCGACTGCTTCAGCAGCCTGCTGGAGCGTGATAGATTTAAGTCAAGCATAACCGGTGTGGCAGCCCATGGCATTACCGAGACGACACCGTCGTCTCGGCAGATTCGGCTCGCCTAGCCATGTGTTTTGAAAACGATCTCGCTCGCATCCAACGTCCCTGGATGAGTGGTGCTACCGAGCGTTAGAAGTGTGACGGGTGATTGACCTGGCACGTCCAGCGACAGAGTGTGAGCGCCGGGATCATAGACTAAAGCAGGTTGATGGAGGTTGGGCACCGCACCGGTGGTATACAGGTTTATCGCCTTACCATTGTCGACCTGGATTGCGCCGCTTGAAGCGAAGCTGGCGCCTGCCGCTGCAACCTCCGCTTCAAGTGCTCCCGCATCGAGTACGATCAATGGTGCACCTTCGCCACCAACGTTCGGAAATGCTTCGGTCAAGGCAAAGTTCTGGCCAGCGCCGACGTCGGGCGTGGTTGCCGTAAAGCCGCTTGTCGCCTGTGTGGTAGTCGAGAGAACGCTGCCGTTGCTCGCGTATAGACGAAGTGTCGAGCCCGCAACGCCTTCGCCAGCGATCGAGAGGACGTTATTTTCATCGCTGATCGACACAGGTGTCGAGATGAAACCCAGCTGATGCCCGTTCCGCAGGATATCGTCTGCCTGTAGCGCAGTAAACTCAGTCGGGGTTAAATCCAAACTGTCCGACGTCATCGTTATAGAGTGGCCGTTGGCGGAGAACGCCGCCCCCATGTCGGCCACTGCCTTGAGGACAGCTGAGTTGGCGAAATCGTTGCTGGCTAGTATGACGTTGGAGTTGCCCGGCGTGAAATGGGGAAGCTGGCTTAGACGCCAAATGGTGTTTGTGGAGACTGTCTCATCGCCCGCTAGTGTTACGACGCCCGCCATCTGCTCAGCGGCCAAGTTGGCGGTGTCGAGTAGGTAAGACGGGTCGTCCGCAATCGTCAAATGTGAACCGTCGGCAAACCCGGGTAACGCGACAAGCTGGGTTGCAGTTTGCGCGTCCAGAGTTTCCGGTCCAGCCAGCTGGACATGTATAAGGGATCCGGCTCCACTGCTCTGAATGACGGATGCGAGCTGTCCGTCAAGCAGATTCGCCGAGCTATCCACGATAGTGAGCGGCACCGTCAACGAGAAATTTGGCATGGAAAGTAAGGTTTCCGCGTCTGCGGCATCGACGTGATCCGGACCTGCTAACACGATGCTGTTTGCAAACGTCAGCCCGGCGGCATTCATAGGACTGAGAAGATTTGATGCGGTGTCGTCCACCGTGATCTGGTAGCCGCCCTGCGCGAAATGTATTGACGAAGACATGCTGGCTAGAGAGGCCGCAGTGGACGCGTTTATTGTTGCATCGGAGGACAACGTCGAAGATGTTACTGTTTCGAGCAACGCGGTATTTGTCGGGTTTACAAGCGTCGCAACGTTGTCTTGAGCAATGAGCCGGAAATGGGGCTGTTCGGAGATGTTTGACGTCCAGCCAAGGCTCGAAACGAGGGTGCGAATATTTGCCACCGTGTCGGTAACATTATGCGTGTTGTCGATTGCAAGGCTGGCGCGGGAGATGCCTTGGCCGCTGGAGCCGACCAGGTTTAGCAGCGCGGTGACAGTTTGCGCACTCAACGGGTCGTTCCCGGTGATTTCAACGCTACCATGCAGCAAAGGTGAATCGGCCGGCAAGGCCGCCACATTGGCTGCCGTGTCAATGAGATCAGGCGTGACCAACTGGAGCGCGGCCGACGACAATCCGGACAGCTGCGTGGCGGACCCGGCGACCACCAGATGAGAACCGTTCAGGTTCAGCGATCCTGCAAGACGACCGAGCTCGTTCGCGTCTATGACCGATATGCTGGTGTCGCCAGTCAGCATAAGAGTAAGTGTGAACCCGCCTGTGCTGAATCCCGGTATGCCACCCAAATTAGCAGCCGTTGCCTCGCTTACGTTCGCGTTGCCCGATAGTATCCAGGCTATTGGGGCCAGAGTGTGACCACTCGATTGCGCTGCGGCATTCGCGGCAATGACTGCTGCCGTGTCGCGTACGGTCAGATTGACACCAGGTGCCGTGGTTGCATCAAGACTCTGGAGGTCCGTCAACATCTGATCGCTGATCGCTGCAGTGGTGTTCACTACTACAGTGGCGATCGCCGCGCGGTTGGCGGTGAGTGTGCTGAGAGCTGAGTCGATATGGGCGGCTGTGTCCGACACGTAAAGTTGATTGGCGCTGCCGGCAGGCGTGTTTGTCGAGAAGTTTGGCAGCGCGAAGAGTGAGGTGGCGATGGCTGTAGTAACAGATACACTGCCACTATTTGTTTTAAGATATATGGCACCGATTAGGCCGTTGTTGAGTGTCGCTGCATAGGCGGGGGAGGTCAGATGCTGGACCGTATCCCAGACCACCAGTGTGTGACCGTTTGTGTTGAAAGCTGACAGGCTTTCCAGCGCAGCGGCATCGGTTGCGCTAACTGGGCTGCTATCTGATAGGGACGCTCCATAAGTATTTAGGTATGCCAATGTTGCGGCGTCCCCCTGCTCGACAACAGCCGCGATTTGCGTACCGGTGTCAATAACCGAAAGCCCACTGAGGTTCAGGGTCGGTATGCTCAAGAGCGGCATGACGAGGTTTGCGGTGATGCTGGTGTCGGACAACGAGACGTGCAGCTTTGTCCCAGCGGCCGACAACCTGTCGAGGTTGCCAACAACATCGGCCGCGGAGTCGCTAACCGCAATTGTCGACACGTTTGCATTGTTCGCTAGCACGGACGCAATCGCGGCCAGGTCGGACGCGCCGCCTGTTACCGTGACAACGCCCTGATTGGTAATTGCGTCGATAGCAATTTGGTCAGCTTGATACTGAGCCGCAGAGACAGAGAGAGACGGCGTAGTATCGTTTAATGTGATGCTGAGCGGACTGGGCAGGGTAGCCAATGCATCGAGGTTCGCGGCAACCTGCGCGCTGGAGTCGTCAATTGTGATTGATTGCGCGAGGTCGAGCGTGGTGGGAGGAAGTGCTAATATCGGCGCGGCCGAGTCCTGCAGCACGAGGGGCATGCCGGCGGTCTGGAAACCGGGTAGATTGGCCATGCTGGCGAGGCTCTCGGCGTCCACTGTGCCGCCTGCCGTCAGGGAAACACCAGTTATCACCGACTGGCTATTTTGCAGGACCGAGTTTTGAGACGCCAGGTCGGCCGTGATCTGAGTGGTGCTGTCGGCGACGGTAACGCTCAGGTGTGGCAAGCCCGAGGACGCAATGATGGACAAATCCGCGATCGGCACGCCAGTCACCACCACCTGCGTGGCCGGTGCAAGATGACCGAGAATCGCGGCCAACGCAGGCGTCTCAACCACCATCATCGCTTGAGCGGCTGTCAGCGTGAGTAGCCCATGCGTTACCGTCAATGTCCCGAGCAGGTTCGTGTTGCTCACCAGGGTGGAGGATGGTGAGGTGAGATCGCTGACAATGTTGTTGGCTGTGTCCGTGACAGAGATCACGGTCGGAGTATCCGGCAGGGAGCTCAATGTTGTGAGTTGTGCAACGGAAGCGCCGGAGACATCGAATGCATGTCCCGTAACCAGGTCGATGAGGGAGCCGGCACCGTCATCGACATGGGCGGACAGGGCTTCGTCGGCTGACAGTGTGAGCGGCGTGCCAGTGACAGTGATCCCGGAAATCCGGTCGAGATTGGCCAATTCGTTTGCCAGGTTGCTGACGATATGAACGCCGGTGTCAGTGAGCGAAAGACTCGTCGGGGCAATCGGCAGATCGAGCACCTCACTGATGTCGCTGGCGGCCACTTCCGTTACTATCAGACCGCCACCAGCAATCTTGCTGAACACGGATCCTGCCCCGTCATCTATCTGTGGGGCGAGCAATTGCGCTTCGGTCAGGTCGATGCTCAGCCCATCCGACACGGAAATCGACGTCACATGAGACAGGTCTGCGACAAGACTGGACTGGGGTGAAGTAAGATCAGCGGAAATTGAGGCCGCAGTGTCGGCAATGGCGATCCCGACGGGCGCTACCCAGAGAGACAACAGAGACGGAAGGTCTGTGACAGTCGCACCCACGACGTTGAGTGGGACGCCACGCAGCAAGGCGACCGCGGACTGGGCACCGTCATCGACGTGAGCGCTGAGGGCCACCGCGGCGTCGAGCGTGACGGGGTGTTCGTCTGTCGTCACGATGTCAGTCAGGCTCGGAAGAGCAGCTAGGATGGTGGAGGCATTGCCGCCGGCCAGGTCGGCCGTGATGTTCGTGCTGGAATCGGCCACCTCGATCGCGTCGGGGGCGTGGATCAGGCCAGCGACCGTGGCGAGGTGGGCTATGTCCACGTTTGTGGCCGTGACGTGTCCGGCGAACTTGGCCAGAACCGAGCCTGAACCATCATCAATGCCGGGTGCCAGCAGCGATGTTTGATCAAGCACGAGAGGCTGACCATCACTGGCGATGATCGCACCTATCTGGGCGAGGTGGCTGGCGATGACCGATGGGCCACCTGATGACACATCTGCAGCGATCTGGGAGGCGGTGTCGGACAGCGTGATGGTGTAGGGCGTTGTGATCTTTGCGAGAACGGAGGAGTCGCTTGCGAGCGTGCTCAGGGTCATCGACAGAGCCGGTGTGCCGTTATCGGTGAGGACAATGCCCTGCAGTCCGTGAACCTGGCCAAGAGCCCCCAGATAGGCGTCAACATTCGCGGCACTGTCGGCAACGCTCACCTCGGTCGGAAGCGAGTTCAGCACCGAAACCTGGGCGACCGCGTCGCCGACGGTGGCATTTGCCACCCGCACGACGTGAAGTCGTCCATCAAGATTCAGACGTTCCAATCCGAGCTGATTCGATACCACGTCCGAGACCGAGCCCACGGCCGTCAACATGGTGCCGGGCGCTAGCCGTCCGTCCACAACGGAGAGCTGGGCTGCAGTTGCCACCGACTGGGTCGTCCCGTCCGTCAGGCTGATTTGCCCCAGCACGGGCAACATGGAGGCGAGCGCGTTGGCGTATATCGCAACGTTGAGGCCCGTATCCGCGACGGTTATGGCTGAGCCTTCGGCGAGCTGTCCCTGCACGGGTAGCAAGCCTGCTGCGACGGAAGCGGGCACGGCGGAACTGTCCGTCAGGGAGATGGTGAGCTGACTGCTCAGGGCGGACAGAGCGGGAGCGTAGGCCGCAACGTCGGCCGCCGAGTCCACAACGGAAACGTCGAGGTGGCCGTGCAGAGTGGCCAAGCTGGCCAGGTTGGCGTTCACATCGGCGGCGCTGTCGATCACCTGAAGGGCGGGGCCGGTCAGTAGTGTGGCCAAGCCTGATAGGGAGGCGCCGGTGACTGCGCTGATCGGGTTCGTATCGGTGACATGAATAGAGGTGAGTGACTGACCGAGGTTAGCGAGCGCGCCTGCGTGCGACCCGATATCGGCCGCCGTGTCGGTGACGGTCGCGGGGGGGGGCCCCCGGGGGGCCGCCCGGGGGGCGGCGCGCCCCCCC
>CAXUNK010000122.1:0-8846 GCA_964252425.1 uncultured Acetobacteraceae bacterium
GCATCGGCGAGCGCGGCGCTGGCCGTCTCGTGCTCCTGCTCGGCGGCGGCCAGAGCAGCCTGCGCCGCCTCCAGCGAGGCGTGCGCCTGCGCCTGCGCCTCGGAGGCGCGGCCATGCTGAATCGCCAGGTACTCGGCTTCGGCGGCGCGGATCAGGTCGGAGATGGCGCGGTAGCGCGCCGCCTGACGCGCCTGACGCCGCAACCCCTCCCGCGCCGCATCGAGCTGGACGCGGGAGTCCTCCGCCCGGCCCAGATTCTGCTCCGCCGCCCGCAGCTTCAGCTCGGCCTCGTGCCGCCGCGCATGCAGGCCGGCGATACCCGCCGCTTCCTCCAGCACCTGCCGCCGTTCCTCCGGCCTGGCCGCCACCAGGGCCGCCACCCTGCCCTGGCTGACCATGCCGCTGGACCGCGCGCCGCTGGCCAGATCGGCATACAGCGTCTGCACGTCGCGCGCCCGCAGCTCGCGGCCGTTGACGCGGAACGTCGAGCCGGCGCCGCGCTCGATCCGACGCGTGACCTGCAGCTCCGCCTCGGCTTCGAACGGCGCCGGCAACGTGTCGCTTCCCGCCTCCAGCGACACGCTCACCTCGGCCAGGTTGCGGCTGGGGCGCGCGGCGGCCACGTTGGACTTGCCGCACCCGTTCGGGCCGACGATGCCGGTCAGTCCCGGCAGGATGTCCAGGCTGACCGGCTCGGCAAAGCTCTTGAAGCCGGCGATGCGCAGCCGGACGAGCCTTGCCGTCATCTGCGCGGCACGTCAGTCATTCACGCGCCGACCCAGCCCGCGAACGTCTCGTACGTCACCTCGCCAGAATGCGCATGGCCGCCGATCACGAAGGTGGGCGTGGACTCGATGCTGTATTCTTTCTCCGCCTGCGCCTGCCCGGCCAGGATGTTGGCGCGCAGCGCGTCGTCGGCGGTCACGCGATCGAACGTCTCGCGCGGCATGCCGGCGAGTGCGGCCATCTTGGCCAGCTCGTCCTTCGGCACCACGCTCGTGTCGAACGCCCAGTGCGCCTGGGTGCGGAACAGCTCGTCCATGAACGGCTCGTAGCGCTCGGCCGGCAGGCTGCGGGCGACCATGGCCGCCATCAGATCGACCTGGTCGCGCGGGTACTCGCGGAAGACGTAGCGGATCTTTCCGGTGTCGATCAGCTTGGCCTTCACCTCCGGAAACACGTCCGCGGAGAACCGCGCGCAATGCGGGCAGGTGAAGGAGAACCACTCCTCCACCGGCTTGGCGTCAGGCTTGCCCAGGCCGCGCGGGACGAGGCGGGGGTCTGCGGCGGCGTCCGGCGGCGTGTCCGCGCGCGCCAGGCTGGCGGTCGCGAGCAGGCCGCCTGCTGCGAGAAGACCGCCTGCTGCGAGGAAGAGGGTGCGGCGTGTGGGCTGCGTGCTCATGGAACATCCTGGGATTGAGGGGCGTCACCCGACTCTTTGGGGGTGTCGTCCCGACGGCGCAAGCGGGCTTCCGCACCGTTCCGGGGGCGGACATTTCACGACTCGCGTTCATCCAATCTTAGCGGATTCCGGACTAGTCTTGGCCATCGCCGATCGCAGGCTCTGGCGTGCCTCGGCGCAACATCACCGGCATCGGCGAAACGCCTGTGCCAGACGGGGCGGCGGCGCCCCGACCATCGGCCCGGCAGCGCCCCGAAAAGCGGGCGGTGCGGAAAGGTCGCGGGCGACCTTGGGCCTCGGCGCGAGAGTTTTGGATGGCGACGATCAGTTGGACACCCGGTCTGTCGGGTGATTGGACGCTTGCGTCCGGTTGGGGCGGCGGGGTGCTGCCCGGCAGTGGCGATACGGCGGTGCTGGCCGGCACGGGCAGCTACGTCGTGACCCTGTTCGGTGCGCAATCCGTGGGCAACCTGATCCTCGCCGGGCAGGGCGCCGAGTTCTACGATGCGGGCGCGCTGACATTGTCCGGCACGCTGACCTTGTCGGCCGGGACCTTGGCGCTGGCCTACGGCGCCCTGCATGGCGGCACGCTGGCGCTGGCCGGCGGCCATTTCCAAAGCACGGGCGGTACGCTGGACGGCACGGCGGTGCAGGGCACGCTGGACATGAGCGTGCCGCAGACCACGCTGTTCGTGCGTGACGGCATGGCGATGTCCGGCGCAGGCGGCAGCGGCACGGGCAGCATCGCGCTCACCGGGGGCTACTCCACGCTCGAGTTCCTCGGCAGCCAGACGCTGTCCAACACCGTCATCAGCCTGGGCGCGACCGGCACGCTGCCGGGGCAGACCGGCGCGGCCCAGCTCGGCGTGGCACATGATGGCGGGGCCGCGTCCGGCGCCACGCTCACGCTGGCCAGCACGGTCTGGCTGCAGCAATCGGGCAATGCCGGCGTGAGCGGCATTCTGGCGGTCGGCAACACCGGTGCCGCCCCGGGCCCGATCCTGCCCGACATGCTCGTCAACCAGGGCACCATCACCGCGGGCATAGCCGGCGGAACCCTGGACGTGACCGGCACCGGCACCTTCGTCAACCAGGGCGTGATCTCAGTCAGCAACGGCGCCACGCTGGAGCTGGCGACCTCGGGCCTCGTCAACACCGGCAGCATCGTGGTCGTCCACGCAACGCTGGCGCTGGGCGGCAATTTCTCCGCCGGGCTGCTGTCCCACCTCGGCAACCTTAATCTCGCCTACGGCACCGGACAGGTCGAAATCCTGGGGACGGCCGGCAATGCGGGCGGCACGCTTGCGATCGGCTTGGGCACGCAGCTCGGCAACCTGTTGGGACAGGTCAGCCTCGCGGGCACGCTGCAGGGCGGCGTGGTCACCGATAGCGGCGGCGGCTTCGGCTTTACCACCGGCACCGGCGTGCTGGACGGTGTCGCCTATCAGGGCGCGATCAATCTCGGCCTGGCCGGCGCGGCCCTTACCCTGACCGATGGCACCGAGGTCTCCGCACCCGGCGGCGCTGCGGGCAGCATCTTCGATGTCGGCGCCGGCAGCGCGCTGCTGCTGCGCGGGACGGAGGTGCTGGACGGGGCAACCATCACGCTCGGCAACGCGGCCTCCGCCGGCTCGACCCTGGCCACGACGGACGTCTTCCTGGCCAGCGCGGGAACGACGGCCACGCTCGGTCCGCACACCTCCGTCGTGCAGACCGGCGCCTATGCCAGCCTGCAAGCCAATGGCTGGAGCCCGGTGCCGGGAGTGGGTGTGTCGGACACGCTGATAAACCAGGGCAGCATCGCCGCCGGGGTGGCGGGCGGTCAGATGCTGGTGAGCGGCTACGGAACGTTCATCAACCAGGGCAGCATCACGGTGGCTGGCGGCGACACGCTGGGGATCACCGTGGCGCAGTTCGGCAATTCCGGCACGCTGACCGCCGGCGCGGGCGGCACGCTGCTGCTGGGCCAGCCGGCCGGCTATTACGGCACCGCACCCGCCTGGACCAATGCCGGGCAGATCGTGGTCTCCGGCGGCACGCTGGTGCTGGCCGGCACGCTCACCACGGCGCAGCTCGGCACGCTGACCGAGACGAGCGGATCGGTGCAGCTCGCCGGCACGCTGTCCAATACGGGCGGCACGCTGGCGGTCGGCGGGCGCGCGGGTGCGATCTCGCTCACTTCGCTGAGCCTGGGCGGCACGATCCAGGGCGGCACGATCGCCGACAGCCTGGGGCTGCTCTCGGTCGGCGCGGGCGGCAGCGCGCTGCTCGACGGTGTCAGCTATCTCGGCACTCTCGCATTGAGCCAGGCGGGCGCTACATTACGCGTGCGCGACGGTTTGACCCTGTCCGGCACGGCCGACATCGTGGGCGCGGCCAGCCTGCTGGATTTTATCGGCTCGCAGACCTTCGACCATGCGCAAGTGCTGCTGGGCGCTCAAGGGGCGGCCGCAGCAATCGACCTCGCGCATGACCCCAACGTGGGCGGCGCCGATACGCTGACCTTGGGCGCGGGGCTCGTGATCACCCAATCGGGCGCGCTTGCCAGCATCGGGCGCGCGGGCGGGGTCGCGGGCGACGCCATCGTCAACCAGGGCACCATCAACGCCTCGGTCCTCGGCGGCACGCTCAGCCTGGGCGGTCCCGACTTCATCAACCAGGGCCGCATCACGATCGGGCCGGGCGAGACGCTGGCCATCACGGCCGCCGGCTTCACCAACACCGGCAGTATCGTCGTCTCGTCGGGCGCAGTGTCGCTCTCCGGATCGATGACGCTGGCGGGCCTCGGCCGTATCTCGCTGGGCACCGGCGTGCTGAGCGAGCAGGGCACGCTCAACCTCGCGGGCGGCACGCTCTCGGTCGGCACCGGCACCGCGCTGGGCCGCCTGTCGCTGACCGGCACTCTCGTGGGCGGCACCATCGTGGATTCCGGCGGCGGTCTCGTGGCGTTGGGCAGCGCGACGTTGGACGGGGTGGTCTATGACGGCACGCTCGACCTGAGCCGGCCGTTCTCGCAGATCGCGGTGGCAGACGGGCTCACAGTCAACAACCCCGCGCCCGGCCATCCCGGCACCATCCTGCTGACCGGCGCCGAGGCCAGGTTGCTGGCCACGACGCCCGAGACGTTCAACAACGTCGCGATCTCGCTCGGCAGCGTGTCGCAATACTATCTCGGCCAGCATATTCCGCCGCCGGAACTGGCGCAGGACCCCGGCGTGCAGATCAGCTTCGGCTCCGGCAGCACGACCACGCTCTACGGCCTGGCCGGCACGCTGGGCGATTCGGCGGTCGGGCAATGGTCGGACAGCATCGTCAACGCCGGGCAGATCGCGGCAAGCGCGCTGGGCACGCTCACTCTGGGCGGCACGTTCCTGACCAATAGCGGCACGATCGCGGCCAGCGGGACCGGTATCGTCACGATCGACAACACCTATTTCGCCAATTCCGGCGTGCTGGCGATCGGCGCCGGCTCGGCGATCCAGATACAGTTGCTCAACTATTACGCGGCGCCCAATGCCGGCGCGCAAGTGTTCACCAATGCCGGGACGATCGCGATCACCGGCGGCATCTTCCAGGAGCTGACGGCCAACGGCCTGTTCCCCGCAGTGCCCGTGGCCAACCTGGCGGGCGCCGACATCGCAGGTTACGGCCTGGTGTTCGCGCAGATCGCCAATAGCGGCACGATCGAGGCACGGGGCGGCAACCTGCTGCTGACCCAGGCGGTAACCGGCAACGGCACGATGCTGATCGATCCCGGCGCCACCCTGGAACTGGCGGTCCCGACCCAGCCGGGCCAGATCGTACGCTTCGCGGGCACAGGCGCGCCCAGCACTGGCGGCACGCTGAAACTCGATACGCCGTCGAGCTTCACCGGCACGCTGAGCAACTTCATCGGCGGCGACGCGATCGACCTGCCCGGCCAGATCCTGACCGGCGTGGGCATCAACAGCGGCACGCTGGTGGCCAGCACGGCGACGACGAACTACCGGTTCACCTCGACCACGCCGCTCGGCGGCGCCCTGTCCTCCGGCCGCGATGTCCACGGCGGCGCCACCATCGTGTTCAACCCGCAGGCGCCGGGCAGCGGCCAGGCCCTGCTGCCGGTCTCGCAATCGGCGATGCTGTTCTGGGCCTCGCCGGTCGGCGACGAGTTCCAGGGCGTCTCCGCCAACATCGCCGGCGCGCATATCAGCAACTGGTCCACCACGGACAGCATCGACATCACCGACATGTCCCCCACTGCTGCGAGCCTGGTGGCCATGCAGACCGCGGGGCTGGACACGCTCACCCTCTCGGACGGCACGCACACCGCCAGTATCGGCCTGACCGGCACCTACACCACCTCCGCCTTTCACCTGGCCAGCGACGGGCATGGCGGCACGATGCTGACCTACGGCCATGGCTGATGCGCGCACCGCCAGCTCCGCCGGACGCCGATCCACGATTGAGGCTGGCTCCATCAAACCGGCAGCCTACCTGCTTGTCTCGAAGACAGCCCGTTGATGTCCGGTGTTGGACGTGCGGTTTTGCCGCAGCGCAGCATTGCGCTAGACCGGACGGGCGGCCGCCGCCGCGCAGTCGAGAGGATGAGCAGTGGCCCAGTTCAGGAGCACCGGAACCTATATCGCCTCGCGCGACCTGGAGGTGGCGGTCAACGCCGCCGTCACCCTGCAGCGGCCGCTGCTGGTCAAGGGCGAACCGGGCACCGGCAAGACGGTGCTGGCGCACGAGGTGGCCGCCGCACTCGGGATGAAACTGATTGAGTGGCACGTCAAAAGCACCACAAAGGCGCAGCAGGGCCTGTATGAATACGACGCCGTCTCACGCCTGCGCGACGGCCAGCTTGGCGACGCACGCGTGCACGACATCGGCAATTACATCGTGCACGGCAAGCTGTGGGACGCCTTCGAGGCCGAGCGGCAATCGGTCGTGCTCATCGACGAGATCGACAAGGCGGACATAGAATTTCCCAACGACCTGCTGCTCGAACTCGATCGCATGCAGTTCTTCGTCTACGAGACACGCCAGACCGTCGTCGCCCGGCAGCGTCCGGTCGTCATCATCACGTCCAACAACGAGAAGGAGCTGCCGGACGCATTTCTGCGCCGCTGCTTCTTCCACTACATCCGCTTTCCCGATCGCGAGACGATGGAGCGGATTGTGCAGGCGCACTACCCGGACATCAAGCAGGAGCTGGCGCGCGAGGCGCTGACGATGTTCTTCCGCGTGCGCGACCTGCCCGGCCTGAAGAAGAAGCCCGCCACCAGCGAGTTGCTGGACTGGCTCAAGCTGCTGATGATCGAGGACATGCCGGCCGAGGCGCTGCGCACGCGGGAGAAGACGGTGGTCATTCCGCCGCTGCATGGCGCGCTGCTGAAGAACGAACAGGATGTGCACCTGTTCGAGCGGCTGGCGTTCATGGCGCGGCGAGAGTAATGTCGGCGGCGCGAGGAGATCTGACGTGACGGACGAGGCGGGCGCGGCAGTATTGGCGGCAATACAGGCCCTGAGCAGCGATATGCTCGGGATGAAGGCCGACATCTCAGGGATGAAAGCCGACATATCCGGGATCAAGGCTGAGATGTCGGGTATGAAGTCAGACATCTCAGGGATGAAGGCTGAGATGTTGGGCATGAAGTCCGACGTTTCAGGGATGAAGACTGAGATATCGGAGATGAAGGCCGACATCTCTGGGATGAAGGCCGACATCTCTGGGATGAGGGCCGACATCTCTGGGATGAGGGCCGAGATATCCGAGGTGAAGGCCGAGATCTCGGAGATAAAGGCCGAGATATCGGAGATGAAGGCCGAGATATCGGAGATGAAGGCCGAGATATCGGAAATGAAGGCCGACATCGCGGGCCTGAAAGCCGACGTGGCGGAATTGAAGAGCGACGTCTTCTCGATCAAAAGCGATATCATCGTCCTTCGGAACGACATCGTCTCGGTCAGAACCGACGTGATATCCAGGATGGACCGGCTGCAAAACAACCTGTCGGCGGTGACGGACGACATTACCGTGAACTTCGCGGCCGCCATGAAAAGCGATCGCGTTGCTAAGAACACGCTGGAGGAGACGCGTGCCTTGGCCGACGAGGTTGTCGCCCTGCGCGCGCAAGTCCGACGCCTATCAGCCAAGGTGTTCGGCCCCGACGAACTGCACTGACATGTTCGCCTCCTTCGCCTTGCAGCTTCGCGCTGCCGGCCTGCCGGTCTCCGTCACCGAATACCTGACGCTGATAGGCGCCATTAAACATGGCGTCGCCGAATACAGCATCGACGATTTCTACTTCCTGGCCCGCGCAACGCTGGTCAAGGACGAACGCCATCTGGACCGGTTCGACCGCGTATTCGCCACCGTCTTCCAGGGACTGGAACAGAACTCCGGCGATCCGGCCACCGACATCCCCGAGGAGTGGCTCCGCCGCATCGCCGAGAAGAACCTCTCGCCGGAGGAGATGGCCGCAATCGAAGCGCTCGGCGGCTTCGAAAAGCTGATGGAGACGCTGCGCAAACGCCTCGAGGAACAGAAGGAGCGTCACCAGGGCGGCAACAAATGGATCGGCACCGGCGGCACCTCGCCCTTCGGCGCCTACGGCTACAATCCCGAAGGCATACGCATCGGGCAGAAGGACTCCCGGCACCGGCGCGCGGTCAAGGTCTGGGATAAGCGCGAGTTCCGCGACCTGGACGGCGATGTCGAACTCGGCACGCGCAACATGAAGATCGCGTTGCGCCGCCTGCGGCGTTTCGCGCGCCAGGGCGCGGCCACCGAGCTCGATTTGCCGGGCACCATCCACGCCACCGCCAGCAACGCCGGCAGCCTGGACCTGAAAATGGTGGCCGAACGGCACAACGCGGTCAAAATCCTGCTGCTTCTCGACATCGGCGGCTCGATGGACGATCACGTGCGCACCAGCCAGGAGCTGTTCTCCGCGGTCCGCTCCGAATTCAAGCATTTCGAGCATTTCTATTTCCACAACTGCGTCTATGAACGCGTGTGGCGCGAAAACCGAAGGCGCGACGCGACTTCGCTGTCCACGTGGGACCTGCTGCGCACCTATGGCCCCGATTACCGGCTGGTCTTCGTCGGCGATGCCACGATGAGCCCTTACGAGATCGTGCAGCCCGGCGGCAGCGTGGAGCATTGGAACGAGGAGACCGGCCGCGTCTGGATCGAGCGCCTGACGGGACATTTCCGACGCTCGGCCTGGCTCAACCCGGCGCGCGAGGAGTATTGGGGCTACACTCAGTCCATCGCCATGCTGCGCGACCTCATGGCGCACCGCATGTACCCGCTGACGCTCACCGGGCTCGACGACATGACACGCGAACTCTCCAGATAGGATCGAGACAAACTCATGATCACCGTGCACCACCTCAACAACTCCCGCTCGCAGCGCATCCTGTGGCTGCTGGAGGAGCTGGGCGTGCCCTACGAGGT
>CAXUNK010000123.1:0-8755 GCA_964252425.1 uncultured Acetobacteraceae bacterium
CACGCCATGCCCGGCCGCCGGTCCCACGAGCACGGCCACCCCCGCCAGCCCGAGCGCCACGCCCGCAGCACGCACCCAGGTGAGACGCTCGGTGCGGAGCGCATGGGCCAGAAGCACCGCCCAGAGCGGCGTGGTCGCGTTCAGCATCGCCGCCATGCCGCTGGTGACGAACGTCTCGCCCCAGGCGAACAGGGCGAACGGGACGACGCTGTTGAGCACGCCCAGCACGGCCAGGTCGCGCCAGGGCATGTCGCGCCGCAGCCCTTCGCCCCGGACGGCGAGGACCAGGTTCAGCACGCAGGCCGCCAGCGTCAGCCGGCCGAGCACGACGGTGAACGGCGGCAGACTGTGGCCGAGCACTTTGAAGAACAGGAACGAGCTGCCCCACAGCCAGGACAGGACCAGCAGGACGAGCCAATCCTGCGCGCCCATGAGAGCGGCTACGGGAGGCTGCCGGGTGGGATCGTACGTCGAGGATGTCTGCGCCACGCCCGTTCCTGACACGCCGCACGCTCCACCCCAACCCTCACGCCTGAAAGGCTGCTCTCGGCCGCACGTCGTCCTGCTCAGGCCACGATCACGCTGTGCTGCAGCACGTGCATGATCAGGCTGCGCAGCCTGGCCGGGCGAACCGGCTTGTGCAGCAGATGCAGGCCGGCCGAGGCGACCGCGTCCTGCACCACGGTCCCGTGATCGGCGGTCACCACGATGGCCGGCAACTGGCCCCAGCGGCGACGGAGCGTGGCGATGGCGTCCAGACCCGTCTGCCCGGCGCCCAGGCGGAAATCGGCGATGATCAGATCCGGTCCCGCGCCGCACTCATGCGCGGGCGAATCGAGCGCCTGGGCCGCGCTGGCCGCACCGCGCACGCGCATGCCCCAGCCGGTCAGCAGCACGGACAATCCCTGCAGCACATGCGGCTCGTCGTCGATCAGCTGCACGCATCGGCCGCGCAGGCTCGCGGGACCGGGGCCGGCGCCGGACGCGCGCTGCGGCGCCAGGCTGGCCGCCGGCTCCACCGAGAGCGGGACCACGATGCCGAACACGCTGCCGCGCCCCGGCACGGAGGCCACCACCATGCGGTGGCCGAGCATGCGCGAGATGCGGCGCACGATGGACAGCCCGAGCCCCGCGCCACGCTCGCCCCTGTCATCGGCCTGGGGCAGGCGGTGGAACTCCTGGAACACCTCCTCGAGCTGGTCGGGCGCGATGCCCACGCCGCTGTCCCACACGCCGACCAGCAGCCCGTCGGCGACCCGCTTGTGGCCGATCAGCACGCCGCCCGAGGCGGTGTAGCGCAGCGCGTTCGAGACGAGGTTGCGCAGGATGCGGGCCAGCAGCCTGGGGTCGGACCGGATGACGGCGCCGCCGGCGAAGACCCGCAGCCGCAACTTGCGCCGCGCGGCGATCAGCCCGAACTCGGCACCCACGCGCTGCATCACCTCGCCCACGGCGAAGCTGCACAGCGCGGGCGGCATGACGCCCGCATCCAGCTTGGCGATGTCGAGGAGCGCGGTGATCATGTCGTCGACCGAGTCGAGCGCGGCCAGCGCGTGGCGCACCAGCTCGCGATTGGGCGCGGACAGGCGGCGTTCACTGAGTGCCGAGGCGAACACGCGGGCGGCGGCCAGCGGCTGCAGCAGATCGTGGTTGGCGGCGGCGAAGAACTTGGTCTTGGACGCACCCATCGCTTCCGCTTCGGCCTTGGCGGCCGAGATCTCCGCGTTGGCGCGCAGCAGCTCGGCGGTGCGCTGCGCCTCGCCATGTTTGACGGCGGTGATGTCGGTGTAGAGCGAGACGGTGCCGCCGCCCGGCACGCGGCGTTCGGAGACCTGCAGCCAGGTGCCGTCCCGGAGCTGGATGATGAACGGCTCGCCCGGGGTCCGGTGGCGTGCCATGCGCCGCTCCGCCCAGTCCGCCCCCTCCTCCTCAGCCACCAGGCGATGCGCGGCTGCGCCGTGCACCACCTCGGCAAACGGGGTTGCCGGCAGCGCGGCCAGGCCGCGCCAGAGCGTGCGGTAGCGCTCGTTGGTGACCACGATGCGGTCGTCGGCATCGCACAGCACGATGCCCTGGTTGATCGCCTCGATCGCCGCTTCCAGCCTGCGCTTGGCGTCGGCTTCCTGCTCCTTGGCCTGGGTCAGCTCGGTCAGGGCCGCGGTCAGTGCCGCCGTGCGCTCCTGCACCTGGTTGCCCAGGGCGGCCGCGGTCTGGAACAGCGCGTAGGCGCTGCCCGCCGTATCCGGCCCGCGCTCGGCCGCCTCCATCAGCGCGCGGTTGATGCGGCGCAGCCTGGCGTTCTCGCGCAGCAGGCCGTCTACATCCTGCTCGGGCGCAAGGCACAGCGCCGCGTCAGCCAAGGGCGGCGCCGATCGCGATGCCGGAGAGGGTCTGGTTGACGTGCATGGCGTCATATTGCTCGCCATATGTGCTGAAGCCCACACCGCAATGCGCGTCCATCATCCGGCCCACCTCGCCGCGTATGCCGCGATGGTCCAGCTCCATGCCGCGCAGCATGCAGTCGAAAGCGATCACCAGCTCGGGCAAGCCGATCGCGGCGCGGAGCTCCGAGAGGCTGCGTCGCAGGTCGCCCGCGAGGTCGCCGCCTGAGCCCACGGTCAGCACGGCGCCCTCGTCGATGGCGCACATGAACGTCAGGCTGAGATCGGGGTTGAGATGGCGGATGGCGCGGACGTAGCAGTGCTCGCCCACACGTACCACCATCGGATGCGTGGCGAAGGCGGCCGGGGTCAGCTGATCGAGCCGCAAACCGGTGACACGGGCGAATTCCGCGCCGGCCGGCTCGGCGTTCAGCTCGGTGACCAATCGCCGCGCCGGGTCGGCGGCGGTGACGACCAGTCTTTCCTGGCCAGGGCTGAAATGTTCGGTCTTGAAGGCGCGAAAAGGGCGGCGGGTGGCGATCACCAGCACCAGTGCCGCGTCGCTGGCGAAGCCGCCCCCATGCAGCACGAAGCTGCGCTGGAATTTCTGCCCGTCGCCGGCCGAGCCGCCGCGCAGGGGGATGCCGGCCAGCGCGCCGCAGGCGGCGCTCGCGACCCTCTCCTCGCACCCGCACATGCCGTCGATCAGCGTGATGGCGAACAGGTTGTCGTGCCGCGCCCAAGGGGCTGCGTCGTGGATCGCGAGCCGCGCGCCGCGGACGGCGGCGTGCATCTGTGCCGCTTCCATACGCTCCAGCTCGGTGATCAGGGCGAGGGAGGCGGCGAAATCCGGGCCGCCCAGGCTGAACCCGGTGATCGCGTGCTGCGCGTAGCCGCCCGGCCCGATCTCGCCCGAGGTGGTGCAGCCCGCAAGCGGCGTGCCGCCGAAACGCCGGCGAAGGGCCGCGCCCAGCGCTACTAGGTCGTACTCGGGCGAGACGAACAGCACGACGAGGCGGCAGTCCGGCTGGCCGAGAGCCTCGCCCAGTTCGGCGGCCGCCAGATCGGGATCGCGCGCGAGGGTGATCGCCCGCCGTATTCCGGTCATTCAGCGCGCAACGCTTCTTCTGGAGGCGTGTTCAAGGCGCGCCGCAGCTTCATGACCGGGCGGGCCCCTACTGCACCGGCCGGTTCTGCTCGTCGAGTTCCGGGATGCCGTAGTCGCGCAGGATGCCGTCGATCTCGGAGCGGTGCTGGGCGATGACGGCGTTCAGCCTGCGCCTGAACGCGACGTCCGCGGGGCGCACGCCCATGGCGATGTGGTAGTCCAGCCTGACCCGGGCGTTCTCGTCGCTGAGGAAGGTCAGGCGCAACGGCAGATGGTCGTGCCTGGCGTAATAGCCGGCGATCGGTCCCCAGAGCAGCCCCACATCGACCCGCCCGCCGGCGATGTCGTCGATCATCGCATGCGCCGGCTGGTCGATGCGCGTATCGACCACCAGCTGGTAGATCGCAGTCTGGTCCATCAGATTATGCTCGACGACCAGGTTGGTGGGCGGGGTGGCGGCGATGATGGCGAAGCGGCGGCCGGCGATGCGCCAGTCGCCGACATGATCCGTGGTGATATGGTCGGCCAGGCGGGTGACCATCATGTAGCCGGTGTGGAGATAGGATTCGGTCGTGGACATGTCTTCGACGCCCGAGACGGTCCCCATCACCACGTCGCAGCGGTTCTTCATCAGCGTCGCGCGCACGAAACCCTGGCTGTCCGGGAACCAGGTGTAGGTCAGCGTCTCGCCCAGCGCGCGTGCCACCAGTTCGGCAAGCTTGTTTTCGTAGCCTTCGCCCTTGTCGGTCGAGAAGGGCAGGTTATGCGGGTCGGCGCAGACCCGCAGCTCGGATTGCGAGACGAGGTCGGGCAAGGTTTGCGCCGCCGCAGGGACGGCAAGCGCCGCGCAGAGGCAGGCGGCGCGTGCCCACAGCGTCACTGCTCCAGATGCTCTGGGTGGCCGCGCCCCAGCGCACCGTCCGAGCGGGCGAGCAGATAGGCGTAGATGTTGTCGATGTTTTCGACCACGTCCTCATTTGTGCCGAAGGCGGGCATCACCTTGTCGTTGGCCGAATCGACGTGCTTGCGGCCGTTGATGATGGTGTTCTCGACCTGCTCCTTGGTCATCACCTTCAGGCTCTGCGTGAGGTTCGGCGCATACGAACTACCGGCGCCGTCCGGCCCGTGACAGCGCATGCACTGATCGCCGTAATACAGATAGCCCTTGTAGGTCGTCATATCGACCTTGTTGCCGTCCTTGACAAGGTAAGGCTTCTTTTCAGCCGGGGCCGAGGAATCGGTCGCGCGCGCCGCCTGGTGCGAGACGATGGCCAAAGCGGCCACGATCAGGCCGGACAGGCAGAGCATGGCGGGACTGCGGGATGTCATCTTGCGCTCCTTCGGGCCGGGATGCCCGAAATACAACGCCCCGCCCGCATGTAAGCGGGCGGGGCGGATTGGAAAAACCTAGTTGGACAGGCCGAACACCGTCAACACGCCGCCCAGCTGGGTATAGTTGGACAACTGCTTGTAGGCGCCCACCGCACCCAGACCGGCATTGTCCTCCGACAATCCCGCCGCCATGCCGATGCCGGCCCAGCCGCCGACGCCGGACAGCACGGCCAGGTACTGCTTTCCGCCCGAGGTGAAGGTGTTGATGTTGCCGATGATGCCCGACGGCGTCTTGAACTTGTAGAGCAACTTGCCGGATTTCTGGTCGACGACCTTGAGGTTGCCGTCCAGCGTGCCGTAGGCGACGATGTCGCCGCCGGTGGCCAACGCGCCTGACCAGACGGAGAAGGTTTCCGGATCCGACCAGGCGATGCGGCCCTGGTTGACGTCATAGGCGATGAAGTTGCCGAGGTTGTTCTGGCCCTGCGGCGGATACATCGACAGGGTGGCGCCTACGAAAGGCTGGCCCGCAGTGTAGCTCACCTTGAACGGCTCGTAATCCATACAGACGTGGTTGGTCGGCACGAAAAACATGTGGTTCTTGGGCGAGTAGCTGGCCGGCTGCTCGTCCTTGCTGCCGAGGGCCGCGGGACAGACGTTCTTGGTGTTGTGGTCGGCACCCTGCACGCCCGGTCCGAACTGATCGACCAGCACGGGCTTGCCGGACGCCAGATCGATCTTGCTCGCCCAGTTCACCGCCGGATCGTATTTCTCGGCCTCGAGCAGGCGGCCGTTGGTGCGGTCGAGCACATAGGCGAAGCCGTTGCGGTCGAAATGCACCAGCGCCTTGGTCTGGCGGCCGTGCACGGGCACGTCGGCCAGGATCATCTCGTTGACGCCGTCATAATCCCACTGGTCGTGCGGGGTCATCTGATAGACCCATTTCGCCTGGCCAGTGTCGGCGTCACGCGCGAACACCGTCATCGACCATTTGTTGTCGCCCGGCCGCTGCGTCGGGTTCCAGGTGCCCGGGTTGCCCGAGCCGTAATAGACCATGTTGAGCGCGGGATCGTACGAGATCCAGCCCCAGGTGCCGCCGCCGCCATTCTTCCACTGATCGCCCTTCCAGGTCTTCAGGGAGCTGTTGGCGCCGACCGGCCGGCCCATCTCGGTCGTGCTGTTCGGGTCGAACTTGATCATGTCGTCGGTGCCCGACGTGTAGGCGATCCAGGCCTTGCTGCCGTCTTTCACGTTGTAGGCGGTCAGGCGGCCCTGGATGCCGAACTCGCCGCCGCTGACGCCGATGATCACCTTGTCCTTGACCACCAGCGGCGCGGAGGTGCCGGTCTCGCCCTTGCCGGAATCACCATCCTTGATCGACCAGACGACCTTGCCGGATTTGGCGTCGAGCGCCGTCAGTGTCGTGTCGGCCTGGTGCAGGAAGATCATGCCGCCATTGTCGGGCGTATAGGCGACGCCGCGGTTGACGGTGTCGCAGCACATCACGGGAATGACGTTCGCGTCCTGCTTGGGCTCGTATTTCCACAGGATCCGGCCGGCATTCTTGATGTCGAGCGCGAAGACCGTGTTGGGGAACGGGGTGGACATGTACATCGTGTCGCCCACCACGAGCGGTCCGCCCTCATGGCCGCGCAGCACGCCGGTGGAGAAAGTCCAGACCGGGCGCAGGTTCTTCGCGGTTCGGGTGTTGATCTGCGACAACTCGCTGTATCGGGTGCTGCTGTAATTGCCCAGCGGCATCACCCATTGGTTGGCGTCCTTGGACAGGCGCGCCAGGTCGTCATTGGCCAAAGCGGGGGCCAGAGCGGGGGCGCAGCTCATCACGCAAGCCGACAGACCCAGCAGATATCGTGTGGAACGCTTCATGAAAGTCCCTCCGTGACGCCGCCCGTTATGCCGGATCGGTTTCGTGCCGTTATGGATCAAGGTGAAGTCTGCGTGAACTCGGAAACATCAAGCGGCCCTGGCTTGCGTTTTTTTGCCCGCCTATCCTGCATCTGCCGCGCCATGTCGAAAGCCGTCCAGGCGTAAGTCATGCTGCACTGCACACAAGGTTTTCGTATCCGCCAAGACTCGCAATGATGCGGTTCGCAACGCTCGTGCCACCTTCCACGCCCGCCACCGAAGGCGAGCGGCCGTGGACTGACAAGTTGGACTTAAGTCTTGGCGCGGACGCGCCGGTTTGGTGCAGCGCAGCATGCAAGCTGCGTAATCACGCCGGCCGCTGGCGTGGCACGTCGATCTCGCAGCGCCAGCTTTTCAGCGTGTATTTCGGGTGCTCGGCCAGGTATTGCAGCGCACGCGGCTGTGCGCCGACCGTGCAGGCGGCCGGCGTGGGGAAATCCTCCATCGGCAGGCGCGTCTCGCGGCAGGTGTTGCCGTCGCTCGCCAGGCAGTACACGATCACCAGCTCTATCATCGTCCCTCCGAAAGCTTGGCCGATTGCGCAACCTGTTCTCCCATGCGGTCTCGCGCAAGTTCGCGACGGGGCTGCTCCTGGTCTCGCTCACGCCCGGTCCGGCGCACCTTCAGGAAAGGCAAGCGCCACGCAACGACTATCCGACGGCCGCGCGCGCGGACTACGTCATCGGCTGCCTGGCCGCCAACGGGTTTCAGCATAAGCTGCTCGACCAATGCGCGTGCAGCATCGACGCGATCGCCGACCAGATGAGCTATGACGATTACGAGCGGGCGGAGACGATCATGTCGATGCAGCAGGCCAGCATCGGCCCGCGCGGCGGATTGTTCCGCGACACGCCGGTGGCGAAGGCCTCGCTGCAGCAATTGCAGCGTGCGCAGGCGGAGGCCAATCTGCGGTGCGGCGGCTGATCGTGATCTTTGCGGAAATATCGGTCTGCGCGGTCAGGGCCAGGCCGGGCGGTCACATGCCGGCGCGCGCGTGAAAGACGGAAAGCCGCCGGCCCGGCGGCTTTCCGGTCGGGACGGCTTACTTCTTGGCTTCGGCGCAGGCGTAGCTGTTGATCTCGGCGCCCAGCGCAATTTCGACGACTTTCGGTGCTTTCCAGCTCATGGCTCTCTCCTCGATGGGCGTGTGGCCCGGTTGGGCGGCAGCGTGACCACTGTCGCCGTTCGGGCTCAGCGCCCACTGCACAGTAATGGTTGCACGCGGCCACGCAACTGCGACCTTGGGCCATGGCGCACTTGTCATCGTGGCAGGAGGCGGCACGTGCGATCGTGCGAGGCCGGCGCGGGCGGGTTGACACCGTGCGGCCCCGGCGGGAACACGAACGCCAAGAGGATACGGAAAGATGCGGACCAGGATGCGCGTGACCGTCGGCGCTGTGACGATTTTTGCCGCGTGCGTGGCGGCCGCGCTGCCGGCCCTGGCGGATGGCGACGCGGCCGCTGGCAAAACCCTGTTCACCCAGAAATGCGGCCTGTGCCACGCGCCTGTCGAGGGACAGAACAAGATCGGCCCCAGCCTGTGGGGCGTGGTCGGCCGGCGCGCCGGCACGCTGCCCACCTATACTTACTCGGACGCGATGAAGAACGCGAACCGCACCTGGACCGCGTCCACGCTGGACGACTACCTGACGGCGCCGCGCCAGAAGATCCCGGGCGTCAAGATGATCTTCGCCGGGCTGCCGGACGCGCAGGACCGGCAGAACGTCATCGCCTATCTCGCCACCCTGAAGTAGGGGCATGCGGCTGGCGTGGCTTGCCGTCTGCCTCAGCCTGCCGGTGCAGGCGGCGCGGGCGGGCGGCACGGTCACCATCACCTATCTCGGCCTGCAGGACCGGCGGCCTCAGCCCTCCGCGGCATTGACTCCCCCCGCACCCGAGGGCGGGCTGCCCGGCGCGGCGCTCGGCGTGGCCGATACCAGCACCACCGGCCGCTTCACCGGCCAATCCTACGCGCTCCACCCCGTGGTGGCGGCAGACGGGCAGGGGG
>CAXUNK010000124.1:0-8740 GCA_964252425.1 uncultured Acetobacteraceae bacterium
CGGCCGCGCCGGGGTGGCCCGCGCCGGCGGGCGGATGGCGGCGCAGGTGGAGCGCGCGGGCGGCCGGCATGTCACGATACCGCTGATGACCAAGGACCCGGTCAACATCCTGGTCAATGCCGGGCGGCTGGCCGCGCTGATCCGCAAGGAGAGGGTGCAGCTCGTCCACGCCCGCTCCCGCGCGCCGGCCTGGTCGGCCTGGATCGCCGCGCGGCGTGCCGGCGTGCCGCTGGTGACGACGTGGCACGGCGTCTATAGCGAGGGCGTCCCCGGAAAACGTCTGTATAACAGCGTCATGGCGCGCGGCGACCGGGTGATCGCCATCAGCCGCTTCGTCGCCCAGCGCGTGGCGGCCGGCTACGGCGTGCCGCATGATAGGCTGCGCACCATACCGCGCGGCGTCGATCCGGCGGTGTTCGATCCGGGCCAGGTCGTGGGCGACCGCGTGCATCGTCTGGCACAGGCCTGGCGCCTGCCGACGGGCGCCCGCGTCGTCATGCTCCCGGCGCGGCTGACGCGCTGGAAAGGGGCGGAGATCCTGCTCGATGCGATCGCCCTGCTGGGCCCGGCAGAGGATTTTTTCTGCGTGCTGGTCGGCGGCGATCAGGGCCGGAGCCGGTTCGCCCGCGCGCTGCAGGCTCGGGCGGCGCGGCTGGGCCTGTCCGCCCGGTTGCGCCTGGCCGGCCACTGCGACGACATGCCGGCGGCCCTCATGCTGGCCGACGTGGTGGTCAATGCTAGCCTGAAGCCGGAGCCGTTCGGCCGCACGGTCATCGAGGCGCAGGCGATGGGGCGGCCGGTCGTGGCCTTCGACCATGGCGGGGCGGCGGAGACGGTCGCCGACGGCCAGACCGGCTTTCTGGTCGTCCCCCCGGACTGCGCGGCGCTGGCCGCCTGCATCGGCCGGGCGCTGGCGTTGGGCGCCGACGAGCGGGACGGTCTGGCGTGGCGGGCGCGCCAGGCGGTGCTGTCGCACTACACCACAGGGGCGATGCAGGAGGCGACCCTGGCCGTCTATCGCGAGCTGCTCGGCTGATGCGCGTGCTGGTGATCCGGCTGGGCGCGCTGGGCGATTTCGTGCTGTCCTTCCCCGCCTTTGCGGCACTGCGCGCGCACCATGCGGGCGACCATATCGCGCTGCTCACCACCGCCCCCTATGCCGGCCTGGCCGGGAGCAGCCCGTGGTTCGACGAGGTTCGGCTGGACACCCGGCCCGGCTGGTTCGATGCCCCCGGGTTGTTGCGCCTTCGCCGTCAACTGGCCGGGTTCGACCTCGTCTATGACCTGCAGACCTCCGGCCGCTCCTCCCGCTATTTTTGGCTTGCCGGCCGGCCGGCCTGGTCGGGCATCGCGCGCGGCTGTTCGTTGCCGGACACCGATCCGCGCCGCGATTTCCTGCACACCGTCGCCCGGCAGCGCGGACAATTGGCGTCGGCCGGCGTCGGCCAGGCGCCCGTCGACCTCGACTGGCTCCGCGGTTACGGGCCGGTGCTGGACGAACCCTATGCGCTGCTGGTGCCCGGCACGTCGCCGTCGCAGGGCGGCGCAAAGCGCTGGCCGGTCGATCGCTTCGCCTCCGTGGCGCGCTGCCTGTCCGGCGGCGGGTTGCGGCCGGTGATCGTCGGCGGCGCCGCCGAGGCGAACGATGCGGCGGCCATCCTGCGCGCCTGTCCCGCAGCGCTCGATCTGGTCGGCCGTACCTCGCTGCACGATCTGGCGGGTCTGGCCAGCCGCGCCACGCTGGCCGTGGGCGGCGATACGGGGCCGATCCACCTCGCCGCGATCATGGGGTGCCGGACGGTGGCGCTGTTCTCGCGCTTCAGCGACCCGGCCTTGGCCGCCCCGGTCGGCGACGTGCACCTGATCAGGGCCGCGCGCCTGGACGAGATCGGCGTGGACGAGGTGGTGGCCGCGTCGCTGTGCAGGGCGCCGGCCAGTTGACGGGCGCAGGGGAGACGCGACCAGGCGCGCTTGCCGAGGTGTCACTCACAGCCTGAACGGCCGGTCGGTCGGCACGCAGGCGAGCGTCAGACGTGGAAACTTTCCCCGCACCCGCACCGCCCCTTTTCGTTGGGGTTGGTGAACGTGAAGCCGGCACTCAGCGCCTTCTGCTCGTAATCCATCACCGTGCCGATCAGGAAAAGGCTCGCCTTGCGGTCCACCAGCACCGTCACCTCGCCGTCGCGCACCACCTCGTCGCCGGGGCCGGGCTCGGCCACCCAGGACATGTCGTAGGCGAGGCCGGAACAGCCCTTGGTGTTCACGCTGATGCGCAGCAGGCGGCCCTCGCCCTGCGCATAGAGGGCCCGCAGCCGGGACGAAGCGGCTTCGGAGAGCGTCATCAGCGGCGGCAACGCGCGGCGTGGCCGGGCAGGCGTGGTCGCGATCTGGTCCATAGCGTGCAAAACCCCGATCAGAACATGTTCAGCGCAAGACGGGCTTCGTCGCTCATCCGGCTCGGATCCCACGGCGGATCCCACACCGTCTCCACCTCGGCCGAGGTCACGCCCGGCACCGCCAGCACCGCCTCGCGCACTTGCACGGGCAGTTCCTGCGCGCTTGGGCAGCCGGGCGCGGTGAGCGTCATCTCGACCTTGACGGCGCCATCGTCGGCGATCTCGACGGCGTAGATCAGGCCGAGTTCGTAGATGTTGACCGGGATCTCCGGGTCGTAGATCGTCGCGATCGCGTCGAGCAGCGCCGTCTCGCCTGGGCGCGCGATCACCTCGCCGTCCGGCGTCCAGGTGCCGATGGGTTGGGTCGCATGGGTCGAAGTATCAGACACGGGCAGCCTCCTTGCCGGCCAGGGCCGAGAGCAGCGCCGACCAGGGCAGTGTCGCGCATTTCACCCGGGAGCGGTATTCCGACACGCCGGAGAGCGGCCGCAGCACGTCCAGCGCCGCGTCATCGGAGTGCGCCTCGCCGGTGCGCGCCAACTCCTCGAATTTCTCGGCGAGCATGCGGATGGAGGCCGCGTCGCGTCCACGCACCACTTCGGCCATCAGATCGGCCGAGGCCAGGCTGATCGCGCAGCCCCGCGCCTCGAACGCCGCATCCTCGACCGTGTCGTCGGGCGCGAACTTCACCCGCACCTCGACCTGGTCGCCGCACATGGGATTGTCGCCGCGCGCCGCGGCATCGAACGGCTCCATGGCGTGCATGTGGCGCGGGTTGCGCCCCCGATCCAGCACGACGTTCTGGTAGAGGTCGCGTACATCCTCGAAGCTCACTGGAAGAATCCCCGTACGCGTTCCAGCGTGTCGGCCAGCACGTCGATCTCCTCCACGGTGGTATAGACGCCGAAACTCGCCCGCGCCGTGCTGGTCAGGCCCAACCGGCGCATCAGGGGCTCCGCGCAATGCTGGCCGGCGCGAACCGCGATCCCCTGGCGGTCCAGCAAGGTCGCAATGTCATGCGCATGCGCGCCGTCGAGCGTGAAGCTGATCACCCCGCCGCGATCCTGCGCGCGCCCGGCGATGCGCAGACCCTGCACCGCCGAAAGCCGCGCCAGCGCGTGATCCGTCAACGCCGCCTCATGCGCGGCGATCGCGTCCAGGCCGATCGCGTTCACGTAGTCGATCGCGGCCCCCAGCCCGATCACCTCGACGATCGCGGGCGTGCCCGCCTCGAACTTCTGCGGCGCCGGCGCCCAGGTGGAGCGCGCGAAGCTGACGCTCGCGATCATGTCGCCGCCACCCATGAAGGGCGGCATCGCCTCCAGCAGCGCCGCGCGCGCCCACAGCACGCCGACGCCGGTGGGGCCGTATAGCTTGTGCCCGGTGAACACGTAAAAATCGGCGCCCAAGGCCTGCACATCGACCGCGCGATGCACCACGGCCTGGCTGCCATCCACCAGCAGCTGCGCGCCGGCGTCATGCGCCAAGCGTGCCACGCGCGCGATCGGGTTGTAGGTGCCAAGCACGTTCGACATGTGCGTGACCGCGACCAGACCCACGCGGCCGTCTTCCAGCAGGCGCGCGAACGCCTCCATATCGAGTTCGCCGGCATCCGTGATCGGCGCCACACGCAGCTCCACGCCATGCGTGTCACGCAGCATCTGCCAGGGCACGATGTTGGCGTGGTGCTCCATCTCGGTGATCAGCACCGCCTGGCCGGGCTTCAGCACCCCGCGCCCATAGCTGTGGGCGACGAGGTTGATGGCCTCGGTGCTGTTGCGGGTGAACACGATCTCCTCGCGTGAGGACGCGCCCAACAGGCTGGCTACCTGGTCGCGCACACCCTCATACGCGTCGGAGGTGCGCTCGCTCATCCAATGCAGGCCGCGATGCACATTGGCGTATTGCGTCTCCATCGACCGCACCATCGCGTCGATCACCGCGCGCGGCTTCTGCGCCGAAGCGGCGCTGTCGAGGAAGACGAAGGGCTTGCCGTGCACGCGCTGCGACAGGATCGGGAAATCCGCACGCACCCGCTCCACATCGAACGGCGGCATCAGAGCGGCCGGTTTGAAGCTTGCGTTCATGCCGGCACCTGCCACCAGGCCTCGATCACATCGTCCAACAGAGCGCGTGCCTTCTCGTCCCCGACCAAATCCAGCGCCTCCCCCAAGAACGCACGCACCAGGATCGCGCGCGCCTCCGCCTGCGGAATGCCGCGACTGGTCATGTAGAACAGCTGCTCGGCATCCAGCTCGCCCACCGTGGCACCATGGCTGCATTTCACGTCGTCGGCGAAGATCTCAAGCTGCGGCTTGCAGTCGATCTCCGCGTCGGGCGAGAGCAGCAGCGCCTGGTTCATCTGGTAGCCGTCGGTTTTCTGCGCCGCCCGCGCCACCTCGATCTTGCCCTGGAACACGCCGCGCGAGCGCCCATCGAGCACGTGCTTGACAGTCTGGCGCGAGGCGCAGTCCGCCGCGTCGTGCCGCATGGCGGTCGTGAAATCGCTGTGCTGCGAGCCGCGCAGCAACTGGCCGGCGTTGATCGATGCATGTGCGCCAGGCCCCGTGAGCCGCGCCTGCACATCCGTGCGCACCAGCGCGCCGCCCACCGACAGGGTGAACCCGTCATAGGCGGCGCCGCCCGCCACCTCGGCGTAGATCGTGGCCAGGTGGAACGCGTCCAGACTTTCGTTCTGCAGCCGCACATGCGCCAGATGCGCGCGCGGTGCCAGCGCGATCTCGGTGACCGGGTTGTGCAGATAAATCCCGTGACCCACGGCCAACTCCACCACCGACAGGCGCGCCCCTTCGCCCAGCCGGATGACGTGGCGCGGATGATAGGCGACCGGCGTGCCGTGGATGTCGCCGCCGGTGCTGATCAGCACCAGCGTGCCCGCATCCTGGCCGGGCGGCACGTCGATGACCGCGCCATCCTCGGCCAGCATGGTGTTCAGCGCGACGAGCCGGTCGCGCTCCGGATGCGTGGCCTTGCCGAACACCGGTTGCGCCGCGAACGACCGCGCGATCTCGCCCGCGGGCAGAGCCGACAGGCCTGCGTTGAAACGCCCCTGCACGAACACCAGGCGCGGCGCGTCGGCCAGCGCACCCAGCGCGGGCAGAACCGTGTCGGATGCAAAGCCGCCGGCCTCGGTCAGCGCCTCGTGGAAACGCACGTCGGAGAGTTTGGACAGGCTGGTGAAGCGCCACGATTCCTCGCGCCGGTGCGGCAGCCCATGCGCGCGCAGGATCTCCGCCGCCTGCGCGCGCGGCGCCGGATCGCCCGGCAGGCGGGATGCCAAACCCTCGTAGCGGGCCAGGAAACCATCCGCGGGCGAGGCGGCGGGCCGGTGGGCGAGCGTGGCGCTCATGC
The DNA here is from genome assembly GCA_964252425.1 of uncultured Acetobacteraceae bacterium. Lineage (GTDB taxonomy): Bacteria > Pseudomonadota > Alphaproteobacteria > Acetobacterales > Acetobacteraceae > BOG-908. The sequence continues at coordinate 5,769 of CAXUNK010000124.1, forward strand.
CGCCTCCGCGATCACCTGCGCGTAGCCATGCGCCTCGAGCGCACGCGCCAGCTCTGGCCCGCCGCTCCGCACGATACGGCCCTGCGCCAGGACGTGCACCGCATCGGGCACGATGTGGTCGAGCAGGCGCTGGTGATGCGTGATGACGAGCGCGGAAAAACCGGGCGCCCGCAACGCGTTCACGCCGTCGCCCACGATCTTCAGCGCGTCGATGTCCAGACCGCTATCCGTCTCGTCGAGGATGGCGAGCCTGGGGCGCAGCATGGTCATCTGCAGCACCTCGTTGCGCTTCTTCTCGCCACCCGAAAAACCGACATTGACGTTGCGCTTCAGCATGTCGTCCGGCATCTGCAGGCGCCTGGCCTCCGCCCGCGCGAGTTTGAGGAATTGGGCGGCGTCCAGCTCGGCCTCGCCGCGCGCGCGCCGGACCGCGTTCAGCGCCGTACGCAGGAAGTTCGCGTTGCCCACGCCCGGCAGTTCCACCGGCGCCTGGAACGCCAGGAACAGCCCGGCCTGCGCACGCGCCTCCGGCTCCATCGCCAGCAGGTCCTGGCCGTCGAACGTCGCCGACCCGCCGGTCACGGCGAAATCCTCGCGCCCGGACAGGACATAGGACAGGGTCGATTTGCCCGACCCGTTCGGCCCCATGATGGCGTGCACCTCGCCATCCGGCACGCTCAGCGTGATGCCGCGCAGGATCGGCTTGTCCCCGATCGACGCGGACAGGTCGCGTATCTCCAGCATGACGCTACCCCACCGAGCCTTCCAGGCTCACGGCCAGCAGCTTCTGCGCTTCGACCGCGAACTCCATCGGCAGCTCCTTCAGCACCTCGCGGCAGAACCCGTTGACGATCATGCCCACCGCCTCCTCCTCGGACAGGCCGCGCTGACGGCAATAGAACAGCTGATCCTCGGCGATCTTGGACGTCGTCGCCTCGTGTTCGACCTTGGCCTGCGGATTGCGGCATTCGATGTAGGGCACGGTGTGCGCGCCGCACCGGTCGCCGATCAGCAGGCTGTCGCATTGCGTGTGGTTCCGCGCGCCCGATGCCCGTGGCAGGATGCGCACGAGGCCGCGATACGTGTTGTTGCTCCGCCCGGCGGAAATCCCCTTCGAGACAATGGTGCTCGTCGTGTTGCGCCCGATATGGATCATCTTGGTGCCGGTATCGGCCTGCTGATGGTTGTTGGTCAGTGCGACGGAATAGAACTCGCCCACGCTGTCGTCGCCCTGCAGCACGCAGGACGGGTATTTCCAGGTGATCGCCGACCCGGTCTCCACCTGCGTCCAGCTGATCTTGGAGCGCGCGCCGCGGCAGGCGCCACGCTTGGTGACGAAGTTGTAGATGCCGCCGCGCCCGTTCGCGTCGCCCGGGTACCAGTTCTGCACCGTCGAGTACTTTATCTTCGCGTCGTCCATCGCGACCAGCTCGACGACGGCGGCATGAAGCTGGTTCTCGTCGCGCATCGGCGCGGTGCAGCCTTCCAGATAGCTGACGCTCGCACCGTCTTCGGCCACGATCAGCGTGCGCTCGAACTGCCCTGTATTCTTCGCATTGATCCGGAAATAGGTGGACAGTTCCATCGGGCAGGACACCCCCTTGGGGATGAAGACGAAGCTGCCATCGGTGAACACTGCCGAGTTCAGCGCCGCGAAATAGTTGTCGGTGGGCGGCACCACGCTGCCCAGATAGCGCCGCACCAGGTCCGGATACTCGCGCACCGCCTCGCTGATCGGGCAGAAGATCACGCCGGATTTGGCCAGCGTGCTGCGGAACGTGGTCGCGACCGACACGCTGTCGAACACCGCATCGACGGCCATCGGCGGCCGCGCCTCAGCTCCCTCCACGCCGGCCAGGATCGCCCGCTCGCTGACCGGGATGCCCAGCCTCTCGTACATGCGCAACAGCTCGGGATCGACCTCGTCCAGCGAGGCCGGGCCGGACTTCTTCTTCGGCGCCGCGTAGTAGTAGGCGTCCTGGTAATCGATCTTCGGGAAATCGAGCAGCGCCCAGCTCGGCTCCTCCATGCCCTGCCAGACGGCAAAGGCGCGCAGGCGCCAGTCGAGCAGCCATTCCGGCTCCTCCTTCCTGGCGCTGATCAGGCGGACGATGTCGGTGTTGAGCCCGCGCGGCGCGAACTCCATCTCGATATCGGTCTCGAAACCCCATTTATAGCCACCCTCGGCCACCTCGCGAACGGTGTTCAGGGTCTCGGCAGTCGCAGCCATTCGAAAAATCCCTTACGCGATATGTGGCATCTGGGCGCCCGCATCGGCACCGGAGTGCTGCGGGTCGATGAAACGCTGTGCCGGCGCCATGCTGTTGCGCATGTCCGACAGGGTGATCGCACGCAGCGCCGTCCGGATCGCGCTGTTGACCGGGTCCCAGCGGCCGCGCATCGGGCACAGGCACCCGCTCTCGCACCCGCCGCCATCCACGCAGGCCGTCAGCGCGATCGGGCCGTCGATGGCCTCGATCACGTCGGCGACCGTGATCGAGGACAGCAGGCGGCCGAGCCTGTAGCCGCCACGCGCGCCGCGCTGCGAGATCACCAGCCGGCACCCGGCCATCGCCTTCAGCACCTTGGCGACCGTCGGCTCCGGTATGCCGGTGGCCGCCGCAATGCCCGGCGAGGTCTGCACGGCGTCCGTCCCCGCCTCGCCCAGGCGGACGAGCACGACGGTCGCATAATCGGTCAGCTTCGAAAGCCGGAACATTGCGCCATACTCACGTCGAAACAATCGGACCGGATAGGTCCGGATTGCGAGATGCGGCTGCGCGCGACCCAGGTCAAGGGCGAAGCTTGCGAAGCTGGCGAATTTGCGTGCACTGGCCGCATGCATGCCGCGCCGCCTCTCGACCGCCCGGCCGACCCGCAGCCCCGCCCGGCCGCCAGCCTGATCGTCATCCGCCAGGCCGCCGATGGGCCGGAGCTGCTGATGGGCCGTCGTGGCGCGGGCCATCGCTTCA
>CAXUNK010000125.1:0-8728 GCA_964252425.1 uncultured Acetobacteraceae bacterium
CCGCCGCCTACGATTCGGCAATCGCGGCCTGGTTCGCGCGCGAGGCGGGCGATATGCTGCCGGAGCAGCTGGTCGTCTCGGCCACGAGGCGCCAGGCGCTGCGCTACGGCGAGAACCCGCACCAGCAGGCCGCCTTGTATGTGACAGACAGCACGCCGGGCGCCGCCCACGCACGGCAGGTGCAGGGGCGCGAGCTCTCCTACAACAACCTCAACGACGCCGACGCGGCATTGGAGTGCGTGGCGGAGTTCGCAGCACCGGCCGTAGTGATCGTCAAGCACGCCAACCCGTGCGGCGTGGCGGTGGCCGGCGACCTCGCCACGGCCTGGAGCCGCGCTCTGGCCTGCGACCCGGTCAGCGCCTTCGGCGGCATCGTCGCCGTCAACCGCGTGCTCGACGCGCCGACCGCGGAGTTGATCGCATCGATCTTCACCGAGGTCATCGCCGCCCCAGACGCGACGGAGGGCGCGCGTCAGGTGCTGGCCAGGAAGAAGAACCTGCGCCTGCTGCTGACCGGCGACCTCGCCGATCCGGCGCCCGGTCTGATGCTGCGCAGCGTCGCCGGCGGGCTGCTGGCCCAGACGCGCGATGCCGGGCGCATCACCCGCACCGATCTGCAGCCGGTGACACGCCGTGCGCCCACCGAGGCGGTGGTGGACGACCTGCTGTTCGCCTTCACCGTGTGCAAGCACGTCAAGAGCAACGCGATCGTCTATGCCAGGCAGGGCGCCACGGTCGGCATCGGCGCCGGCCAGATGAGCCGTGTGGACAGCGCCCGGATCGCCGCGTGGAAAGGCGAGGCGGCGGCGCAAGCAGCCGGCCAGCAAGCCTCCGCCGTGCGCGGCAGCGTCGTCGCGTCGGACGCCTTCTTCCCCTTTGCCGACGGCCTAGAAGCGGTTGTCGCGGCTGGCGCGACGGCCGTGATACAGCCCGGCGGCAGCATGCGCGATGCCGAGGTGATCGAGGCGGCGGATGCGGCAGGCATCGCCATGGTGTTCACCGGCATGCGCCATTTCCGGCATTGAAAACTTCTGTCTTCCACAGGTAGTGGGTCAGTTTGAACGACTCTGAATATAATCCTAGCCGTTCTCGCTTGGGCATGGCAACCGGCCATGCCATATTGCGGGCTGGAGGTATTTTACATGGCGAGAGACGATCTTGATCAAATCGACGGTGCGGCGGGATTTCCCTTTGGTCGCTGTGAAACCTGCGATCACGAGGTTGCAACCGCTGAGAACGGCGAGCCTTGCCCTACTTGCGGCGGCCGGCGGATAGTCGAGGACGCTTAAGGCGTGGCCGTCAAACGCACCCCCCGCCCCCGAGATCCGATCCAGCTTGGCAAGCTGATGGTGGACATCGCCACGGGTGCAGTGCCCGATGGGGTGGATGACGGACAGGATTCTGAAAAGGCAGCTTCTGGGCGAATGGGCGGCCTGAAGGGAGGTATTTCCCGGGCTGAAGCATTGTCTTCGTCTAAAAAACAAGCGATAGCCAAAGCGGCGGCTTTGATCCGCTGGGAGCGCAACAAGGGGAAGTAGGTTGGACTCGGAAAAACGCGAAGAGGAACGCCAGGCAGAGTCATCTGCCGATAGCTCGCTAGCCGACGCCAATCTGCACCCTAACCAAGACGCTCAAGGAGATATGCTGCCTTCGGACGAAGCCCCTCAACAAACATTAAGTGCGCGCGAAGCGGCCGAGTCGATTTTGAAGTGGGCTAAAACTCATCGTCTATTTGCCCGCCAGCCCATGGAAGATGCTGCCGAAGCAGTTTTGTCCGACGACGACATTGAGATCGCACCAGCCCAGCTTTTCGCAGTTCCAGCCGTAGCTGAAGTGCTCCGTCGACGGGCCATAAATCTCATAGCGTTCAACGAGCATTCGTCGAAAGTTATCGTTTTCACCAAGTCCAAGGTTTCAGCGGCAGACTTGAAGACACTGCCTTACGCTGCAAGCGGAGTGAGCGTCGAATATGTAGTGGGAGGAGTTCCTTCCGTTAAGGGTTCAATACCTCAGCCCCAAGACGCTCATCCATATTATCTACATAACGGTAAATACTGTTGTGGAAGCTCCATATTTCCAGGAAACTGCATTGGCGCTGGGACTTTCGGCCTGTTAGCTCGTGATCAAAGCGGTGCGCTATACGGTATCACGAACAATCATGTTGCTGGAGCTTGCAATCACGCGCACCCCGGCTTGCCAATTCTGGCTCCCGGCCCGCTTGACGTGTCAGACGACGGGATAGACCCGTTTTGTATTGGTCGCCACCATCGTCTTATACCGATAAATGACGGTATCCCGGAAAACATGGACATTACGGGAAACGTGGATGCGGCCTGCTTCAAAATTTCTGATCCTGACGAAGTCTGCTCAATGCAGGGAAGCATTTGCGATACCCCAGAAAACGTATGCGAGCCTGAGCCGGGTGCCATAGTAGAAAAAGTTGGCCGGACAACCGGGGCTACGCGCGGTAGAATTGTTGGACAGTCTATCTCGCCGCTGTCCGTAGCCTATAACCTCTCCGAGTATAGAGTTCAAAAATCTGTTTATTTTAGCTCTGTTTTTGTTGTTGAAGGGTTGCAGGGAGATTTTGCAAAAAGAGGAGATAGTGGCTCCCTAGTCATGGTTGTAAAACCAGACAACAGTCGGTCTTCCGTCGGCTTGGTATTTGCTGTGGATGAGCAGAAAAACTTGACTTATATACTCTCACTCCCTAGGATGCATACGACATTTGGACTAACTTTATGTAAAGGTTTAAATTTGTGAACGACGACGCGGTGCGCACGGCTGCACTTGCTCTAGCCGGAGAGCTTAATCTCTCCAGCTGGGATGGATGCGTGTGGGTGCGCGTTGTGGAAGACAGTCCAATGATTGTGGTCGCAGTCGACGATGCGTGGTTGCGTCGCCATAGGCCCGTGCCCAAAACTTACATGGGTTTTGCCGTAGAGATTTCTGACCGATTGCGCCCAATGGCATCTCCTGCAAACTGACTTTCATGCTTGACCATACGATGTCAGAGTCTTACAACGTTGGTCATGAACAAGCTCTCCCGCGAAGCTCGCGCTTAAATCCTCGGCCTCATGGTCGAAGGTATGTGCATGCGGGCGATCAGCCGCACAACGGGCGCGAGCAAGAACACCATTGCCAAGCTGCTAGAGGACGCGGGGGAGGCCTTCTCTGAGTATCAGGATCGGGTCATGCGGAACCTGACCTGCAAGCGCATCCAGGTCGATGAAATCTGGGCGTTCGTCTATGCCAAAGCAAAGAACGTAGCCGGGGCCAAGGCTGCCCCGGAAGGTGCTGGCGACTGCTGGACGTGGATGGCGATCGACGCTGACACGAAGCTGATCCCGTCTTTTTATGTGGGCACGCGTGACGCGGGTGCTGCCCATCACTTCATCGGCGACTTGGCCGGCCGGCTCGCAAATCGCGTTCAGCTTACCAGCGATGGTCATAAGCCCTATCTGGCAGCCGTTGAGGAATCCTTTGGGGCCGATATTGACTATGCCATGCTGGTGAAAATTTACGGCGACACGCCCGGCCAAGGCCGCTACAGCCCCGGCGTTTGCACGGGTGCCGTGAAGCATCGCGTCGAAGGTCGGCCTGACCCAGCGCACGTCAGCACCAGCTACGCGGAGCGGTCTAACCTGACACTACGGATGGGCAGTCGTCGCTTCACCCGCCTCACCAACGCTTTTAGTAAGAAGCATGAAAACCACGCGCATTCGGTCGCCATCCACACGATGCACTACAATTTCGTGCGCATCCATCAAACGCTAAAGTGCAGCCCGGCCATGGCGGCAGGCGTCAGTGCCACCCTTTGGGAGCTAACCGGCATGGTGAAGGTGCTAGAGGATTGGGAAATAATCAGGGTCAGATTTCAAACTGACCCACTATCCTTCCACACCTGTATTGGTAATCGCGCAGCTTCTGCCAGAACCGCTTTGGCAGAACGGTTACAAGCCGTAGTGCAGGCAAACGAGTAAAAGCTAGCTTTTTGCGTCTTTTTCTCGAAAAAGAAGGCCTTTCTTTCCTTCTGCGACCTGTCAGCCGAGGCTGATTGGTATCAGACGGCGAAGGTGACCAGCCGCATGCCTTCCTGAACCAGTTCGTCGGGTTTCACGTGGACAGCCTCGACCACCCCGTCGCGCGGTGCCGTAAAGCTCGTCTCGACCTTCATCGCCTCCAATGTGAGGAGCTTCTGTCCGCGTTGCACCGCCTCGCCGGCACGCACGAAGACCCCGGCCACGCGCGCCGGCGTGTGGGCGACCAGCAAGGCGTCCGATGCCGCCGCGTCCTGCGGAGGGGCCAGCCTGTCCAGGATCGAAAAGGCAGCAGCCCTGCCGCCGTGCAGGACGATAACCTGGCCGGGCGCATGCACCACCCGCACGCGCCACCGCACCCCATCCATCTCGAGTTCGGCGTGGTCGCCGTGGGTCAGGAACCGCGCCTGCACTGTCTCGGGTCCCACGCCGACCCGCCAAGCCCCATCCGGTTGCCGATGCGCGGTCACGTCCACACGCACGCCCGAATGCTCGAGCGCGATATCGGCCTGTGCCGGCAGGTTCAGGCGCCAGCCATCCAGGCTGGCCCATGGATCCTGAGCCGTCGCCGTTGATCCCACGCCGAGCGCCGACAGGGCGGCCGCGGCCCAAATGGCGGGCTCGGGCGGCGGTTCCGGCGCGAGCAGTTCCGGATGGCGGGGGATGAGGCCCGTATCGGCCCCGCCCGCCTGGAACGCCGGATGCGCAACCAGACGCCGCAGCAGGGCGAGATTCGTGTGCGGACCGGCCAGCGCATAGCCGTCCAGCGCCACGCCCATCTTCCACAGCGCATCGGACCTGTCGCTACCCCAGACGATCAGCTTGGCCAGCATCGAGTCGTAATGGGGCGTGACCTCGTCGCCCTCACGCACGCCGGTGTCGATGCGGAGATGGTCTGTAGCCGCGGGCTGGCACAGTGCGGCGATCCGGCCGGTGGCGGGTCGGAAATCCTGCGCCGGGTTCTCGGCGCAGATGCGCGCCTCGATCGCGTGGCCGCGCAAGGCCAGACGCTCGCGCATTGGCGCCAAGCTCTCGCCCGAGGCGACGCGAAGCTGCCACTCGACCAGATCGAGCCCGGTCACCATCTCGGTCACCGGGTGCTCGACCTGCAGCCGCGTGTTCATCTCCATGAAGTAGAACCGCTCGTCCTCGTAGATGAACTCGACCGTGCCGGCGCCGACATAGTTCACCGCCCGGGCGGCAGAGACGGCCGCCTCGCCCAGCGCGCGCCTTTGTTCGCTGGTGATGAACGGTGCGGGCGCTTCCTCCAGCACCTTCTGATGGCGGCGCTGCACGGAGCAGTCGCGTTCGAACAGCGAGATGATCTCGCCATGCGTGTCGCCGAACACCTGCACCTCGATGTGCCTCGGCCGGGTCAGGTATTTCTCCACCAGCATACGGTCATCGCCGAACGCGGACCGGGCTTCGCCGCGTGCCCGTCCCAGCGCTTCGACGAAATCCGCGTCGCGCTCGACCACGCGCATGCCACGCCCGCCACCGCCGGCCGAGGCCTTGATCAGCACGGGATAGCCGATCCGCGCCGCCGCGCGCACCAGCACCTCGTCGGCCTGGTCCTCGCCATGGTAGCCCGGCACCAAGGGCACGCCGGACTGTTCCATCAGCGCCTTGGCGGCCGATTTGTTGCCCATCGCGCGTATGGCTGTGGGCGGCGGCCCGATCCACACAAGCCCATGATCGCCGCAGGCCTGCGCGAACTCCGCGTTTTCGGACAAGAAACCGTACCCGGGATGCACCGCCTGCGCCCCGCTCCGCCGCGCCGCGTCCAGGATCTTGTCCTGCTGCAGATAGCTGGCCCGCGCCGGCGCCGCCCCTACGCAATAGGCTTCGTCGGCTTGCTCGACATGCAAGGCCTGGCGGTCCGCGTCCGAATAGATCGCGACTGTTGCCACGCCCATTTTTCTTGCCGTGCGGATGATGCGGCACGCGATCTCGCCTCGGTTGGCGATCAGGATTCTCTTGAACATGATGTTGGCTGGGTGCCTTTGGCCCTTCCTGAAAGTACTCAGAAGATTCTTCTTTTCTGAAGAAAAGAAGCAAAAGACTTTTGCTACATTCGGAATAGGCCGAATTTGGTTTGTTTGGATGGGGCGTGTTGGGCGGCGGCGATTGAGAGGCCGAGTACACGGCGCGTTTGCGCGGGGTCGATCACGCCGTCATCCCACAGCCTGGCGCTTGCGTAATAGGGGTGGCCCTGGGTTTCGTACTGCTCGCGGATCGGCGCCTTAAACGCTTCCTCGGCCTCCGCCGGCCAGTCCTGTCCCTGACGCTCCAGCCCGTCGCGCCTGACCTGTGCCAGGACGGAGGCCGCCTGCTCGCCGCCCATCACGCTGATGCGCGCGTTGGGCCACATCCACAGAAATCTCGGTCCGTAGGCGCGTCCGCACATGCCGTAATTGCCGGCGCCGAAGCTGCCGCCGATCACCACCGTGAATTTTGGAACGCTGGCTGTGGCAACCGCCGTCACCAGCTTGGCGCCGTCCTTCGCGATGCCGCCCGCCTCGTATTTCTGGCCGACCATGAAGCCGGTGATGTTCTGCAGGAACACCAGCGGGATGTCCCTCTGACAGCACAGCTCGATGAAATGCGCTCCCTTCTTGGCGCTCTCGCCGAACAGGATGCCGTTATTGGCGAGGATGCCGACCGGGTAGCCGAAGATATGGGCGAAGCCGGTGACCAGCGTGGGGCCGTAGAGCTGCTTGAACTCGTCGAGCTCGCTGCCGTCCACGATGCGCGCGATGATGTGGCGGACCTCGAACGGGCGGCGCCGGTCGGCCGAGACGATGCCGTAGATCTCCTCGGCATCGTAGAGCGGCTCGGCCGGCGGACGCGGTGGCGTGGGCACGCCCGGCCGGTTCAGGTTGGCGACGATGCGCCTGGCGATTCCCAAGGCGTGCGAGTCGGTCTGCGCCAGATGATCGGTGACGCCGGAGACGCGGCTGTGCAGGTCGCCACCGCCCAGATCCTCCGCAGTGACCACCTCGCCGGTCGCGGCCTTCACCAAAGGCGGGCCGCCCAGGAAGATGGTGCCCTGCCTGGCCACGATGATGCTCTCGTCCGACATGGCCGGCACATACGCGCCGCCCGCGGTGCACGAGCCCATCACGACGGCGATCTGCGAGATGCCGTCGGCGGACATGTTGGCCTGATTGAAGAAGATGCGGCCGAAATGGTCGCGATCGGGAAACACCTCATCCTGGTTGGGCAGGTTGGCGCCGCCGGAATCCACCAGATAAAGGCAGGGCAGATTGTTCTGCTGCGCGATCTCCTGCGCGCGCAGGTGTTTTTTCACCGTCATCGGGTAGTAGGTACCGCCTTTGACGGTGGCGTCGTTGGCGACGATCATGCAGCAACGCCCGCTAACCCGGCCGATGCCGGCGATCAGCCCGGCGGACGGCACGTCGTCCCCGTACATCCCTGTGGCGGCGAGTTGACCGACCTCCAGGAACGGGGTCAGCGGATCGAGCAGCACCTGCACGCGGTCGCGCGGCAGCAGTTTTCCGCGTGACGTGTGGCGGGCGCGTGCGACCTCGCCGCCGCCCTGGGCGATCCTGCCGGCCAGCCTAGTCAAATCCTCCACCAGGTCGCGCATGACCGACGCGTTGGCCGTGAACTCCGCCGACCTCGTATCCAGCGTGGTTGGCAAAGCGGGCATGGACGCCTGTTCCCGTGTGTTGGGGTGGGCTTAGCCCGCACGGTCCGGCCCGCGCAACATACGGCCTGGGCGGTGGATGCGTCCGGGTCCATACTGGCGCCCGCGCCGGGCGCGAGGCGGCCGGACCAAATATCGGGAGAACACGCATGCGCATGACACTGGCCCTGGTGGGCGCGGTATTGGCCGCCTCGCCGGCGATGGCCACGCTGCAGCCCGGCGCGCCGGCGCCGGACTTCTCCGCCCAGGCCACGCAGGGCGGCAACAGCTTCGCGTTTCGCCTCGCCGACGCGCTGAAGAAAGGCCCGGTGGTGCTGTATTTCTACCCCGCCGCCTTCACCTCGGGCTGCACGGAGGAGGCGCACGAGTTTGCCGAAGCCATGCCGCGCTTCGCGGCCTTGCATGCGACGGTGATCGGCGTCTCGATGGACGGGATCGAGAAGCTGCAAAAATTCTCGGTCAGCGAGTGCCGCAGCAAGTTCCCGGTGGCCTCCGACGCGAGCGGCAAGATCAGCCGCAGCTACGACGCGGTTATGCTGCGCGTGATGCCATTGTCGAGCCGCACCAGCTACGTGATCTCGCCGGCAGGTCAGGTGATCTATTCGTACAGCGCCATGGATCCGACCGCCCATGTCAGCAACACGCTCAAGGCGGTGCAGGATTATGAGGCCGCGCATCACTGATGCGTGGCGGACGATGGCTTCTGCCTGTCCCGACGCACGACACCGATGAGCCGAGTGCCCACCAGTGTCGTGTCGGATCGGCCTAGATGCCGGTCGTGGTGTTCGACACGGCGCTGACGCCCGGGGTGGGACGTGCCGCGTCCGTTGTCGGCGACGCGTAGGCCGGCGCAGTCTCGTCAAAGCGTTGCCAGCCGCCCTGCACGTATTGGTTGCGGCGCGCATTGACATCGACGGGCGTCCGCCCGTCCAGGATCGCGTTCGCCTCGGCAGCGCGGCTCTCCTCCACACGCGCCGTGACCAGCGCGCCGCCACGCCGTACGCCCTCGGCATAGACG
>CAXUNK010000126.1:0-8695 GCA_964252425.1 uncultured Acetobacteraceae bacterium
AGCCCACCCACCCCAACGCAGGACACCCGTAGGCGCTTTTCACCTCACTCAGCGCCGAAAACAGGTTTGATAGAGGTGCCCAACTTCTGTCTTTCACGCTTGCGGTGGTGCTCGCGTAGACTCTGCCAGTAACGCTCTGGCATAATCGTTTCCTTTGATATGTCGGCCGTCAAGCCGATTTCACGCCCCTGCCACGATCATCCCGTCCACCCGCACCGTCGGCGCATCCGTCCCTCGCCGGAACGTCAGATCGTTGGCGGGGCGCAGCGTTCTGAACATCTCGATGAGGTTGCCCGCGACCGTGATCTCGGCCACCGGCTCGGCCAGCGCGCCCCCGCGGATCATGAAGCCAGCGGCGCCGCGGCTGTAATCGCCGGTCATGCCGTTGATGCCCATGCCGATCAGCTCGGTGACGTAGATGCCCTCCCCGATATCGGCCATCAGCTCGGCCGGCGTGGGCTCGCCCGCCGCCATGTAGAGGTTGGTGGCCGAGGGGCTGGGCGGCCCGCCGGTGCCGCGGCTGGCATGGCCGGTGGTGCGCAGGCCGAGCTGGCGGGCGCTGCGCCCGTCCAGCACCCAGCTCGTCAGCACCCCGTCGGCGATGAAGGCCCGCGCGCGCGTCGGCACGCCCTCGGCATCGAACGTGCCCGAGCGGCCGCCGCGCACCCGGCGCGGGTCGTCATGGATGAACACGCCGTCGCGGAACAGCTTCTGACCCATGCGGTCCTTCAGGAACGACGTGCCGCGCGCGACGCTGGCGCCATTGATGGCGCCCGACAGGTGCCCCACCAGGCTGTTGGCCACGCGCGGGTCGTACACCACCGGCATCGTCCCGGTCTTGGGCCGGGTCGGGTTCAGCCGCGAGACGGCACGCTCCCCGGCGCTGTGGCCGATCGCGGCCGGATCGTCGAGATCGCAGAGATGGGTGGCGCCGTGATAGTCGTAGTCGCGCTGCATCGCGGTGCCGGTGCCGGCGATGACGCTGGCCGAATGCGAGTGCGAACTGCGCGCATAGCTCCCGGCGAAGCCTGCCGAGGTGGCCAGGAACACGTCGCGCCGCCCGAAGCCGGCGCTGCCGCCCTCGGAATTGGTGACGCCATGGACAGCGAGCGCCGCTGCTTCCGCCGCTTCGGCGCGCGCGATCAGCGCGGCCACGTCCGGCTCGGCAGTGTCCAGCAGGTCGAGGGGCGCGGCATCCTCCGGCGGCGCCGAATCCTCGCACACATCGGCCAGCGCGTCGTCCGGCACCACGCGCGCCATGGCGACGGCGCGCTCGGCCAGCCCTGCGAACCGCGCGGGATCGACGCTGGAGGCGGAGACGATGGCACTCTTCTGGCCCAGGAACACCCGCAGCCCGAGATCGCGCGATTCCGATCGCTCCAACGTCTCCGTCGTGCCCAGCCGCCGCTCGACGCTGAGCGAGGTGCGGCCGACCAGTATGGCGTCGGCCCGGTCGGCCCCGGCGCGGCGCGCGGCGCCGAGCAGGTCGTGCAGGATGTCCAGGCTCATGCCGCAAGCCGCTCGGAGATCGCGGACAGGCTCGGCACGCTCTGCGCCGGTCCGATCGCGGCCAGCGTCGGCACGCCGCGGAAGATGCGGGCGGCGGTGCGCTTGATGTCGTCGATGCCGACCGCGTCCAGCCGCGCCACCGTCTCGGTCGTGGGGATGATGCGGCCGTAGATCTGCAACTGGCGCGAGAGCTGTTCGCAGCGGCTGCCTGTGCTCTCCATGCTCATCAAAATGCCGGCCTTCACCTGCGCGCGCGCCCGGTTCAGCTCGGCCTGGTTAGCGTCGACCTGCACCCGGTGCAGCTCCTCCAGCGTCGCCGGCACCAGCTCGGCCGCCTCTTCCTCGCCGGTGCCGGCATAGATGCCGAACAGGCCGGTCTCCACGTAGGGTGCGACGAAGGAATAGACCGAGTACACCAGCCCGCGCTTCTCCCTGATCTCCTGGAACAGGCGCGAGGACATGCCGCCGCCCAGCAGGCCGGAGAGCAGCATGACGGCGTAGTAGTCCGGGTCGGAATAGCCGACCGAGGGGAAGCCGAGCACCACGTGCACCTGGTCGAGGTCGCGCTCCTCGCGGAACTCGCCGCCCGCATAGCGGCCGGGCGGCAAGGGGCGCGGCTGCTCGGCGGGCAGGTCGGCGAAGTGGCGTTCGACCAGGCCCACCACGCGGTCGTGCTCCAATCGCCCGGCGGCGGCGACCACGATGTTGCTGGCCGCGTAATGCGCCTGCATGTACGATTTGATGTCGACGCCCTGCATGACGCGGATGATGTCTTCGGTGCCCAGCACCGGACGGCCCATCGGCTGGTTCGGGAAGGCGGCTTCCTGGAAATGGTCGAAGATGATGTCGTCCGGCGTGTCGTTCGCCTGGCCGATCTCCTGCAGGATCACGCCCCGCTCGCGCTCGACCTCCTCGGGCGCAAAGGTGGAGTGCGTCAGTATGTCGCCGATGATGTCGCAGCCGAGCTCCACGTCTTCCTTCAGCACCTTGACGTAGTAGGCGGTCTGTTCGCGCGCGGTGTAGGCGTTGATATGGCCGCCGACATTCTCGATCGCCTCGGCAATGTCCGCAGCGTTGCGCCGTTCGGTGCCCTTGAACGCCATGTGCTCGAGGAAGTGGCTGACGCCGTTCTGCGCGGCCTCCTCGTTGCGCGTGCCGCTGGCGACGTAGGCGCCCAGCGAGACGGTCTCGACCCGGTCCATCTCCTCGGTGACGATCGTCAGGCCGCCGGGCAGCCTCGTCACGCGGATGGCGTCTTCAGCGATCATGAATGGTTCCTTGCGGCAAAAGCGCGGATGATGGCCTGGACCGTCCCCAGATCGTTCGGGGCGGCGGTCATGGTCTCCGGCCTGTCATATAGGTCGGCCAGATGCGGGGGCAGGGGGGGGCGGCGGTCGGTCGCCCGCTCCATCGCGTCGGGAAACTTGGCCGGATGCGCGGTGGCCGCCACGATGGTCGGCACATGCGGACAGGGATGGGCGCGGGCCGCCGCCGTGCCGATGGCGGTGTGCGGATCGGCCAGGTAGCCGCACTCCCGGTGCAGCCGGGCGATCTCGGCCTCGGTACCGTCGTCGTCGAGCCGGAACCCGTGGAACAGGGTGCGGGCGCGGGCCCAGGCATCTTCCGGCACGTCCATGCGGCCGCTGGCCGAAAACCCCTGCATGATCGCTGTCGTGCGCATCGCGTCGCGGTCCAGCAGCTCGAACAGCAGCCGCTCGAAATTGGAGCTGACGCCGATATCCATGCTGGGCGACAGGCTGGGTGTCACCTGGCGGACCGACATGTCGTTGCGCTCCAGGAACCGCGCGAGGATGTCGTTGCGGTTGCTGGCGACCGTCAGGCGCGCGACCGGCAGCCCCGTGCGACGCGCGGCCCAGGCCGCCAGCACGTTGCCGAAATTGCCGGTGGGCACGGCAAAGGCCACCTCGCGCTCCGGCGCGCCCAGCGCCAGCGCCGAGGCGACGTAGTAGGGGATCTGCGCCGCGATCCGCGCCCAGTTGATCGAGTTGACCGCCGAAAGCCGCATGTCGCGCCGGAAGGCCTCGTCGGCGAAGGCGGCTTTCACCAGGGCCTGGCAGTCGTCGAAATTGCCGTCCACCGCGATGTTGAGCACGTTGGGGGCGTCCACCGTCGTCATCTGGCGCCGCTGCACCGCGCTGGTGCGGCCGGCGGGATGCAGGATCGCGATATCGACTCGCGCCCGGCCGCGGCAGGCCTCGATGGCCGCAGAGCCGGTGTCGCCGGAGGTGGCCCCCATGATCGTCAGGCTGGTATCGCGCTCGGCCAGCACATGGTCGAACAGCCGGCCCAGCAGCTGCATCGCCACGTCCTTGAACGCCAGGGTCGGACCGTGGGACAGCTCGAGGGCGAAGAGGTTGGCGTCCAGCTGCACCAGCGGCACGGTCGCCGGGTGGCGGAAGCCGGCATAGGCGCCGCGGCACATGGCGTGCAGCGTCTCGAACGTCACGCACCCGCCCAGATAGGGCGCGATGACCCGGGCCGCGAGCTCGGCGTAGGGCAGGCCGCGCAGCGCGCGCAGGTCGGCGTGGCTCAGATGCGGCCAGGTCTCGGGCACGTACAGCCCGCCATCCTCGGCCAGGCCGGCCAGCAGGATCCCGGCGAAATCCTGCGGTGCGGCCCGGCCGCGGGTGGAAACGTAGCGCATCGGGCGGGCAATCAGGCCGTGCGGTCCGGCCGCCTCACGCCTTTTCCTTCTCGGCCACGCGCAGCGGCGCGCGTGCGACCGACTTGATCGCCGGTCTCGGCCGGCCGGAGGCTTCGCCGATCTCGCGGTCCTGCGCCTCGATGAACGCGCGCGCCGGTTCGTCGCCGTCCAGCCCGCCCAGTTCGGTGAACGGCACGCGCCGGTTGGAGCTCCTCGTGCCGTCCACGTAGGTGACGTCGAAGGCCACGAAGCTGCTGAGTATCTTGCGTTTAAGGGCCATTATGCAGGTCCGGCTCGGCCGCGCTGTCGTCGG
Source organism: uncultured Acetobacteraceae bacterium (assembly GCA_964252425.1). GTDB lineage: Bacteria > Pseudomonadota > Alphaproteobacteria > Acetobacterales > Acetobacteraceae > BOG-908. Next base: position 4,488 of record CAXUNK010000126.1, read on the forward strand.
CGGGCGGTGCGGGCTCCGGCTCGCCGGCGGCGGCACGGCGTTTCGCTTCGGCCTTCTCCGCTTTCTTGGCTTCTGCCTTCGCCTCTTTGGCGCGCTCGCGCTCGGCGCGCTGAAAATTATAGTTCGGTTTGAAGACCATCGGTGGCTCCACGCAGGGCGGGTTAGGCTGCGCTATATGGCAGACGCGTCCGAGTACGGCCACCTGTCGGGGCCGCTCGCCACCCACGCGCGACGATCACGCGTTCGCCAGCAGCCCGTCTATGCTGGAAGCAAGCCTCAGGTCGCGGTCCGACAGCCCGCCGGTATCGTGCGTGGTGAGCAGGATGTTCACCCGGTTATAGACGTTGTCCCATTCCGGATGATGGTCCTGAGCCTCGGCCAGCAGGGCGACCCGGCTGAGGAACCCCCAGGCGGCCGAGAAATCGGCGAAGGTGAAGCGCCGTGTTATGGCGTCCCGGTCCACGACCAGCGTCCAGTGCGGCAGGGCGTGCGACAATTGGGCGCGTTGCGCCTCGGTCAACGGTGTGGCCATGTCCGGAAAACCCGCCCGTGAGAGATCGATGCCGGCCTATACCACCCCACCCGGCGAGGACGACATCCTCGCTTTCGCCGAGGCAGCATTGGCCGCCCTCCCGGCCCGCCTGTCGCAGCGTTTGCAGGGGGTGGCCATCCTCGTCGAGGACGTGGCCGATGAGGAGACGCTGGAGTCGCTAGGCCTGGACAACCCGTGGGAGCTGACCGGCCTCTATCACGGCATACCGTTGACCGAGCGCAGCATCTCCGACCCGGTGCAGCTGCCGGACCGGATCATCCTCTACCGCGAACCCATATTGATGGAGTGGATCGAGGCCGGCGAGGATCTAGGGCGCCTGGTCGCCAGCGTGCTGGTGCACGAGGCCGCGCATCATTTCGGCATGTCCGACGCGGAGATCGAGCGGATCGAGGCGGAGATGGACTCCCACTCGTAGCGGTCGCAGCGCCTAGCTGTTGGGCGCCGGCACGGCTTCGGTGCGGGTGCGCAGCGGGTGCAGCAACTGGGCCGGCAGACTGGCCGGCATCTTCGCATCGATGCCGTACACGGGCGGCCACTGCCTGGGCGGCAAATGCAGCGTGCCGAATACGCGGTCCAGCACCGGCAGCAGCGTCGCGTAGTTCCGGTCGCGGTTCTGACAGTTGGTGTGGTGCCAGTGGTGGAAGGCGGGCGTGGCCACCAGCCATTCCAGCGGTCCCAGGCGCCACCGCACATTGGCGTGGATGAAGAACCCCCACACCGTGCCCAGCAACACGAGCAGCACCGGCCCAAGATCGGCCCGGCCATGCGTCGTGCTGGTCAGTCCCAGCACGTAGATGGGCACCAGGCCGCACAGCCTGGTGAACACCATGTCCACCGGATGGGCGCGCGTGTTGACCAGCCAGTCCACATGGTCGGGGCTGTGATGGACGGCATGGAACTCCCACAGGAACGGGATCTCGTGGCTCCAGCGATGGCCCCAGTAAAACCCGATCTCCCCCACCAGCAGGACGGCGGGTATGCGGACCCAGCCGGGAAGTTGCGCCACCGTCTCCAGATAGCCCGCCGGCATGACGCGATGCAGCCCCCAGGCCAGCAGGGTCAGGGGTGCGACCAGCAGCAGGTTGGGCAGCAGGGCGTTCAGGAAGTAGTAAGCCAGGTCGGTCGCCACGCCGGGCCGGAACACCTTGTTCTGCCGCAACGCGAACAGCCGCTCCAGCGGGATGAAGATCAGGCTGAGCAGCGCCAGCCAAATCCCCAGCCGGACAATATCGACGATCGTGTTTTGAAGCGTGCCGTCCATAAATCCAGCCTACATGAAACGAGCCCCGTCGGCCAGATATCACGTATTCCGAGGCGGCAACCCTGGACCAGCAGTACTGTTTGTGATCCGGTCGTTGTAGCGGTGATATGACCAACTGGCAGCGCGCGGCATAGGATAGGAGGGTCAGGATGGCAGGATCAACCGGGTCTGTCGGTACGTTCGGCCAGAATCGGCACACCGATGTCGTCGTCATACAGCAACTGCTTGCCCGTCAGGGCAACTCCCCCGGCGCCATTGATGGGCGATGCGGACGTCGCACCGTAGGTGCGATCTTCGCCTATCAGCACAGTTTCATGTCCGAACCCGATGGGCGCGTGGACGTACACGGCCCGACCTGGCAGCGCCTTGACCGGCGCTCGGACGCAGATCAGCACCTTGCAGGCCGGTCGGGGGCGGGCGCAGCGTCGGCCGCGCTCGCCGCACGGCCCGGCCAGGCGCTCGTACCCCGAGCCATCATGGCAACGCGGCCGCAAGCTCCACCCGCAGCGCCGCCGGCCGCCGCCGGATCAGATACTTCCTACAGGCGAAAAGTTCCGGCGCCGCCTCCCGGCACGGTCAATGTCGGCCTGACCTGTCCAAGCAGCTCCTGGATGGAAACCCGCTCGGACGCCCGCGCACAAATTTCTCCAGCGATTGCCAGGATATGACCAACGCCACGCTCTCCGCGCTGGTCGAACGGCGCCAGATCGGACACAACCATTTCCGCGGCTTGCGTCCGGCACTCGACAGCCTGGAACTGGTCATGACCGAGATCGCGCAACGCCTGCCTGACCTGTATCCTCATATCGGCTCGGGCGGGATGCTGTGCTGCCGTAACATCCGCGGCTCGACCACCGCCATCTCGAACCATTCCTGGGGCACCGCGGTCGATGTAGCCATCGACGGCGAAATTGAGCCTATGGGTCCTTCCCAACCCTATCTTGGCCTGTCGTTGATCGCGCCGATTTTCAACAGGCATGGCTGGTATTGGGGCGGCGGCTACACTCACCGAAAGGATTGCATGCATTTCGAATGCAGCGAGAGCCTTGTCCAGACCTTCTCGGTATAGCCTGGCATGAACCGCTTTGCCACCTGTCCCCTGCTCCTAGTGTCCCTGCTTGGTTCGGCTGATGCATCGCCCCCGCCTGACGTGCACGGCATGAGCAGCGACCCGACGACCGGCTGCCGCTTCACCGTTCCCGATGAACTCGCGCCGGGTAGCGCGGTATGGCTGGGCGAGTGTCCTGGCCAACTCGCGGACGGCCTGGGCGTGCTGCGCATTTCCATCGCAGGCCACAAACCCCAGCTTTTCGCCGGCCTCATGCAGAGCGGCCAGCCGGTGCGGGGTCTGGTCGACCGGGGTGACCAGGCAACGTCGGATTACGGCCCGGCGTGGCGTTTCGAGGGCGCGCACGCCATCTACCCGGAGACGCCGCAACAGACGGCCGATGGCTTCAAGGTCGCGGCCGATGCGGCCAAGGCAGCCGGCAGGCGATTGGCCGCGCAAGGCAATGTGGCGTCCGCCAAGTTCTACACCGGCTGGGCCAAAGCCCTGAGCGAGGCGCCGGGCCAATCCGAGTAGCCTAGCCTCAGGCGAGCCTGGATCGCCTGTCCAAAATCACGGCCAGCGCACCTCCGGCGGCAAGCTCATGAGGATGGCCTCCACATTGCCGCCGGTCTTGAGGCCGAAAGTGGTGCCGCGGTCGTGCAGCAGGTTGAACTCCACGTAGCGGCCGCGCCGCACCAGCTGGTGGTCGCGCTGCGCCTGGGTCCAGGGCGTGTTCATGCGCCGGCGGACGATGGCGGGATAGGCGCCCAGGAACGCCTCGCCCACGTCGCGGGTGAAGGCGAAATCGGCCTGGACGTCGCCGGTATCGAGGTGGTCGAAGAAGATGCCGCCCACGCCGCGCGGCTCGCCGCGATGCGGCAGGTAGAAGTAACGGTCGCACCACGCCTTGAACTTGTCGTAGTATTCGGGGCTGTGCGCGTCGCAGGCGCGCTTGAAGGCCGCGTGGAAGAACGCCCCGTCCTCTGCCGTCTCCACGCTGTCGAGGAACATCGGCGTAAGATCGCCCCCGCCGCCGAACCAGCCGCGCGTGGTCACCAGCATGCGCGTGTTCATGTGCACCGCCGGCACCAACGGGCTGTGCATGTGGGCGACCAGGCTGATGCCGGTCGCGAAAAAGCGCGGGTCTTCGGCCGCCCCGGTGACCTGAGCACGAAACTCCGGGCTGAACTCGCCGGAGACGGTCGAGACGTTGACCCCCACCTTCTCGAACACCCGGCCATGCATCAGGCTGATCACGCCGCCGCCGCCCTCCGCACCGTCTCTCGCGGGCCGCGACCAGGGGCGGCGCTCGAACCGGCCGGCGGGTAGGCCGCTGCCTTCAAGAT
>CAXUNK010000127.1:0-8625 GCA_964252425.1 uncultured Acetobacteraceae bacterium
GGGCCGTTGCGCAGCCGGGGGCTGGAGGCGCGTGCCGCGGCCGGGTCGTTGGCCAGCACGCTGCGCGCCGCGCGTGCCGCGGCGATCGATGCGGACCGTCCCGTCTCCGTCGCCATCGACCAGGATCACCACGCCTTCGCCATCGGCGGAGGAGCGCGGCAGGCGCTGGCGCCCGACCTGGCCGTCTCCGTCGAGATACCGGAGCCGCCGCCCGACCCGATCCATCCGCCACGGCCGGGCGCGGACCGTATCAAGCTGATCCGCTTCGCCCCGGACGGTTCGTCCACCGGCGGCCGCGTGCTGCTGGGCACCGGGCGGCGCCAACTGAGCATCACCGTCCAATGGCTGACCGGGCAGGTGAGCGTCGGCGACCAGCCGTCGGTCGTCGGCCATATCGACGCGCAGGGGAGCAGACCTTGACGCCACGGCCCACGACGACCGAGTCCGGCTTCACGCTGCTGGAAGTCATGGTCGCGTTCGTGATCGCAGCCCTGGCGATCGGCGCGCTGTTCGGCGGCACGGTATCCGGGCTGGACGCGACGCAGGTGGCCGGGCGTTACGACGAGGCGGTCTCGCTCGCGCGCTCGCATCTGGCGGCGATCGGCCATGGCGCGGTGATCGCGCCGCAACAGACCAGCGGCGCCGATGGCGAGGAGTTCGAATGGCATCTGCGCATACGCGAGGCCGGGTCACGGCAGCTCAGCCTGAGCGACCAGGACCGCGCCAACGACGTCAAGCCGACACGCGCCATCCTGTTCGACATCGTGGTGACCGAAAGCTGGAAGGAGGGCGGCCGAGACCGCCAGGTCAGCATCGCCACACGACGCTTCGACGTGAAGGCAGCCGATGGCTAGTCGTCGGCATTCAGCCCTCAGTCATCGGAAATCGTGCGACACGACAAGAAAACCTCCGATGACCGAACGCCGAAGGCCGACGACCGACCAGGGGTTCACCCTGATAGAGGTGATCGTGGCCATGGTGGTGCTGGGTTTCGTGCTGGCGGGGCTGGCGCAGGCGCAGCGTTTCGGCGTGTCGGCCTGGACGCTGGAGACGCGGCTGGCCGAGCGGTCGGCGGGGCTGGAGCGGATGGACCGGGTGCTGCGGAACCTGATCGAGCAGGCGAGCCCGCCGGCCTCGACCGACGACAAGCCGCTGGCCGGCGAGGAGCACCGCCTGGTGCTGACGACCGAGATGCCGGAGGAGCCGCAAACCTGGCCGGTGCGCCGGGCAGAGGTGGCGCTGGGCGTCGATGACAGCCACCGGCTGGTGTTGCGCTGGCGCCCGCACCCCTATGCCATACCGCTGGGCACGCCGCCGGCGATGCAGCAGGTGGTGCTGGCCGAAGGTGTGGAACGCATCGACCTCGCCTACCGGCAAAGCGAGGCCGATGGCGGGAAATGGTCGAAAAGCTGGAGCGAAAGCAACCTGCCCGCGCTGATCCAGATCCATTTCGTGCTGCCACGCGGCAAGCACCGCTGGCCGGACATGGCGGTGCCAACCATGCTGGATTCCAATGGAAGTTTTTAAAAGGCGGCGGGTCCCGCGCATCCGGTCGCATGGCGTGCGCCGGCTGACGACCGAGTCGGGCTTCGCGCTGCTGCTGGTGCTGTGGTCGATGGCGCTGCTGTCGCTTCTGGCGGCGCAGGTGACGGGCGCGGGCCGGGCGGAGACGCGTTTGGCGGCCGCCCTGCGCCAAGGCGCACAATTGCAGGCGGCCGCGGACGGCGCCACGTATGAGACGATCTGGCACATGCTGGACGGCGCGGGCGATTACTGGCCGCCAGGTGCGATGACGCGGGTGATCGACGAGGCGGCCGGTCCGGTCACGGTAACGGTCGATGACGAGCGCGGCAAGCTGGACGTGAATCAATCCCCGCCCGCCCTGCTGCAAGCGCTGTTCACCACGCTCGGCGCCGACCAGACCACGGCGCAGACCGTGTCGAACGCCATCTCGGACTGGCGTTCGCAGCAATCCGGCACCGACAACGAAAGCCCGCTGGTGCCGCAATATCGGGCGGACGGACGCGCCTGGGGCCCGGCGGGGCAGGAGTTCCAGCGGCTCGATGAGTTGCCGCTGGTGCTCGGCATGTCGCCGGCGCTGTATCAGGCCAGCCTGCCCTATCTGACGCTGGCGCTGGAGCAGGGGCCCTGGCTGCAATATGCCAGCCCCGCGGTGCTCGCCGCGATCGCCCGCGCCAAGCACGATTCTGGGTTGACGGTGGAGACGGCCGATGCCCGAGGCCCGATCGTGCTGCGCATCACCGCCGAGGCGCACGGGCAGAACGGTGCGGCCTTCACGCGCCGGGCGCTTGTGCGCCTGGACGGCACGCTCAGCGGTCCGGCGTGGAAATATCGTGTTTTGGCCTGGGACGATGGTGTGTAGGGCGCGCCTTTGAGGAAGGGGATGGGCGGCCGACGAAGCGGCCGCCCCCCGCCGCCTACCGGCCGGCCACGCCGGCGCAGACGGTGCCGTTCTCGATGTTGTCGTTGTAGTTGTTGGTATTGCCCAGGATGTTGTTTTCGACCGCTGCCACGAAGGTCTTTGCACCGCTCTTGGCCAGCGGCACCAAACCATTGTTGATTTCCGTTATAGCATAGGTGCCGGTGCCCTGGTAGTGATCACTCCTGAGGAAGGTGATGATCGCATTGGCCACGGACAGGTTGGCGTAGCACTGCGCGAAGTCGAAGGTCGTGTAGCCGATGACGGGGTAGCCCTTCTTCACCGTCTGGATGATCGGCACCAGGTTGATGGGATTGGCGAAGCCGGCGGCGCCGGTCGGTGGTTTGAGCGACGTGCCCGATTTTGCGTTGTTGAGGCCGGTCGCGATGTTCGGCTCAGTCGGCAGGACGCTGACCTTGTTGCTCAGCACGGCCGCGACATTCAGTTGGCTTTTGCTGCCGTTGGCCAGCACGGCGTTGCTCTTCGGATCTATGGTCGTGTAGTCCGGCGATATGTAGCCGATCGCCGAGACTGGTGCGGCCATGCCGCCAGTGCCGGACAGGTAGTTGGCGACGCCGCCGCTGCCGCTTTGACCGAGGAAGTTGCTGGGGATCGGCACGGGAGCGGCGCCGTTCGGCGGTGCGGTGAACACGTTGGTGAACGTCGTGCCGACATAGATCGCAGCCTTGCCGCCGACGGACGGGAAGTTCGAGTTCTTCGTGTTGCAGACGGCCGAGAGGTGGTTCAGCAGGAGGAAGGACGCGCCCGATCCATCCGAACGATAGACGACCTGGATGGGGTTGTCGGGAATCGCGCCGGCGAACGAGGTTTGGCTCCAATTGGTGATCTTGCCGGAGAAGATGCCGCACAGATCGCTGGGGGTGTACTTGCCTTTCACGGTCTGGTCGGCGTCCGTGAGGGTGACGGCGCCGTTGGCCGGCAGATTGCCGTTGTCCAGGATCGGAAACGAAACCCCCGTCCCCATCGAGGGTATCTGGATCAGGTTGCCGGCCAGCGCCTGGCCGTAGGTCGAACTGGACCATTGCGAAACCTGTGTCGAGTTCAGCGTGGCGTCCGACGCCGCATAATCCACAAAGTTGGTGCCGCCATTGGCGGTCGGAGGCAGGCCGCTGCACGCGCCGCCATTCGCGCCGGTCACCTTGTTCGCATCGCAGGTCAGGTCATCGTTGAGGAATGCGGCCTGGCCTGCCGTCGAGGCTGAGGGCCAGTAGATCGCGTCGTTTCCGGTTGCCGGAGCCGGGTTGTGGAATACGGCGCCGGTCGCGGGTTGGCTGGCATTGAATGTCGCGAGTTCGACGAAGTAGTCGAATTCGGCCGAAGTCGAGCCGCCGCCCTGTATCGGCGCTTGCTGTGCCAAGGCGCCCGACGACAGGCAGGTGAAGGCGGCCGCCGAAACGGCCCCCAGACCGAGAATACGAGACATGGATACTCCCCCAAAACTGCGAAACCGACCGCATTCCGACCGGCAGACATATCCTAGCACACCAGTCTGGTAGGATAAAAGGGAGTAAAACGGTCGTTACTCAGTCGAATGGCCGCGCCAGGGAGCAGCTCGACATATAACAACTTTAGCGCGAGTGCGTCACTACTGGACCGTTGCAGCGAACAACCATCAATCCGTGGAACTGCCGGAGTACAACTGTAACGTCGTGTTGCGCCTGCTGTGAGTGCCAAAAAAAGGGCGGCCATCGAAATGGCCGACCCGTTGCAATGTCCCGAAGGACGGGCCGCTTTACTGACGGCCGGTCACGCCAGAGCAGACGGTGCCGTTCTGGATGTTGTCGTTGAAGTTGTTCGTGTTGCCGAGGATGTTGCTGTCGATGGCGGTCACGAAGGTCTTGGCGCCGCTCTTGGCCAGCGGCACGAAGCCGTTGTTGATCTCGACCGTGGCATACGTGCCGGTACCCTGATAGTGGTCGGACTTCAGGAAGGTGATGATCGCGTTACCGACCGCCACCGTGCTGTAGCACTGCGCGAAGTCGAACGTGGTGTAGCCGACGACCGAGTAGCCCTTCTTCGTCGTCTGGATCAGCGGAACCAGGTTCACCGGGTTGGCGAAACCGGCGGCCGTGGTCGGCGGCTTGAGCGAGGTGCCCGACTTGGCGGCGTTCAGGCCAGCGGCGATGTTCGCCTCGGTCGGCACGTAGGCGGTGTTGTTGGACGGGTTCAACACAGCGCCGACAGCCAGCGGGCTCGATTTGCCGTTGGCCAATACCGCGTTGCTTTTCGGGTCAACGGTGGTGAAGTCTGGCGACAGATAGGAGATCGCCGAGGTCGGAGCGGCCATGCCACCCGTGCCGGCCAGGTAGTTGGCGATGCCGCTGCTGCCGCTTTCACCGAGGAAGTTGGTGGGAACGGACTGAGGAGCCGCTCCGTCCGGCGGCGCCAGGAACACGTTGGTGAAGGTGGTGCTCACGTTGATCGCCACCGCGCCCGCCTTCATCGGGTTGGCCGGGAAGCTCGAGTTCTTGGTGGTGCAGACCGCCGAGAGGTGGTTGAGCAGCAGGAAGGAGGTGCCCGATCCGTCCGAACGATAGACGACCTGGATCGGATTGTTGGGGATCTGGCCGGCGAACGAGGTGCCGCTCCAGTTGGTGATCTTGCCCGAGAAGATGCCGCATATATCGCTGTCGGTCAGGGTGACGGCACCGTTCTTCGAAAGATTGCCGTTATCGACGATCGGGAAAGAGACGCCGACGCCCATGGACGGCAGCTGGATCAGGTTGCCGGCATAATTCTGGCCGTAGCTGGACGTGGCCCAGGCGGAGATCTGCGTGGCGCTCAGCGTCGCATCGGACGCGCCGTAATCGACGAAGTTCAGGCCGTTGCCGTTCGCAGCCGTGGGGGGCAGGTTGCTGCACGCGCCAACCACGCCGCCGGCGCCTGCCAGGCCCAGCACCTTGTTGCTGTCGCAGGTCAGGTCGTCGTTGAGGAACGCGGCCTGGCCAGAGCCGGAGCCGGCCGGATAGTACAGCAGGTCGTTGGCGTTCTGGCTCGAACCAGGGATGACCGGATTGCTGAAATGGGCGCTGGGGTTCGCGTTGTTGAAATCCTGGAACTCGACGAAGTAGTCGAATTCGGCCAGCGTCGAGCCGCCGCCCTGGATCGGAGCCTGCGCGAACGCGCCGGTCGAAATGCAAGCCAAGGCAGCCGCAGAGACGGCTCCCAGCAAATGGGTGCGAGACATGTGAGGTTTTCCCTTATGGTGGAAGACCAGCCGTCTGAGGGGCTGGCTGAGCGCGTCGTAGCAGCAACGCGCGCGAAAGGGTGTGACGCGCCGATGATAGGTTTGTGACAGATCAGTGACGATGGGCCGCGGCAAAGTCTCGTCGTTTGGCCACGCCAGTCAGCAATTGCTGTTGCTGCAACGCGCCATTCCTGGCTAGAAGGCGCGCGCCTGCCGGTAGCGGACCGTGCATGCGCGCGGTCCAATATGGTGCAATCGATGGGTGGCCAGCCGAGCAGGAGTGGGAGCGCGGATCGGCCCGGCAGCGGACATGCTCGCTGGAGGTTGGCACCGTGCATGCTCGCATTTTGCACGCTCGCACGTTACATACTGGTATATTGCATGCTGTGCGGCCTGTCATCGGCGCTGGCCGCGCCGCCGAAGCTGCATTTCGAGCTGGACGAGATACGCGTGGAAGGCAGCACCGTGCTGCCGCAGGAGGTGGTCGAACAGACCGTCTATCCGTTCGTCGGTCCCGACCGCACCACCGACGATGTGGAGCGCGCGCGGGCCGCCCTGGAAAAAGCCTATCAGGATGCGGGCTTTGCCACCGTATCGGTGACCATTCCGCCGCAGCACATCAGCACCAGCGGCGGCGTGATCGTGTTGCAGGTCGTCGAGCGGCGCGTGGGCCGGTTGCGCGTGACCGGGGCGCGCTATTTCCTGCCGAGCGACGTTCGGGCCGGCGCGCCCTCCGTCAGGCCGGGCACGGTGCCGAACCTGAACGATCTTCAGCGCGACCTGACGGCGCTGAACACGTTGCCCGACCGTCAGGTGACGCCCGCGCTGAAAGCCGGGCGGCGAGCCGACACCGTCGATGTGGATCTGGCGGTGGCCGATACGCTGCCCCTGCATGGCTCGCTCGAGCTGAATAACCGCTACAACGCCGACACCACTCCTTTGCGCCTGAACGCGTCGCTGACCTACGGCAACCTGTTCCAGCGCGGCGATTCCGCGACGGTGACCTATTCGGTGGCGCCCGAGAACGTCGCCAACGCCGAGGTGGAGTCGGCCTCCTATCTGTTCCACATACCCGACAGCAAGCTGCAGTTGCTGATGAGCTATCTGCATTCCAACAGCAACGTGCTGGCATTGGGCACGACGGATGTTGACGGCCGCGGCACCACGGCGGGGTTTCGTGTGCTCATTCCGCTTGGCAGCACCAGCAGCTTCAGCCATTCCCTCTCCGTCGGCTGGGACTACAAGCGATATTACGAGCTGGACTCGTTTGCGCCGACCAGGCAGGTGACCTCGGCGCCGGTCACATACTACCCGGTCAGTGCGCTCTATGCCGCGAACTGGACCGGCACGCATTCCACCACCTCGGCCTCGGTCAGCCTGGAATTCGGCCTGCCGAACCTCGGCAGCACACGCGCGACGTTCGACAACAAGGCCTATCTGGCACCGCCCGGCTTCTCGATTCTGCGTGCGTCCGTGGAACGCGAGCAGGATTTGCCGCACGACATCCAGCTCTGGGGGTCGCTGACGGGGCAGTTGACCAACGATCCTCTCGTCAGCAGCGAGCAGCTTGGCATAGGTGGCGCGGACAGCGTGCGCGGCTACCTGGAAGCGGAGGCTTTGGGCGATACCGGCGTGTACCTGCAGACCGAGTTGCGCAGCCCGTCGGTTGCGAAATATCTGGGTGGTCCGCTGAAATCCTGGCGGTTTCATGTCTTTGCGGACCAGGGACTCGTCGATCTCACCACGCCGCTTGTCGGTCAGCGATCCAGCTACGGTCTCGGTTCGGCCGGTGTCGGCAGTCGCGTCAACTTGTGGGGCTATCTGAACGGGGTGCTGCAGGATGCGCAAACGTTCGATAACGGCCCCAACACCAAAGCCGGCACCAACCGCGTGCTGTTCCGCGTCTATGGGGAGTTCTAGAGTGCCGTTCAAAACCTTGCTGCGGTTGCGTGACGCGCTGTGCCTGCGCGCCTCCGCTTACGGCGTTCGAAGCCGTCCCGCTCCTGCGCTCGACACGATCCGGGGAGAGCGGGCGGTGGACGGCAGTGCCGGTTCCACCTGGCGGGATCGTGGCACCCTGGCCATTGTCGTTTCTGCGCTGATGCTGGTGTTGGGCGGCGCGGCACAGGCCGCCTGGTGGAACGGCGACTGGCAGTATCGCGTGAAGATCGACGCCGATACCGGGCCGAAGGGTGCCAATGTGGGCGAGCCGATCGGGCGTACGCAGGTACTGGTGCGTCTGCTCGCCAACAATTTCAAGTTCGATACGGCCAAGCAGGATGGCGGCGACCTGCGCTTCGTCGCCGGCGACGACCGCACCCCGCTGCACTACCACATTGAGAAATTCGACGGACTTGTCGATCAGGTGGCGCTGATCTGGGTCGATGTGCCCGACATCGCCCCGGGTGCCACCACAAGCTTCTACATGTACTGGGGGAACGACAAGGCAAACGACGCTTCGGACGCACATGCGACGTATGATGCCGACCAGCTGCTGGTCTGGCACTTTGCCGAGGAGAACGGGCTGCCCAAGGACAGCACGAGCTACGGCAACAACGCGCTGACGCCCGGCAAGCGCGACCTGAACGCCATCATCGGCTTCGGCGGCAGGCTGGATGGCACGGCGCCGATCAAGCTGACGCCGTCGCCTACGCTGAACATATCCGCGGCCGAGACGCTCACTTGGCAGATGTGGATCAAGCCGAACCCGCCCACGCAAAGTGCTGTGTTGTTCGATCAGCGTGACGCGGGCGGCGCGGCCGATTTCGCCGTCTCGCTCGCGGCCGGCGTGCCGCAGGTTGACGTGGCGGGAGGCGCCGCACCCATCCATGTGGCCGCCGCGGCGCCGCTGGTGGCCGATAGCTGGCATTTGTTGACCGTCACCACGAGTGCAGATCACATCACGCTGTTTGTGGACGGGGCGAAGGCGGCCGAGGCGGCCGGTGCGTTGCCGGCCATCACCGGCGCCGGCGTGCTC
>CAXUNK010000128.1:0-8603 GCA_964252425.1 uncultured Acetobacteraceae bacterium
CAGATTATCGCTGGCACCCGTTACCGCGCTCTCCAACTGCGACAGGGTTGCTAAGTAACCGAGAACGATGGACATTTCGGCCGGTGACAAATTATTTATACGATACTCCAAGAGTCCATAGGTCGTGTAGAAACGCCATCCCATGTTCCCCGCCGGTGATGCTCCATAAACCGAATAACCGCAAAAGCGGCGGATGTCCGTCTTTTGCTGATCAGTAAACATGCAACATCTCCGCGAAGAGCCTTAGCGCGTCCACTTCGCGCTCGCGTGATTGCTGGCTACCATTTGTCTACGAGTGACAGCGCCCATCTGCACCGCGCCCTATATTTCCGTTGAGCATACGTGGGTCACCCAAGATGCTCAATCATAACGGCGCGCTTGAACGCCGCGTTCGTGGCCGTCGGCACAGTCAAGCTATTTGTCGTGGTATCGGAAGGAGCACAGAATCCACCGATCCAATACCAGGATTGAGCGATAATCTGCTGCAACCGGTCAATCGGCTCGCGTGTGACCATACAAACACCATCGACCAGCGATACTATCGAGTCCTTCGGCGCGACGTCGTCCGCTGCCATGCCCGCGAAATCACCCTCCACCAACGCTCCCTGGCCCACAATAATCGGCCTGCGAACCACCGCACCTGCAAGGGTCGGGTGTGACTGCACGTAAGACTCCGTCGTGAGTACGAAACGCAGCCCAAGGAACTCATTGATAACACCCTGGCCAGGTCTGAAGATCTCGTTGGCTGAGGTGGATCCGATAAACAATCTCTGAAAATCCTGATCGGCAAACAGCTGCCTGGCACTGATCGGATCAAGGTAGCAGTTATAAGCTCCGTCAATGTCAGGCACCGCGTTCACGCGAAGGTCAGCAACTGCATCAAGAACGTTGGTCATAGAGAGCGTATCGCCCACTTGAATGAGAGCCGTGTTGCTTCTACCGTTCGGGCGCAATATCAAAGATGCGGTCGCCGCTTGAATGGAATTTCCAGTCGTGCCGTCCTGTATAGACACGTTACCGCTGAATGTCAGAACACCGCTCTGACCACCCGGCGCTGTGGACATGTTCGTCGCGTCTACACTTACCGCCTGAAGCGTGTAGATATTGGCGCCCACCGTAACCGCCAACGGATTAGCCGGGCCAACCGCTTGCTGCACACCGTTTACCGAGGCGGTCAGAAAACCACGAATGTCATCGGCAGTTACACTCGGGCCCGCACTCGTCAAGCTCGTACGGACACGCGTATTGCCGCCGAAGTAGGCGCTGAATAGGGCATTACGCGCTAAGTCGTCCAAGCTGCGTGCCGCCTGCTCTCCATTGACATAGGCGTTCTGGAGAAACAAGCTTGCGATACCCACTCGGCTGGTGACCATGTTCAGGTCGGTCGTTGCCGCATAGTGGTTGAGCGTCAACGTGAACTGCTCGACATTCCAGCTTCCGGGTGTTAGCCCGTTGTCCAGGTTCGTGTTGGCCCCTGTCGCGATCGGCGTAGTCACGGCGGGCTTAAGCCCAGCTCGTGTCTTGGTCAGCGTTTCACCGATACCGACGGCAAACTCCTCGCGATCGGCACAAGCGCGATATCCGATCCGAGACCGCAGTGCCTGCTGAAACTCACGCTCAAGAAAGCCCTGCTGGATAATGGGTTGCAAGGCGACCGGGAAATTGGAAATGCCCATCAAATTCTCTCCAAGCTAATCAGGAATGACCGACGAAAGCGGACCGGACTTGTCTTCGGCATTGCCGCTATCGCCGGCGCAAAAGAGCCGCGCGAGCGGCCCGCCACTCCTCGACCGACATCTCCATTGCCGCCCGCGTACGTGAAGGGGCCGTGACGGGTGCCGGTTGCGTACTACTTGAATTAGCAGTCACAAAGAGCCAGGGCTTGTCCCGGCGCAACTGCCCAACAACGTCGGCGGCGCTGAAATCGCGCCCCGGTACACTGGCCAATGCTTCCGGGCTTAATAATCTTAAGCCATCAATATCAACAATCCCTGCGCGCGTTGCCTCGGCTTGCAATTCCGCCTCGCGTAGTCGTCGCGAGGCATTGGCCTCCACCTGACGCAACTGCTCCTCCAAAGCATCCGCTCGTGCCTTGAGCGCAATCAATGCGTCTTGCGGGCCATTTTCCGGCTCGCTCATCTGCCATCCTCCTTGATCCGCTGAAGCTCAGCCGCGACATCCTCGATGTCGTAATCGCCGGCAATCACACGCAACGCTGTCTCACGCGACATCTGCTTTGCCTGCACAAGCGAGATGAGCGTTGCCGCCGTACGCTGCGTGTCCTGGGTGTCAGCCGCGTACCAGTCCGGCCAGCGCAAACTTACCGATGCTCGGGGGTTCAGCTTGGGTGTCGGCTGACCCTCGAGTTGCAGTGCATAGATGGTGCTCGCCTTAAGAAACATCCGTGCAATCTGTATCAGTGCGTACTGGCCATAGCTGATACGAAGATTGTCAGCCAGCCAAAGCAAACCTTGATTCATGAGCTGCAACGCTCGACCACTCGCCGGAGTTGACAGCCGTTGAGCATCGGCCCGATTACCGTGCAGACTCTCCAAGGCGAAGTCGCGCAGAACGCGTACGTAGTCGATTACCGCTTGACTAGCCGTGCCACCGATTTCCAGAAGTTTTGCATCGCCTTTTTCGCTGACGACAAGCGCGTTGGCAGCCCCATGCACCATCGTGCCATCCAGGCCGGCCGGCTCACGAATAAGGAGCGTGGGGTCACTGCTATACTTCAGGCCTCGGCCAGCCTGACTCAACTGGTAATCGATCTCGATCCCAATATCTATGGCGCTCTGGAAGGTACAGGCACCATCCGGCGCAGAACCGCCAGGCAGATTGCGGATCCACACCATTGGTACGAACCCTAATCCATGATGAACCGTGCGGCTCGCGTCTTCAATGAAGTCAGTCGGGTCGCCAACCGCAACTGGTAGAAACCACCGCTCTGCCGCAGCATCCCAAACGCGCCGAAACCAATAGACTGCATCAGGATCGGCGACCGGCACACCAGAGGCCATCATGGCGGTGCCTCTCACCTTGAACTGCTCCGTTACGCTCACAAGCGTATCCGGCTCTGCGGGGTCCCAATAGGGTGTCAGATAAACTGTGTCAATTACGTCGACAAAAACTCGATTCTTCAGCACCCGAAAGTGAAGAGCAACGGATCCGACACTGCCCCGTAATCCTGCATCGATCATGACCTCATTAAGGCGTACTTCCCGCGCAAAACCCGCCAACGCGTCGCGCACAACATGATCGGACGACTCGTAGGTTGGGAAGTGTCCCTCACTGAATAACAGCGCCACACTGTCCTCAACCGCCAGCCGCGCCAGTCCATACCGCACCGATGGCCGTCGCTTGCGTAAAGGTATGTAATCGCCGCCTTCCGTTCGTTCCTCATGAAATTCGTATAACAAGGCATCATAGAGAGTCCCGTCGAGCACTCGACGAAAAAGCGTCAGCCTCCTCGTACGTTCAGGATAATCGGCATCATCGTCAATCAGCCCGGAAATCGTTCGAAACACGTTCCACCTCGCTCGAATACTTGGGGCGGCTCATCAGGCGTGAGAGTTCCCGCTCTACCGAGTAGAAAACGGCAATCGAGCGAAGCGGGCTGGCGGTTGCGGCTCCAGCATCATGGAAAATGCACGAGACAAGGCGTCAACCTGATCGTCTTTTCGGCCATGCGGAAAACTTGAGAGCTCATCGAGAAACGCAGCGTTCCACGCAGCACGTCGCATACTCACAGTCCCCGCTGAGATTTGAGCCGCGATGCCCATGGCTCGCACCGATTTCGACCCGGTCTCGGGCGTGGCCACGACCCGAAACCCAGCCAAGATCTGGGTCAGAAACATGATCTGGCTTTTGCCCGCCTGACCCGGATCCTGCGGCAGTCCCACGGTCACTCCCACGCCATCATCGCTTGCAACGGCCTTCATCCGGCTTGCAACCTCGCCGGCTACCCCACGAAAGCGAATCACGTCATCAATGAACCACGCGCCTGACCCATCGCGCACCAGCTTGAGCGCCACCGTCCAATCAGGGTCGCCGGCCCCGCTTTCCGTCCCAGCCAGGTCCCACGCGCGGACCGCATCGCCAGGCGGAACAGTGTCCACTACCCGCAGCCGCGCTGCGTCGAATAGTTGGCCGCTATCTCGCACTGGTGTCTGTTGGAAAATCGCACTGAAATGCCGATCGCCGAGCAGCGCTCGCTTGGCCGCCAAAGCCTCCGCACTCTCCCACTCCGGCCAAAGTGCCTCTCCGGGCTCACGGCCAAGTGCATCCTCGGCCTCGGCCAGTGCCGGCAAGCGTAGTACCTCCCAATCACCATGATCGATCAACCGGCCAGCCAAGTCGTCGCAATGCCAGCGCGTCATCACCAACACCATGCGCCCGCGTGGTTTCATTCGGGTCACAAGCTCGGAACGAAACCAATCCCACAGACGTTCTCGCGCCGAAAAACTCTCGGCATCCGCAAAGGACCTGACTGGATCGTCAATCAGCGCCAAATCAGCCCTGCGACCCGTGACAGCGCCGTTCACGCCAATGCCGAAATACTCGCCACCCTGTTCCGTCGCAAACCGGCCAGCCGCACGCAGATCACCAGACAGGCGAACGCCCAAACGATCGGCGTGCTGCTCCAGCAATCCACGCACACCCCGACCAAAATGCTCCGCCAAACGCGCTGTGTGGCATGCCGAAATAACCGCATCGTACGGATGACGCGCCATCCACCACGCTGGAAATAACCGGCTAGCGTACGTGCTTTTCGCCGAACCCGGCGGCATTAAAATCATCAGCCTGGTCGCCTCACCGCGCGACAGACGCTCCAACTGATCCATGATCATGAAATGGTGTGGCGCCGGCGTGTACCCTGTTGCCGAGATTGCGAACGTCGCCCAAGCTGAAAGACTACTCCGTATCCCCCGTCTCAGATCCCTCTCCCGCAGGGCCTCGCGAACAGAGATCATTAAGCTCGTCATCCCCCATCGTTGCGAGGCTGATCACAGACCGATTGCCCCCGGCACGCGGATGCAGATAGGGCGCGGCTGCTTTCGCAAGTGCAACCGCTGCATCAACCCGACCCTCACGCCAGTGCCGCCGCATCGTGTGCAACAGCACTTCAAGCGGCGTAGAAAGATCATCGCTCATCAAGTCTCCAGCCTCACCGAACGAAGCAACCTTGAACGCAGACGTCAGCAACGACTCGCGTTCCAATCGTTGTAAGTGACCATGCTGGATTGGGGCGAAGCGTCGTGCGCAAACCGCCATCGTTGAAGAAAATATACAGAAAGTTGGGCTATCTGGGCAACGAGAAAATTGAAGCCGGTTTCCGGTCAGAAAGCAGGAGAGGCCATCGGCCTTCAAGATCCATGCGACGCAAGCGCTTCGCCCGGGTCACCTCCTCAACCATGTTGGCAAACAGCCGCCGCCGCTTTACACTAGCCTCCATGCGAAAGCTCTCCGGCACTCTGCTCGTTTTCTGCCTGGCAAGCTGCACCAACTCGAAGCCGCTCGTGTATGCGGGAATGCTGCAACCCATAGCCGGCACATGTGACCCGCCACTTCGCGCCGAACTCAGCATGCGGGGCAGTTCCATCCTGTTCACGCCGTCCAGCGGAACGCTCATCTTGCGTGGCCATAGCAGCGGAAGCGAAATGACGGCGCATCTCACACTTGTCACCCAAGAACACAAAATATACACAAACACGTTCAACGGCCGGATCGTCACAGACGGTGTGGACGGCACATACGCGACACCGCGCTGCCGGTATCGCGTCCACCTGTCCAAGACGCAGGATTGACGATCACACGTCGCCTGCGCCCGAGTTTCGCGACCTCAGCCAGCTTGCGCCAGGCATCTCCCTTGCAGAGCGGCGACCAGCAGTCCAATCCCCTGACCGTGCCACCGCTGAACAGCCTTGTGGTCGGCTCCCATCACACTGCCCAGCCGGCGCCATGAAAACAGATGGCGTTCGGTCATCGGGCTCACCAGGCTGCGAGCCCCCACGATACGCCGAAGCACATACCGATCCTGCGGGATCAGCGGCAGCCAGCCCAATGCCTCGTCCATGCGCGAGATCCTCTCGGCCGGCGGCGACGCGGCACGCACCCGGCCCGCGACCTCTGCTACGGCTTCTCCGACCTCCCCCAAGACATCCAGCCGACTTACCCGCAAACGCGTGGAATAGCCTGAAGAGGGTATCGCCAGCAGCGTCCGTCCCGCCTCCTCCAAACGACGCACCACGAACGCGGCATCGATCACCGGCACCGCCTTGGAGGTGAAACAACGGCCTGTGGCCGAAACACTTCCGTCCAAACACAGCAGCGTCATCTCTCCGACACAGTTCATGCTTTGTTCCTTAAAGAAAGACCGGATAGGGATAGGCTTCGCCGTCAAGAACCGTATCTTTTGTGAGCAGCGACCACGTGGCCGGATGTCCTGCCTGGCGCGGCGGCCTATCTCGCGACTCCTCCAGCACAATGGCAGCCGGTGCACGCAATCTTCGGGCACCGATCTTGCGACCGCGCTCCAGAACCGTGTTGCGCCCCAGCCCCATTGCTCCCGCGATGCCGTCCCAGGTAACGCCAGCCGCCCGTAATTGGCGAAGCTGCACGTCGAGTTCGTCCGTCCATTTCACATGCGCGCGCATCGAGACCTCCCTACGCGCCTGATGTTAGACAGACTGACACAAACTTGTCAACACAGCTAACTCGCTTTGTTAGAGAAACTGGCGCATACGCAAGCAATGTCGGAACGGATCTCCGTCGGTGCCCGCATTCGCGCGCTCAGACACGCACGCGGCCTTACCCAGGACGAGCTCGCGGCCGCGTGCAATGTTAGTCGAAGCGCCGTTGCACAATGGGAAACGGATCGCGCCGGCCAACTGCGCGGCAACATCTCGCGTATCGCGAGCGCCCTCGGCGCCTCAGTCGAACATCTGCTGGAGGGCCACGTGCCTGAGATCGGCAATACCGGTGACGAGCTCGCCATGCTGCGGCTGTATCGCGCCTGCGACCCGGAGGACCGCGCGTTCCTGCTGCGCACCGCCCACAAACTCGCGCGCCACGGGTAAGCTCGCGGCAGACCACGAACGGCTAAGGCCCAACATAGTCAACGGCCAAGCAACCTCGGTGACGGCCTGCGTGAGGTCAGCAGGCTGCGCAAGCACGACTCCTGCCTTCAGTCGGTCAGCCCATCGATCATGTCGGCTGCCACCTGCCGGGCCGCCAGGTTGCGACTGACCGTGCAGCGGGCCGCCCGCAGGACGGCTCTGACATCGTCCACGCACTCCGGCAACGTGTCGTTAATCACGACGTGATCAAATTCCGCCCAATGCAACATCTCGCCTCGTGCCGCAGCCATGCGGCGCCCCACCTCATCGTCTCGGTCACTCCCCCGGCCACGCAGGCGCTCGGCCAAAACCGGCATGGAGGGGGGCAGCACGAACACCCCTACCGTATCGTCGGGCAAGCGCGCCCGAATTTGCCGCCAACCCTGCCAATCGATGTCCAACACAACGTCGCGGCCACCCTCCAGCGCAGCCAAGATCGGCGCCCTGGGCGTGCCATACCCACGACCGAATACGATGGCATGCTCCAGCATCTCGCCCGACTCGACCATCCGGCTGAAATCGGCATCCGACCTGTAATAATAGTCACGGCCTTCCAGCTCGCCTGGGCGAGGCTGCCGCGTCGTCACGCTTACGGAGGCGGTCAGCTCCGGCTCCGTATCGAGCAGTCGTTTAACGATGGTGCTCTTGCCCGCGCCGGACGGCGCCGCCACCACCAGGCACAATCCGCGTCGTCGCGTCCGGATCATGTCGATCTGCGTCTTTCGGCCCCAGCCAGCAGCACCAGGGTTGGCCTGGAACAGCATTCACATCTCCCAAGATGCCCCATCAAACGTCCCAAGCGCCGCCCCCCTGACCCGCGAAGGCAAACCCTTTTGAGGTCACCACAACCATAACGCGAGGCAAGTGGCAGAAATGCACCACAATCTCCCTCTCATTCGAAAAACCGGAGTTTTCCGCCATTTCGTGGTTGTTTCCGGTCGTCCTGTTTGATATGCACCATCCAGCCGGGCAAAATTAGTGCGGCGCAGCATGTTTGTGACTGACTTTCAGGGGTAACGCTAATGGCAACGATTTCGATTCCAGGAGGCAGCGGCGCCCCACCCCTGGTGTTTACCGTAACGGGCACGAGCACAACCAACTACGCCAGAGCCTTCGGAAGCGCCATTCAAGCCGCCAGCAATGCGGGCAGTCTGACGATCAACGTACTCTCGACTGGCGCCGCGCCTCACGCGCCGGCTGGCGGGACCGTTTTGAACGAGATGCTGTCTCAGACCACCTTAGACAGCTACACTCTTAGCGCGGGTGGCGAGTATTCGCTGGCACTCGTCGGCAGTTCGACAACGGTGAATGGGTCATCTGCTGGCGGCGACACGGTCGTAGCCGGCGGAAACGTCACCTTCAACGCCGGCGGTGGCAACGACAACGTCGATTTCATCGCCGGAACAAACGTGTTCTTCGGCGATAACGCTGTTGGCGACACCATAACTGGTGGCGCCGGCTCTGACTCGATCTACACCGGAAGCG
>CAXUNK010000129.1:0-8570 GCA_964252425.1 uncultured Acetobacteraceae bacterium
GTGTTCCTAGGCCTCGTCCTCGCGATCTCGGCGGGGCTGGCCTGGCTGGGCGCACGCGCGATCGCGCCCGATGGCTGGACACCGGCGCGGGCTGCGCTCTTCGCCTGCCTGCTGGTGAACGCGCCCTGGCTTGGCCTGTCGGCGGCGACCGGACTGGTCGGGTTCGCGCTGCGCATGGGTGCGGCCGACCCGGTCGCCTCCGTGCTGCCGCAGCTTCGCCTGCCTCAGGCCAGCCGGCCCGCCACGCTGCGCACCGGGATCGCGGTCTGCGTGCGCGACGAGGATGTGGGCGCCGTGTTCGGCCGGCTGACCCGCCTGTCGGCCGAGATCGGGCGGGCCGGCCGTGCGCTCCACTACGTGGTCTGCGTGCTGTCCGATACCGTGTCCGATGTGGTGGCGGGCCAGGAGGCGGAGGCGGTCGAGCGGCTGCGTGCGGGCGGCGGACCGGAGGTGCTGTATCGGCGGCGCGGCTCCAACACCGGCTTCAAGGCGGGCAACGTGATGTCTTTCCTCGACGCTTACGCGGGAGCCTTCGAGCTGATGCTGTGCCTGGACGCCGACAGTGCCATGTCGCTGCGCACGATCGAGCGCATGGCCTCCGTGATGCAGGCCGACCCGCGCCTGGCCATCCTGCAGGCCACCTTCCACGGCCACGGCGCGCAGTCGCCGTTCAGCCGGCTGTTCGGCTTCGGCCATCGCCATGGGCTGCGCATCTGGGCGACCGGGCAGGCCTGGTGGCAGGCGGATCAGGGGCCGTACTGGGGCCACAACGCGCTGGTGCGCGTGGCGCCGTTCCGCGCGCATTGCCGGCTGGACTCGCTGCCGGATGGCAGGCTGATCATGAGCCATGACCATGTAGAGGCCGCGCGGCTGCAGGCGGCGGGCTGGAAGCTGCGTGTGCTGGCCAGCGACGAGGGCTCCTGCGAAAGCCACCCGCCCACGCTGCCCGACTACCTGGTGCGCGACGTGCGATGGGCGGCAGGCAACATGCAGTATCGCTTCCTGCTGCGCCGGGCCGAGCTGGGGCCGCTTGGCCGGCTGCAGATGCTGCAGGCGATCCTGCATTACGTCTTGACGCCGTTCTGGTTCGCCATGTGGCCGCTTGCCGCCCTGCTCGCAGTGCTGGACGGCGCTCAGATGCCGCGCGCGCCGGTGCTGTGCCTGCTGGCGGCCGGCTGGGCGGCGCTGCACGGGCCGAAACTGTTGGGCTATGCGGAGGTGCTGCTGCGCCCGGCGATGCGGTGCCGATTCGGTGGCGCGGCCGTGTTCGTGCGGTCCTGTGCGCGGGAGATCGGTGCCACGCTGCTGCTGGACCCGATCATTGCGGCGCATAAGAGCTGGGCGGTGCTGGGGCTGGCGCTCGGCCGGCGCGTCGGCTGGGGCGGCCAGCTTCGGGATGGCCATGCTGTGGGCTGGGCAGCCGGCCTGCGCATGTTCTGGCCGCAGACCCTGCTGGGCGCGCTGCTTCTCTGGGCGTTCGGGTCGGTCTCCGGAGTCGCCGGCCTGCTGTGTCTGCCATTTGTGGCCGGGCTGGTGCTGGCGGTCCCGTTTGCGGTGTTGACGTCGGTGCCTGATCGTGTGGCGCGGGAGCGGGTGCTTCCGGCGCTGGCCGGCGATTGAGAGTGTCACTCGTGAAGCCGGCCGGTCTCACCTGCCGCGCAGCGGCCGCTCCGGCATTGCGAGCAGGGCGGCGAACCCCAGCGCGCTCACGCAGGCGGCGGCCAGGAACGTCACACCGAGCGCCTGCGCGTAGCCGCCCAGCAGGCCGGCGCGCTCGGCCGCCGGCAGCGCGCCGATCTGCGACAGGTTGACGCTCGGATGGCCGCGCAACGTCGCCGCCAGGATCATGCCGGAGGCGGCGACCCCGAACGCCCCGCCCAGCGAGCGGAAAAAGCCGAGCGTCGCCGTGGCCACGCCCAGATCCGCCCGGGCGACCGCGTTCTGTATCGCCGTCGTCACGTTCGGCATCACCATCCCCATGCCCAGCCCGAGCACCGTCAGCAGCGCGTCCAGCACATTGGCGCTCGCATTGTGCGAAAATGCCCTGGCCAGGGCCAGATCGGCGAGCGTCGCCAGCGCCAGACCCGCCACCGGAAAGACCTTGAGCCGGCCGGTGCGCGACACCGCGCGGCCGCCCAGGACGGAGCTGATGATCAGACCGCCCATCAGCGGCGCCATGCGCAGCCCGGCTTCCGTCGCCGACAGGCCGAGCACCGCCTGGAAGAACAGCGGCACGAAGACCAGGCTGCCGAACAGCGCGGTGACGGTGAGCGTGATGCCGAGCGTGCCGGCGGCATAGACGCGGTCGGCGAACAGCCGCGCGGGCAGGGCCGGCTCGGCGGCCGCGCGTTCGACCGGCCACAGCAGCAGCACCAGCAGCAGGGTGGCCGCACCCAGGCCGGCGATGGGAAGCGACGCCCACGGATAGACCACGCCGCCCCAGCTCAGCATCAGCAGCAAGGTGCAGGTCGCGGCGATGATCAGGGCGAAGCCTGCGAAATCGATCGGGCGCACCTCTCGCGGCGTGTGCGCCGGCAGCGAGCGGCTGAGGATGACCAGCGCCGCCGCCCCGATCGGCAGGTTGATGTAGAAGATCCATGGCCAGGACAGCAGGTCGGTGATCACGCCGCCCAGCAGCGGACCGGCCACGCTGCACAGCGCGAAGGTGGCCGCGACCATGCCCTGGTAGCGCCCGCGCTCGCGTGGCGAGACGAGGTCGCCGATGGTGGCCTGGGAGAGCACGATCAGCCCGCCTGCGCCCAGCCCCTGCAGCGCGCGGGCGCCGATCAGCATGAACATGCTGTGCGCCGCCCCGCACAGCACGGAGCCGGCCAGGAAAACGCCGATCGAGACGAAGAACGCCGGCCGCCGCCCGAATTGGTCGGACAGCTTGCCATAGAGCGGGGTCGTGGCTGTGGAGGCCACGGCAAAAGCCGTCACCACCCATGACAGATGGGCCAGGCCGCCCAGGTCGCTGACGATGCGCGGCAGGGCAGGGCCCACGATGTTGCCGTCGAGCGAGGCCATCGCGAGCACGGCCAGCAGGCCGCGTATCGCGCGATAGGCGTCGCGGGGTGCTGCGTAACCGGCCTGCGCCGCGCCGGACAGCCCGCTCAATCGACGCCGTGCGCCCGGAACCAGGCCAGGGCGTCGGCCCAGCCCTGCTTGGCGGCATCCTTGTTGTAGCTGCTCCTGTAATCGGCGTGGAAGCCGTGCCCGGCCTCGGGGAACACCTTGATCTCGACGGTGTGGCCGGCGTCGCGCGCGATCTGTGCGGCCGCCTGCACGTCGGCCGGCTTGATGCTGTCGTCCCGCCCGCCATAGAGGCCGAGCAGCGGGCAGCGCAGCGCGGCCGCCTCGTCGGTCGGCGTGTGCGGCTGGATTTCCGAGACCGCGCCCTTCACCGGCCCGTACCAGGCGACCGCGGCCTTCAGATGCGGATTGTGCTCGGCATACAGCCACGTGTCCCGCCCGCCGCGGCAGAACCCCGTCACACCCAGCCGCACCGGGTCGCCGCCATGGGTCGCGGCCCATTCGGCCGTGCTGTCGAGGTCGGACAGCATGGTGGCGTCGGGCGCCTTGAGGATGATCTTGTCATAGATCTCGTGCGGGTCGGTGTATTTCGACGGGTCGCCGATACGGGCGTAGAGTTCGGGCGCCACCGCGAAATAACCCTCATGGGCGAACCTGCGGCAGACATCCTGGATGTATTCGTGGACGCCGAAGATCTCCTCGATCACCAGGATGGTGGGGAACGGCCCGGCGCCGGTGGGGCGCGCGTAATAGGCGGGGAGCTGGCCGTCGCTCACCGGTATCTGCGTCTCGCTCGCCGCCAGCCCGTTCGTGCCGGTATGAATGGGCGCCGTCTGCGCCCGGGCCACCGCGGCTGTGAACCCGGTCATCAGCGACGTCATCAGGAAGGTGCGGCGGGTCTGCGACATATCCGGCAAGTCTCCTGCTGGTGTGGCGGTGTTAACTAGCGGCCCGCCGATGGTATGCCCAGCCGCCTGACGAACGGGTGATATCCGCACGTGTACGCATCATCGGACGCGCCCGCCAAACCCATGCAGCCGCACGCGCTGCTCGCACGTCATCAGACCTCGCTCACGCTGCTGGCGCTGTTCGCGTGGACGGCGGAGACGGCGTGGCGGCTGCCTGGCGACGCCTGCTACGATCTGCTGAACTACCACCTGTATGGGCCGTACGCGCTGCTGCACGGCGTCTGGTCGCGCGATATCGTGCCGGCGCAGAGCCAGGGCTTCCTGCCGCCGACCAACGATCTCTTCTTCTACCTCGTCTCGCGCCACCTGGGCGGCGCGCACCTCGTCAACCTGGTGCTGGCGCTGCCCGCGGTGGTCGCGTTGTGGCTCGCCTATCTCATCGCCGCCCATCTGCTTCGGGCGAGCAGCGTCGCCGACCGGCTGGTCGCCCTGCTCGCCGTCATCGTGGGGGCGACCGGGGCAGCCTCGCACCCGGTGCTGGCGACCTCGATGAGCGACATGGCGCCGTGCTCGCTGGTGCTGGGCGCGATGCTGATCCTGCTGCGGCGCGCGCGGGGGATCGCGGACGGACAGCCGTATGCGATCGCCTGGGATCTGGTGCCGGGCCTGCTGGTCGGAGCAGCGCTGGGCTTAAAACTGACCTTCACCTCGACAGCCGTCGGTCTGGCGGCGGGCGTGCTGGCCTATGCCGGCTTGCCTGCGCTGGTGCGCGCACGCATGGCGATGCTGTTCTGCATCGGCGTCGTGGCGGGACTGCTGGCGAGCGATACGTGGTGGTGGTGGCGCGTCTGGCAGGCGACCGGCAACCCGTTGTTCCCGCTCTACAACAACATCTTCCACTCCCCGCTGGCCGCGAACGCCGACTACATCGACCGGCGGTTTTTGCCGCGCGATCTGGCGCACTGGCTGTTCTACCCGTTCTTCTGGGCCGCGAGCCCGACCCCGCTCGTGACCGAACCCGACCAGCCGATGCGCGACCCGCGCTTCGCACTGGCCATTCTGTCGGCCGCGGTCCTGCTCGTCCGCAGCGCGCTGCGGACGAACACCCTGGACGGCGCGGCCCGCCTCGCGTGCGTGGCGTTCGCGGTGGGCTTCGTGCTGTGGGAACGCCAGTTCTCGATTTTCCGCTATCTGTCGGTGCTGGAACTGCTGAGCGGCACGATCGTGGCCTTGCTGGCGTGCAGCCTTGTGCCGGATCGGCGCTGGGTGATCGTCGGCTTGCTGGTCCTGCTGGCCGGGCTGAGACTGGTGACCGTCTATCCACGCTGGGGCCGGGTGGATGGGCCGGGCGGGCCGGCGCTGCAGGTCGATGTGCGGCCGCTGCCCCCCGGCTCGCTGGTGCTGCTGCTCGACAGCGCGCCGCTGGCCTACCTGGCCGCGTTCGAACCCGAGCAGGTGCGTTTCGCCGGCGCCGACAACAACGTCACCCGTCCCGGGGATGGCGGCGTGTTGCAGGCCCGCATACGCGACGCCGTCGCCCGGCAGCCAAGCAATCTGTACGGCGTGGAAAAGCCCGATTGGGATCCCGGCGCCGCCGACCGGACCCTGTCCGCCTACGATTTGCGTCGCGGCAGATGCGAGCGCGTGACCGGGCGCATCGTTGGCACCAAGACCCTGCTATGCGAATTGCAACCGTCGTCGGCACGGAGGTGACGGCGGGGCTGGACTGCGAAGCAAGCAGTCCTTTTTTGAAAAAAAGGACCAAAAAACTTCTGTCTCTACGCTTGCGGTGGTGCTCGCGCAGGTTCTGCCGGAACCGCTCTGGCAGAATAGTTGCGAGCCGTAATGCAGGCGAACAGAGCAAAAGCTTTTTGCTTCTTTTTCTCGAAAAAGAAGGCCTTCCTTTCTCTCACAACACGTATCAATCGGCCGCCGCATGCTGCGGTCCGGCGGCCTCGCGCATGGCCGCGCGAAGGTTGTCGTCGATGCGGGCCAGGAAGTCCTGCGTGTTCATCCAGGGGGCGTCGCGATCGATCAGGATGGCCAGGTCCTTGGTCATCGCCCCGCTCTCCACCGTCTCGATGCACACCCGCTCCAGCGTCTCGGCGAATGCGGTGACCTCCGGCGTGTTGTCGAACCGGCCGCGATAGATCAGGCCGCGCGTCCACGCGAAGATCGAGGCGATCGGGTTGGTGCTGGTCTCCCGACCTTTCTGGTGCTCGCGGTAGTGGCGGGTGACGGTGCCGTGCGCCGCCTCGCTTTCCACCGTGCGCCCGTCCGGGCTCATCAGCACGCTGGTCATCAGGCCGAGCGAGCCGAAACCCTGTGCGACGATGTCGCTCTGCACGTCGCCGTCGTAGTTCTTGCACGCCCACAGATAGCCGCCCGACCATTTGAGCGCGCTGGCCACCATGTCGTCGATCAGCCGGTGCTCGTAGGTCAGCCCGTGCTTGTCGAAGCGGGTGCGGAACTCCGCGTCGAACACCTCCTGGAAGACGTCCTTGAACATGCCGTCATAGGCTTTGAGGATCGTGTTTTTCGTCGAGAGATAGACGGGATAGTCGCGCGCCAGGCCGTAGTTGAAGCTGGCCCGCGCAAACCCCTCGATCGAGGCGCGGGTGTTGTGCTGGCCCATCGCCACGCCGGGGCCGCGGAATTCGTGAACCTCGTAGATATGCGGTTCGGAGCCGTCGGCCGGCTCGAATACGAGAGAGACCTTGCCCGGACCGGGAATCTTCGTCTCCGCCGCGCGGTAGATGTCGCCGTAGGCGTGTCGTCCGATGACGATCGGGCGCGTCCAGTGCGGCACCAGGCGCGGCACGTTGTTGCAGATGATCGGCTCGCGGAAGATGGTGCCGTCAAGAATGTTGCGTATGGTGCCGTTCGGGCTGCGCCACATGCGTTTGAGGCCGAACTCCCGCACGCGCGCCTCGTCCGGCGTGATGGTCGCGCATTTGACGCCGACGCCGTACAGCTTGATGGCGTTGGCCGCGTCCACGGTGACGTGGTCGTCGGTCTGGTCGCGATATTCGATGCCCAGATCGTAGTATTTCAGGTCGATGTCGAGATAGGGCAGGATCAGCTTGTCCTTGATGAAACCCCAGATGATCCGGGTCATCTCGTCGCCATCCAGCTCCACCAGCGGCGTCTTCACCTTGATCTTGGGCATTGTCGTCCTCATCCGGCACGCGTCGCGCGTGGTTTGCCCGGCTGGCGGCTGGCCGACAAGATCACACGTCCGCCTGCGCGCGCCCGGTGCGGACTGGGCGCGTCACGGTCACGTGTCCCGGGCGGCCCCGGATTGCCCGCGGCGAGTGCTTGGAATGTCCTCGGCTAGGCCGACTTGGCCTGCAGCCGCTGTGCCGGGGGCGCCGGGATCAGCGATGGGGCGAGCACGAAGCCGACTTCGCCGCTGATCCGCTCGGCCGCCTGGCTGATATAGCCGCGGAAATGGCTCCATTCCGGCGTGTCGAAGCTGCGTATGTCGTAGCTGCGCTGTGCCTGGGCGGTGACGCGGAACTCGGCGAACTCGGCGCCGTCCACCGGCGATGGCGGGCTTGGCAGGGCAAGCAGGGCCGCGTCCTTCGACACCCACAACTCATGCACCTCGTGGGCTAGGTGCTGGACCCGCTCCATCCCCGCCTCGAAACTGGGCTGCGTCTCGTAGGCGGCCTCCATCGGGTTCCAGACCTCGAAGACGTAGTCGGCTGGCGGCCGGCGGCGCTCGAAACGGGTGATCCTGAGGGATGGCTGGGACACGGGCGAAACTCCTGGAACGGCCGGCACCAGGCCTGCCTGGCACCAGGACGAACCGGCGCCTGCCGGCCACGTTGGGCGCAGCGGCTTGGGCGGAGGCGGCATATGCCAGCGCCCGGCAGGCGCTGGCAAGGGTGTTCTGCGCCGCGCGCCGGCGAAGACGGCTCAGCCGTTCAGCATGTCCTTGACCGCCTTGGCGGGGATGAAGGTCAGCTTGCGAGAGGCGGCGATGTCGATCGTCTCGCCGGTCGCCGGGTTGCGGCCCTGGCGGGCAGGCACGTCCTTCACTTTGAACTGACCGAAACCGGCCATGGCCACCGCGTCCCCGCCCTTGGCCGCCTCGGTGATGGCCGAGGTCATGGCGTCGACGGCCTTTTTCGCCTTGCCCTTCTCGATCCCGGCGGTCGTGGCGATGTGCTCGATCAGTTCAGCGTTGTTCATGTGCAGGTCCCCAGCGGTTGCGGGCACACAGAGCACGCTCGGCCGCGCCTGTCACGCGCCTATCGCATCGAGCGGCCCCGCGCCCTTTGCGTAAATGCCGCCAATGCGGTCCAAACTGCGCCCAACGACCAGGGAGCGACCATGACGCGCGATCCATACCCGTTCGTCGCCATCACCGGGCAGGAGGAGATGAAGCGCGCGCTCATGCTCGCCGCCATCGACCCGACGCTTGGCGGCGTGCTGGTGATGGGCGACCGGGGCACCGGCAAATCGACCGCCGTGCGCGCCTTGGCGGCCGGCCTGCCGCCCGGGCGCGCGGTGCAGGATTGCCGGTACGGCTGCGATCCGGACGGCGCGCTGTGCGGGGAGTGCCAGGCCAGGACGGCGCCGTTGCCGACCGTCGCCCGCCCGGTCCCGGTGGTCGACCTGCCG
>CAXUNK010000130.1:0-8540 GCA_964252425.1 uncultured Acetobacteraceae bacterium
CTGCGCAGGTGGTGACGGCAGGGGCGAGCCAGGCGCCGCTGCCGCCACGCGCCGGCGAGGCGAGCCTGGACCGCTTCGACTGGACGCGGCACGCGAGCGGCGGCACCGGCGTCGCCCAGATACGCGAGGCGTTGCAGCGCACGATGCAGAAGCATGCGGCCGTCTTCCGCAGCAGCGCCAGCCTGACCGAGGGTGTGGACAAGATGCACCAGCTCTGGGGCGGGCTGTCGGACATGGCGCTGAGCGACCGTTCGCTGATCTGGAATTCGGACCTCGTCGAGGCGCTTGAGCTGCAAAACCTTGTTCGAAACGCTTCGGCGACGATGGTGAGCGCCGAGGCGCGCCACGAAAGCCGCGGGGCGCAGGCGCATGACGATTACCCGGATCGCGACGACGCCAACTGGATGAAGCATTCGTTGAGCTGGGTTGCCGATAGCGGCGACGTTCACCTCGATTACCGACCGGTGCGGATGCAGACGCTGACCAACGAGGTCCAGGTGTTTCCGCCGAAGAAGCGCGTGTACTAGGCCAGTTTGGCAACTGGAAATTGGAAGTAACGAATGGTTGAGCTGACGCTTCCCAAGAACAGCCGCGTCGGACGCGGGCGCAATTTCGCGGCGCCCGCCGGCGCCAAGCGCACCAAGGAATTCCGCGTCTATCGCTGGAATCCCGATGACGGGAAAAATCCCGTCATCGACACCTACACGCTCGACCTCGACCGCGTGGGGCCGATGGTGCTGGACGCGCTGATCTATATCAAGAACGAGGTCGACCCGACGCTCACCTTCCGCCGCTCCTGCCGCGAAGGGATCTGCGGCAGTTGCGCGATGAACATCGATGGCGGCAACACGCTGGCCTGCTTGAAGCCGACCGCCGAGGTGCGCGGCGCGGTGGCGATCTATCCGCTGCCGCATATGCCGGTCATCAAGGATCTGGTGCCGGATCTGACCACCGCCTATGCGCAGCTGCAGAGCATAAAACCATGGCTGCAGGCCGACAGCCCGGCACCGCCCGATGGCGAGCGGCTGCAAAGCCGCGAGGAACGGGCCAAGCTGGATGGGATGTGGGAGTGCATCCTGTGCTATTGCTGCACAACCTCCTGCCCCAGCTACTGGTGGAACGGCGACAAGTATCTGGGTCCTGCGACGCTGCTGGCGGCGTATCGCTGGATCGCCGACAGCCGTGACGAGAACACCGGCGCGCGGCTGGACGCGCTGGAGGACCCGTTTAAGCTCTATCGCTGCCACACGATCATGAACTGCACCCAGACCTGCCCCAAGGGCCTCAACCCGGCGCAGGCGATCCAGGAGATCAAGCAGCTGATCGTGGAGCGGCAATAGCCGCCCTCCCCGTGCCAGGTGCGGCAGCGGTCGGGGCTTCGCTTTGACGCGGACATGATGTCTGGTGGCCGCCATGTTCCTCGGTGATCTCAGCACGCGACATGGCCGTGCCCGCGCATGGTCGGACTCGCTTCTGGTCGATCACGCGGTCTTCCGGCTGGTCTGGGATAATTTCGCCGAAGTCGTTCCGGGGCGTCTCTATCGTTCCAACCACCCGACGCCGGCTCGGCTGGCGTCGGCGACGCGCCGGCTCGGGTTGCGCACGCTGGTCAATCTGCGCGGGCATCGGCAATGCGGGTCCGATGCGCTGTCCCGCGCGGCGGCGCATGGGTTGGGACTGACCCATGTGGACATGGCGTTCGAAAGCCGCGGCGCGCCGCATCGCGAGCGGATCCTGCGGTTCGCCGACATCTATCGGCAGCTTCAGACACCGGCCTTGCTGCATTGCAAATCGGGCGCCGACCGGGCGGGGTTGGCCTCCGGACTGGCCATCTTGTTCGATGGCGGCAGTGCGGCCCAGGCGTTGTCGCAGCTTTCCTGGCGCTACGGGCATTTCAGCCGCTCGCGCACCGGCATACTGGACGCGTTCTTCCGCCTCTACGCCGAAGAGGCCGAGGGGCGCGTGCCGTTCCTGGACTGGGTCGAGGCAGCCTACGACGAACACCGGCTGCGCGCGGATTTCTCGGCGTCACGCCTGTCGAGCTTCGTCAACGACCGCGTGCTGGCCCGCGAATAGGCGTTCAGGATTTGGAAACCTGAATAAAGCAGGATCGAGCCACACACGCCCGGACCGTACGGGCTTGGAGTGGTGTCGTGGCCGAGGAACCCTGCCTTCCCGTCTTCAGCCCCGCGCATGCGGCCGGTGGCCCCCACGCCCATGTTCATCACCGCATCATCGGCCGCGTCCGGCATCGGACCCACCACGGAGTGGGCGCCAGCCCTCATCATGCGCCGAACCCGGCCGCCTGCGGCCGGCCGGAGGCGCTACCCGGACAGTCCGGCGGCCTGCCCGCCATGCCGGCCGGACGTGGACTGTCCCGCCTGGCCGCGTCGTCCGGCAAAGCGGCGACGTTGGCCAAGGCAGGAGCGCTGGCCGCAGCGATCGGGGTGGCCGGCGCGGGAGCGGCCACGCTCTCCGCACTACGGCCGGCATCCGTTACAGCGCCGGGGCCGAGCGATCCAGCCGTTGCAAACATACAGCCTTCCGTGCCGCCTGCCTCGCGTGCACCAGGCCCAAGCCGTGTCGCCGTCCCGGAGCCGCCGAGTTTTGCGCTGCTGCTGATCTCGGTGTCCTGCGTCGGCGCCGTTTGCTGGCGGCTCAGGAAGAGCCCACCTTAACCTGGCGCTCGAGCAGGGCTGGCGAGCGCTCGGCGCCGCTCGATGCTGTCCCAGATCAGGCCGGCGGGGTTGCTGCCGTCGAACCGCGCGATCTCCCGCAGCCCGGTGGGCGAGGTGACGTTGATCTCGGTCAGCCAATCGCCGATCACGTCGATGCCGACGAAGATCAAACCCTGGTCGCGCAGCATGGGACCAATCCGCTCGCAGATCTCGACCTCGCGCACGGTCAGCCGGCTCGGCTCGGCCCGGCCGCCGACATGCATGTTGGATCGCGCCTCGCCCTGCGCCGGCACCCGGTTGATGGCGCCCACGGGCACGCCATCGACCAGGATGATCCGCTTGTCGCCCTGCCGCACGGCCGGTTCGTAACGCTGCACCATCAAGGGCTCCCGTGAGCGGGAGAAGTGCATCTCCAGCAACGAGGCCAGGTTTTCGTCATCCGGCCGGATGCGGAACACCCCTGCGCCGCCATTACCGAACAGCGGTTTGACGATGATGTCGGCGTGTATGGCCCGGAAATCGCGTATCTCGTCCGGGTCCCACGTGATCAGCGTGGGCGGCATCAGCTCGGGAAAATGCGTGACCAGCAGCTTTTCCGGCGCGTTGCGGACGGCGGCCGGATCGTTGACGACCAGTGTCGTGGCCTGGACATGTTCCAGCAGGTGGGTCGCGGTGATGTAGGCCATGTCGAACGGCGGGTCCTGGCGCATGAGGACGACGTCCATCTCCGCCAGATCGAGCCGCTGCTCGGCGCCGAACGTCGCCGGTTGGGCCGCATCGTCCTGGACCTGAACCGGGCGAGCCCGGGCCGTCAGGGCCAGGGCGGGGCCGGCCTGTCCGTCGCGGCGCGCTTCGGTCAAAGCCATGTGGCGTACTTCATAATGCCAGAGCGCGTGTCCGCGGCCCTGAGCTTCCAGCATAAGGGCGAAGGTGCTGTCGCCGGCGATGCGGACCTGTTCGAAGGAATCCATCTGCACGGCCACCCGCAACCTGCCAGACACCATCACTGCTCCGCCCCATGATCGCGGGGCCGTGTAGCAGGAACGGGTCAAACGGCAATGTGGGGGGCTGTGCCAACCCGGCTCAGTGTAGGCGGAAGGCGTCCGCGATCCGTCGGACCCGACTATCCCGGTCGACCAGCATCACGTCGAACCGTACGCCCTCGCGGCCCCAGTGCGGATGCTCACCCAGCAGGATCTCGGCCGACGCCATAAGCCGCGCCTGCTGGCGCGTGCCGAGAGCGGCGGCTGCCATGGCCAGGGTGGGACGTGACTTGACTTCGACAAAGGCGACCAACCCGTCCTTCTCGGCCACGGCATCGATCTCCCCCGCCGGCGTTCGCACGCGGCGCCCGAGAATCGACCAGCCATCTTCGGCCAGGGCGACGCACGCACGCTGCTCGGCGGCCATGCCCATGGCACAGTTGGTGATCATGCCCGCTCCGGTCGTTGTGACGGAATTATCGTCGCAGATGCTTCTGACGGAGGGGTTAATGGCTGCCATAGATCAGGTGGTAATCCAGCTCGAAGCTGAAGGTGATCTCGTTTTCCGGCATATCGTCGTTGAACGGCGGCAGCTTGTTGTCGCGAAAGACCGCCATCCAGGCCGCATCCAGGAGGTGCGAGCCTGACGAGCTTATCAGCGTCAGCTTGCGGACCGTGCCGTCGCGGCTGACGGTCATGCGCACCACGGCAGAACCCTGCTCCCCGTTCTCCGCGGCCTCTCGCGGATAGTATTTATGCTCTTCCACAAACTCCCGCAGTTCCTCGCCCCAATCCGACATGCCGTGGCTGCCCATCACGTGGCGCACGGAGTCATGCAACGCGCCGTGTTCGACGACGGGACCGGCCGACAGATCGAGGCCGCGGCCAAGCGAGGACGAGGCAAGCTGATGGGAAGAATGCTGCGACAGGTCGAACGGCATGATATGGGCAAACGGGTTACGGTCCGCCTTCGGCCGCAAGGCACTGCCGTAATGGCGTGCGGGGGGCGGCACCGGCACATGCTCCACCGGCTGCTCCTCGGGCGGGGCGGGCAGCGGTTCCGCACCGCCAAGGTTGACCTCGGCCTGGGGCTCGGGCGTGGCTGGCGCCGGTGTGGCGGACCCGGCATCGACGAACTGCACCGCGAAGGCCGGGGCTTGCTGCTGTTCAGCCGGTGTTCCGCCCCGGCTCCGCCACCAGACGGCCAGCAGCACCACGATGTGCGCGGCGCCCGACACCAGGCCGCTGCGGCGCGTGCGGTCCCCGGCGGCGCGCGAGACGCGCAGGCGTGGCGTATGCACACGCAACACGGGGTGCCAACCCTCGAGCCTCGCCGTGTCGCGCTCCGCGTCCATGCCTCAGCCGGTCAAGGCTGGCCCTGCGTGGCCGGCAGGATCGCTTGCGGGGCGAAGTCGGCCGGTGCCGGCTCCACGCCTGCGCTGCGAGCGAATTCCGCCACCAGCATCCAGCCGACACCAAGCAGGACCGGCCCCAGGAATATGCCGAGCGCGCCGAACGCCAGCACGCCGCCCAGCACGCCCAATACGGTCAGCAGGAACGGTATCTGCGCCCCGCGTGCGATGAAATATGGACGGATGAGGTGATCGGTCCCTGACACGACAACCACACCGTAGATCAGCAGAAAGGCGCCGCGCCCGGTATGGCCGCTCGCCAGCAGCCAAAGCCCGGCCGGTATCCAGATGAGCGGAGCGCCGATCGGCAGGACCGCCAGGAAGGCCGCGACCGTGCCCAGCAGGACGACGCGCGGCACGCCGGCCAGGCTCAACCCGAACGCGGTCAGGAAGCCCTGGATGATGGCCGTCCCCAATATGCCGTACACCGTGCCGCGCACCGCGCGCGTCGTGGTCACGATCAGCCCCGGTCCGTAACGCCCGGCAATGCGGTGCACCAGCGCCTGGAGTCGTACGCCAAGCGTGGCGCCGGAGACCCAGAGGAAGAACGCCACGAACAGCGCGATGAAGAACTGCACCAGACCTCCGGCCACGCCCAGCAGCAGCGACAGGCCGCGTTCGGCGAACATGCCCAGATAGGGCCGGAAGAACGCCGTCATGCTGGACAGGTCCGCGGCCCAGGCATTCCACGTCGTCGTCAGCACGCCACCGGCCAGCGGCACGGCGGAAAGCCAATGCGGCGCCGGCGGTATGTCGGCCAGCCAGGCCTCCAGCGAGGCGCGAGCGGCTTTGACGTCGGCGGCGCCGCCCGGCACGGCCAGCGCCAGCGGCAGCACGATCACCAGGGCCGAGACGACCACCATCAGCAGCGCCGCCACTGCGCGCGGCAACCCGGCGCTGACGGTCAGCCAGCGGAACACCGGCCAGGTCGTGTAGACCAGGATCGCCGCCCACAGCACGGCCGAGAGGAAGGGGTAGATGACCAGCCCGCACCCGAGCGCGATCCCGCCGATCAGCAAGGTCATCAACACGCGTTCGGCGATCATCCCGGGCTCTCAACCAATTGGCCGCGTGGAGCACGTCCTGCGCCGCCAGGCTCGGCGGCACGTCTCTCCCATGGTGTTTTCTACAGCATCGCTCTCCGACGGCGTGAGTCCACTCGGCCAGTGTGATGTTTTCCAGCGACAGCGCTGCGGTGTATGCGTCGCGGCCTCGTCGAGCAACCATGCCTATCTCAACCGTGACCGAAAATAAAAACCTGGAATATCCTCAAAAACTGGGCATATGATCCATGGGCTGGGATGACAGATCGACGACAGGCCAGCCAACATCAGCTACGCCTTCCAGTGGGCGTGGCGACTCGTTCGACTGCGCGCATATTCGCCCCCCAAGTTTCCGGCCATCACGGGCGACGCGTGGTGGCCGTCTTTTGAAAGCGGACCGGTAGATGCGTTTTACTGAGATTGGCCAGCAGCTTCGGGCGTATCGGCTGGAGTCGGGGCTGCGTGCGGAGGAGATCGCCGCTCGCCTGGGCGTCTCGCGGGCCGCGCTCTATCGGTACGAGAAGGGCGAAGTCATCAAG
Organism: uncultured Acetobacteraceae bacterium; assembly: GCA_964252425.1. Lineage (GTDB taxonomy): Bacteria > Pseudomonadota > Alphaproteobacteria > Acetobacterales > Acetobacteraceae > BOG-908. Next base: position 6,656 of record CAXUNK010000130.1, read on the forward strand.
CTCGACACGGTCAACCGTCTGGCCGAGCTGCTGAAGATCTCGCCGTTGTCGCTGCTCGGGATCGGCGTCGAATATTACAGCCGTCCGATCGGTTTTTTCGAGCGGCTTCGTCAGGTGGAGGAGACGGCCGATCAGATCCTGCAGGTGAGCTTTCCGATCGCCTACCTAACGTCCTCGGACGAGCTCGACACGATCGAGGCCGAGCTGTTTGCCGAGGCCGCCGGCGAGGCTGGCGGCGACCGCGCCGCGGCCAGGACCACGGCCGAGCAGGTGCTGAGCATATTGGCCGAACGCAAGCGCATGTTCCGCATGCGGCGCCCGAGCATCATCGCCATGCTGTCGGCCGGCGCCGTCACGCGTTTCCTGCAACAGGGCGTGGGCCAGGGGATCGCGAAATCCGAACAGTTGCGGCAGCGCGCGCGGGCAGTGGCGCGCACCGAGATGGAGAACATCGCCAATTTGATGGAGGCCGAGCCGATGGGCCTGCAATTCGGCCTGCTGGCCACCGGCGATCCGTCCGGCCAGTTCCACATCCTGCGCTCGCGCGACCGCGCGATGCTGGCGATCAACCCGTTCCGCACCGACACGATCCCGCATGTGCAGGCCGGCGTGGCGATGATCACAGGCGCCGAGGAAGCGCTGGCGGCGCATCAGAGGGTCGCCGAGGCGATGTGGCGGGAAGCGGTGAAAGGCCAGGCGGCCGCCTCCCAATTGCGCGACATCATCAAGAACGTCGTATCGTGACGCACCTTTATCCAAGTAGGCGCGCCAAAGTGACAAAAGTCTTTTGCTTCTTTTCTTCAGAAAGGAAGACCTTCCTTCCTTGAAGTTAACTTCGTCGAAAGACGTCCACATCGAGAAGGACGAAACCGTCTGGCAAGGCCGCTTCGCGCTCCACCGCGTGGCCTTCCGCCAGCGCCGGTTCGACGGCGGGATGTCCGGCGAGCGCGAGTGGGAATTGCTGCGTCGTGGCACCGCATCGGCCGTCCTGCCCTACGATCCGGTGCGCGACCTGGTGGTGATGATCGAGCAGTTCCGCCTGCCCGCCTACGCCGCTGGCCTGCCGCCCTACATGATGGAGCTGGCCGCGGGCCTCACGGACGGGGCGGACGATGCCGAGGCCACCATTCGGCGCGAATCGGTCGAGGAGATGGGGCTGACGCTGGGCCGGGTGCATCGTATCGGCGATTTCCTGCTGACGCCGGGCGGCTGCGACGAGTTGTGCACGCTGTTCGCCGGCGAGGTCGATGCCGGCATGGCAGGGGCTGACGGAGCGATGGGCACGCGAGGGCTGGCCAGCGAGCAGGAAGATATCCGGGTGTGGGCATTGCCCGCCGCGCAGGTGATCGAACGGGCGCTGGCGGGCGCCTACCCCAATTCCGTGGCCAGCATCGGCTTGCTGTGGTTCGCGGCACGGCGTGACTGGCTGCGGGCGCAATGGCTGTTATGACCCCGCTGGTCTCGACCGGGTGGCTGGCACAGCGGCTCGGCACGCCGGGGCTGCGCGTGTTCGACGCTAGCCTCTATCTGCCGGCCGAGGCGAAGGATGCGCGCGCCCTGTTTGCCGAGGCGCACATCCCCGGCGCCCGCTTTTTCGATCTGGACGAGGTGGCCGACCAGGAGACGGAGTTGCCGCACATGGCGCCCACTGCCGGCCGGTTCGAGCGTCTGGTGCGCGCCTTGGGCGTCTCCGACGGCGACCACCTGGTTTTCTATGACCAGAAAGGCCTGTTCTCCGCCGCCCGCGGCTGGTGGCTGGCGCGGCTGTTCGGCCATGATCAGGCCAGCGTGCTGGATGGCGGCCTGCCGAAATGGCGCGCCGAAGGGCGGCCGGCCCAGTCGGGCGAGCCGGTGGCGGCGGCGCCAGGCACGGCGCGGGCCAGTT
>CAXUNK010000131.1:0-8255 GCA_964252425.1 uncultured Acetobacteraceae bacterium
CGCGGGCCCGCCCTCCCGCCGGGTGGCCCGCACCGCCTGCGGGCCGGAGGGCGCGGGCGGCCCCACCGGGCCCAGCCGCGCGCGCGCGGAAAACCGGATATCGCCGCCATCCGGCGCGAGATCGCCGGAGATGGCGCGCAGCAGCGTGGACTTGCCCGCGCCGTTGCGACCCACCAGCCCCACGCGCCGCCCCGCCTCCACGGACAGGTCGGCGCGGTCCAGCAGCGTGCGGCCGGCCATGCGCAGGGTGAGGCCGGTGATGGTGAGGAGAGACATATCGAATGTCAGCCAAACATCGACGTGCAAGACACGATCTTGCCTGCGTTCGACGGCGATGTTTCAAACTTCATCGTCTGACCTGATTCGGCCTTGGCACGGTTTGACCGGAGGCGGATCGATCTTTTGAAAGCACTCACCCGCTCCGAGCTATCCGACTATGTTAGGCTTGCGCGGCCGGCCGCCAAGCTTGCCGTTCGCCCGCGACGCCGCCGCTTTGGCGCCGCTACGGGCACGACCGCCAGCAGCGCCAAGGCGCGCGGCCATCCAGGCCTTCGATCCCAAAACGCCCTCCAACAGGGCTGGAACATACAGGTCGGCGTCAAGACGGGGAAAATGAATGCCCAGCCCTAAAGCATCGACCGTGATCTCTGCCAGCGCCTCGGGTGTGGCGTCGCTCAGCCCTTCGGCGTCGCCCGGTGCGAAGCCGATCTCGACGCCAGTTGTGAGCCGCACGACGATCCGGTCGCGTCCGGAATCGTAATGCGCGCTTTCCGCACGCGGACCCTGCAGGCGCGCCGCGCCCTTGCGCTTGGCCGCCTCGAATTCATCGCCTGTGAGCTCAGACATGATACTGCCTCCAAGCTTCCAACGACGCGGTCCGATGCTCGCCCACACACTGAAGAACCCGCCGGGCCTCCTTCTCGCTGCAGCCGATGGCCTCTCGCACTTTCCACGCCCGCAACTCGATGACCAAAACCCACCCAGGTCCGATGACGTGCACGTGCGCGGGCGGATGATCGTTCGGGTAGATAACGACCCTGACCCCATCCAAGCGAAGCACAGTCGGCATCCCTGGCGCTAGCATAACCCAAGCGTTCGGGAAAGCGTCGTCCGTGTCGTCGGAGCCGTTCACGGGGCCTCACGGGTTGCCCACCCACACTGCCTCGTTTAAGGCGCGCGCAACCTAGCAGCCGCGAGATCCCAGCCATGGCCACCGAACGCACCTTCTCGATCATCAAGCCCGACGCCACGCGGCGCAACCTGACCGGGCGGATCAACGCCAAGTTCGAGGAAGCCGGGCTGCGCATCGTGGCCCAAAAACGCGCCGTCATCACCAAGGCGCAGGCCGAGGAGTTCTACGGCGTGCACCGCGAGCGGCCGTTCTTCGGCGGGCTTGTCACCTTCATGACGAGCGGCCCGGTCGTGCTGCAGGTGCTGGAGGGCGAAGACGCGATCGCCGCCAACCGTCGCATCATGGGCGCCACCGACCCGAAAAAGGCCGATCCCGGCACGATCCGCGCCGAGTTCGCCGAGGATATCGAGGCCAACTCCGTGCACGGCTCGGACAGCGCCGAGAACGCCGCGACCGAGATCGCCTTCTTCTTCAAGCCCGAGGAAATCGTCGGCTGATCCCCATGTAAGCGCCGAGATGGCCGGAGTGGCGCTTTGAAGATCCTGGTTCTTGGCAGCGGCGTCGTCGGGGTTACCTCGGCCTGGTACCTGGCACAGGCCGGCCACGAGGTGACCGTCATCGACCGCCAGCCCGCCGCCGGGCTGGAGACGAGCTTCGCCAATGCCGGCCAGGTCTCGCCTGGCCTCTCGGCCCCCTGGGCCGGGCCGGACACACCCAAGAAGGCGTTTCTCTGGCTGATGATGCGGCATCGGCCCCTGGTGTTCTGGCCGGTCCCGGACCGGCAACTGATCGACTGGGTCAGCCGCTTCCTGGGCAACTGCAATGCGGAAGCCTACGCCCGCAACAAGCAGCGCATGGTCCGTCTGGCCGAGTACAGCCGCGACCGGTTGCGCGACCTGCGCACCACCACGGGCATCACCTACGACGAAGGGCAGCGCGGCCTGTTGCAGCTGTTCCGCACGCAGCGACAGGCGGACCATTCGGGCGACGACACCGCCGTGCTCGACCGGCTCGGCGTGCCCTACACCGTGCTGGACCGTGCCGGATGCCTCGCGCAGGAACCGGCGCTGGCGGGAGTCTCGCAGAAATTCGTGGGCGGGCTGCGATTGCCGGGCGACGAGACAGGAGACGCGCATCTGTTCACCCAGCGCCTGGCGGCCCTGGCCGAAGCGGCGGGCGTGACGTTCCGCTACGGCACGGCGGTGGACCGTCTGACGTTTGAAGCCGGACGGGTCAGCGGCGTCGCGACCTCGGCCGGGACCATGACGGCCGACAGCTACGTCGTCGCACTGGGCAGCTACTCGCCGGCGTTGCTGCGCGAGACCGGCATCGGCCTGCCGGTCTATCCGGTGAAGGGGTATTCGATCACCATGCCGGTGGCCGACTTGGCCGCGGCACCGGTCAGCACGGTGATGGACGAGACGTTCAAGGTCGCCATCACGCGCCTCGGGGACCGCATCCGCGTGGGCGGCACGGCGGAGCTGGCCGGCTACAGCAACACGCTGCGCGAGCCCCGGCGCCGCACGCTGGTGCATTCCGTCACCGATCTCTTCCCGCGCGGGGGCGACGTGTCACGCGCGAAGTTCTGGACCGGACTGCGCCCGATGACGCCGGACGGACCGCCCGTGGTCGGGCCCACCAAGATCGCCAACCTGTGGCTGAACACCGGCCATGGCACGCTGGGATGGACGATGTCGTGCGGTTCGGGCGCACTGCTCGCCGATTTGATGAGCGGGCGGCGGCCGAATATCGAATATGAGGATTTGGCCGTTTCTCGGTATTCGGGGTGAAGGAAGCGGTCCTTTTTTGAAAAAAAGGACCAAAAAACTTCTGCTTCTTAGCCCGTTTTCAGTCGTTCGGGTATGATCAAGCCTAGATGGTCGGGCACATCCCATAGCTCGCGGGCCTTGCGGACGGGGACGAAGCCGGCGGCCAGGTAGTTGGGCAGGGCGCGCGGGTGGTCCGCCGTGCAGGTGTTGACCGTCAGCGCGCGCGGGCCGTGAGCCCAGGCGCGGTCCATCGCGGCACCCAGCAACGCCCGGCCCAGGCCCTGTCCGATGGCCTGCGGCATGAGGCCGAAATAGCTGAGATTGACGGTGTGGCCCTGACGCGCATCCAGCTCGAAGAACCCGGCTGGCTGATGGTCGCGCGTCAGCACGTGCAACGAGACGCCGGGTGCCGCGAGCAGGAGGGCGATTTCGGAATCCGGCAAGGTCCGGCGCAGCCACCACAGGTAATCGGCGCCGACCGTGTTGTACAGATAGCGGTACAGCGCGACCGTGGGGTGGCGAACCCGGCCCAGGGTGCAATCATCCGGCAGGCTGGGCCGCGGTCCAGCCGGAGGCGCGTCCTGCCGAAGGAACGTCACATCCACGGCGGCCCGTGTCGTGCCGCCTGCCTCGCGCGCGGGCGGCGGACGACGAGACCAATGCCCCTGCTCCAGCTTCAGGGTCGCCCCGCGCGGCGACGAGGCGCCAAAATCTTTTCCATTCCGCCCATGCGGCAGCCTAATGGGGTAGCCAGGCAGCCGACAAGCCATCGACCGGCCACGCCCTGACGCGTTACGTCTGCAAAAACCTCAACGCCGCATCGGCGCCGGCCATAAGCTCGATCAGACGGGCGCGGTCCATGTCCGAAACGCCGTTTGCCTGGCGTATCGCCTCGCTTGCTTGCCGGACGAGGCCGTCGAATTTCGGCGCGCCGCCTAGCCGCCTCGCCTCCACCTCGAACCGGCGCAGCGTGCGGGCCGTGGCCTCCATCTCGTCGAGCGCCGCGTCCCGTCCGGCCGGGTTCTGCGGTACCTGCTTCAGCGGACCGGCCAGGCGCTCCTGGAACGACGTCTCGAACCGCGACACGCAGCCACTGACAAGATGGGCGCGTATCTCCGCCACGCGCTTCTTGCGCGTGGCGTTGCTCGGCAGGACGGTGAGCGCGTCCAGCAGCGCGGTTTGCCGGATCAGCTCGACGATAGCGGACTCGCAGATGGTCCGGGTCTGGTCAGCCGCAGCGCCCTCCACCCACTCCAGCACGGTTTCCGCGGCAGCCTCGCTGAGTGGGCGCAGGCCGGGCAGGTTCTGGGCGGCTGCAAGCAGGGCGGGCGCGGCGTGTGGCACGCGTATGGTCAGCAGGCTGAGCATCATCCCGCACGCCCGTGCGCCGGCCGCTTCGGCATGCTTCAACATGTCCAGCAGAGCCTGATCCGAGAGCGGCGCGCCGGAGTGGTCATGGTCGTGCAGCGCCAGCGCCTGGGTGAGGATCGGGGCGAGCGACGCGGCGGTCGGCTGCAACTCCGAACGGAGCAACCCTTCGGACGACCATTCGGCCGTGCATGCGTCCAATGCGGCGGCAGCAGGATCGGCGCCGATCGTGCGCAGGGCGATCGCCGCCTTGGGCCACAAGGCGCCGCCCGCCTGACGTATGACCGCCGTCTGGCTCGTGTCGGCGCCCTCGATCAGGCGATCGACGTGGTCGAGACATGCACGTTGCCCGGAGGCCTCGATCAGCACCCGAACCGCGCGGGCCAGCACCATCAGGGCGGTGCGGGGCAGGAAAGCCTTGCCCGGCCGCCAATCCTTGGGGGCCACGATCAGCGGGTCGAGCGGCATGAAGAGCAGGCGCGCGAAACGCAGCGGACGTGCCGGCTGCATGGCGCGCAGCCTTGGTCGCACCCGGTCGAGCACCGCATCCGTTGCACCCCGGTCAGGCAGCGCATCGATCATGCGGACGACCTGAAGTATCTGCGCATCGGCCGCCTGGGCCACTTCGCGCCGGACCTCGCGTAAGCTGGGAGCGGCGCTCTCCGGCGTGGCGCAAACAGCGTGCGAGGCGCTCATGCCGCCTTCGCCCTGATCCGTTCGTTGCGCGCCACCAGCGCCACGATCTGGCTGGGCAGGCGGTGCGACAGGCCGCCGGGGCCAGCAGGCTGCCGCCGCTGGCGCAAAGGCGCCAGCAGCTCCGCCCTGTCACCGAGCCAAAGCTCGGCCTCGGTCGGCAAAGGCGGTATCTGGGCCGCCATTTCGCCCATGGCCTCGGCCCGTTGATCGTCGGTCTCGGCGACCTGCCACAGCAGACACAAATGCTCCCAACCATCGAGCAGCCACTGCAGCCGGCCGAGCCTGGCCGCCACCGCCTCCGGGTTGCTGGCCCAGGCACGCAGCAGCGCCGCATGGTCGGCCAGCAGCGCGTGTGAGGACAGGAGCAAATGCTGGCCGGCCGCATGCATGCAGGACAGCATCTGCGTCACCGTCGAGCCGGGACCGTCCGATGGACCAGCCCCCGCCCATCCCAGGATGCTGCTGCGCACCGAGCCGATCAGGTCGAGCAGACGTCCGGCCCGCCCCCGCGCGTCGTCTGCGCCTGGAATGCCGATACCCGAGCGCGCGAGAGTTTGCGCCAGGCACATGATATCCGCGCGGACCGCATCGGCATCGCGGCCGGTGCGGCGGGCCAGGCTCAGCACAGCCTCGCTCGCCCCGCTATCCGGCGCCACCATGCCCAAGCCATCCTGTCTCAGGATGGAGAGGAACAGCAATTTCTGCGCACACGCCGCGTCCTGCGCTTCCAGTTCGGCAGCATGCCTGGCGGCCGACATGGCTGCCCGACCGGCAGCGCCCCCGGCGGCGACGGCCCGTGCGGCCTCACGCACCGTGGCCGGACAGAAAGCGCCGAGGCCGGCCAGGCGCTCGGCAAGCTGGTGGTCATGCAAGGTCGGCACGCAAAACTCGGCCAAGGCGCCGATCGCGAAGATGTACACGCCGCGTGCCCCGCCTGGATGGGGCACCACCAGCTCGCATCGCCGTTCGGCATGGCGAATTCGGGCGCCTGCCAGCAGCGGGTTGGTAAACCCCACCGCCACGCCGCGTTCGCGAAACGTTACGGGCTGCCAGTTGTGGTCGTCGGGCGGGGTCACCGCTTGCAGCTCCGTCAATGGGGTGGTCGCGACACGCGATCCTGCACCGGAAACATGAAGACGAGGTTGCGGGCGCGCCCCGGCTGGGGCAGGCCCGGGCGATGCGCATCGTCACCTGGAACATCAACTCGCTTCGCCTGCGCCAGACCCTGCTCGACCGGCTGGTGGCCGCACTCGACCCGGACGTGCTGTGCCTGCAGGAGACCAAGGTGCCCGACGCCCTGTTCCCGGACGCAGCGCCCGAACGCCTCGGTTTTCCCCACGTCGCACGGCGCGGCATGAAGGGCTATAACGGGGTGGCCATCCTGTCGCGACTGCCGATCGCGCCCCTGGAGGCGCCCGATTGGTGCGCCAGGGGCGATTGCAGGCACCTGGCCGTTCGTGTGGCCGACGCGATCGAACTGCATAATTTCTACGTGCCCGCCGGCGGCGACGTGCCCGACCGCGAGCAGAACCCAAAATTCGCCCACAAGCTGGATTTCGTGACCGAAGCCACCTCCTGGTTCGCGGCACGCGGGGTGCGCCCTGGCACGGTGCTGGTGGGCGACCTCAACATCGCCCCGCTCGAACACGACGTCTGGAGCCATAAGCAGCTCCTCGGCATAGTCAGCCACACGCCGGTCGAGGTCGCCCACATGGCCGGCTGGATGCAGGCCGGCTTCCACGACGCGATCCGCCATTTCGTGCCGGAGGACGAAAAACTCTACACTTGGTGGTCTTATCGCAATCAGGATTGGCGCCGTTCGGACCGCGGCCGCCGGCTGGACCATATCTGGACCAGCCGCGACCTCGACCCCTGCTTGCGGCGTTACGAAATCCTCAAGGACGCCAGAGACTGGCCGCAGACCAGCGACCATGTGCCCGTCATGCTGGAGCTGGACGCACCGTCCGCAGGCCGATGACCGCGGCCGGCAAAGCAGTCTCCTCACCGGGTAAAACCGCCCGGCCGGGATACAGAACCCTAGTGGTGGGCCGCCGGGTCCAGACGGTATCCGCCGCCTTCGGTCACCAGCAGCCGCGCGTTCGCCGGGTCCGGTTCGATCTTCTGCCGCAACCGGTAGATATGCGTCTCCAGCGTATGCGTCGTCACCGCCGCGTTGTATCCCCAGACCTCGTTGAGCAGGATCTGTCGGGCGACCGGCTTGGTCCCGGCGCGATACAGGAATTTCAGGATCGCCGCCTCCTTCTCGGTCAGCCGTATGCGGCGGTTGCGCAACGGCTCCTGAAGCAGCTTGGCCGAGGGGCGAAAGGTATAAGGCCCGATGGTGAAGACCGCGTCCTCGGAGTTCTCGAAGATGCGCAGTTGCGCACGCAGCCTGGCCAGCAGCTCGTTCAGCCGGAACGGCTTGGCGATGTAGTCGTTCGCCCCGGATTCCAGCCCGCGCACCACATCGGCCTCCTCGTCCGAGCCGGTCAGCATGATAATCGGCATGCGCAGCCCCTGCCGGCGCAGCTCGGCGCACAGGTCCCGCCCATCGCCATCCGGCAGGCCCACATCCAGGATGATGGCGTCGAACCGGGCTTCGTGCTTGCGTATCTTGGTGCCCGCCTCGCCAAGCGAGCCGGCCTCGTCGGCAGTGAACTCGCCATCGACACGCAGTTGCGACGCCAGCTCCTCGCGCAGGGAGCGGTCGTCATCGACGATCAAGATGGGCCGTTCGCCCGACATCGTGCGTTCTCCGTGGGCGTCAGCCGGACTGGCTGCGCATTCATCGCAGGTGCTAAGCCCAGGCGGGCTGTATCGTTGCAAAAATTTTTACCGCCCGGCCGCATCGCCGCCCGGCCTTGTTTACGGTGGGCGATCTCCGACCTATGGCGACGAATATCGGATCGCAAGCGGCTGACGGGATGAACCATACTCTGGGGTATGCTGGCACTGCCGCCGGTGCAGGGGGAGGCGCACGCGCCGTCGATCGCGCGGTGGGCGAAATCCGGCGCGGCATCGCCGTCGTCGTGCAGCCGCAAAACGGCGCGGAGCTGCTGGTGCTGGCGGCCGAGACGGCAAGCCCGGCGACGCTCGAGGAGTTCCTGGCCGCGACGGCGCAGGCCAGCCGGCCCGTGCTGCTCGTGTCGTCCTCGCGTGCCGCGGCCCTGGACGGCGGTGCGCCCCGCGGTGCCGGCTTGGACGACGGCGTGCCTGCCATAGGCTTTGATCTGCGCCCGGACGAACTCGATGTCGGCCGATTGCGCGCCCTGGCCGACCCGACCCGGGGC
>CAXUNK010000131.1:8265-8498 GCA_964252425.1 uncultured Acetobacteraceae bacterium
CGATCGAAAACGGCGTGATGTTGGCGGCGGGCACGGGGCCGGGGCTGCCCCTGGGGCGGAGGAGCCCGGGCGCGCCGTCCTGATGCTGGCCAAGCTCGGACGCCTGCTGCCGGCGATGCTTGTCGCCGAAGCCGGCCAAGAGTCAGCCTGCGCCGGTTTGCTGACGGTGGCCGCCAGTGACATACTGGCCTACCCACGATTGACGGCGCTGGGCCTGGTGCAGGCCGCTACGG
>CAXUNK010000132.1:0-8485 GCA_964252425.1 uncultured Acetobacteraceae bacterium
GCCCGGTCGCGCGGGTCGCCGGCGGGCAGCTGGTCCATCGCCTCGTCCAGCGGCCGGCGGCGCTCGGTCACCGCGCGCAGCAGTCTCAGGGCGAACAGGCGGGTATCATCCATGATGGCGCAAATGGCGCGGTCGCGTGCCGCATGATAGGGGCCGCCGGATGCGCGCCCATGCCACCGCCCATCCCAGGCTGTTTCTGGTGGCATGCTGCCTGGCGCTATGGCTGCCCGGCTTCTTCACCCTGCCGCCCGGCGACCGCGACGAAAGCCGGTTCGCCCAGGCCACCAAGCAGATGAACGAGACCGGCGATTATGTGGAGATCTTCAACGGCGCCGTGCCGCGGAATAAGAAGCCGATTGGCATCTACTGGCTGCAGGCGCCGTTCGCGGCCCTGGCCGGACCGGACCTCGCCAATCCGATCTGGCCCTACCGCATCCCCTCGCTGCTGGGCGGGCTTCTGGCCGTGTTGGCCACCTACCAGGCCGGGCTGTGGCTGTGCCTGAGGCCGGGGCGTGCGTGGCTTGCCGCGGGCATGCTGGCAGGCTGCGTGGCGCTCGCGGCCGAGACGCATATCGCGAAGACCGACGCGGCGCTGCTGGCCGCGACGGCTTGGGCGGCCTGCGTGCTCGCGCGCGCCTGGCTGGGCGCGCGGATCTCCGCCCCTTGGGCGGCCGCGTTCTGGCTGTCGCTGGCTGCGGGCATCCTGCTAAAGGGGCCGATCACGCCGATGGTGCTGGGCCTGACCGCGGGCACGCTCTGCCTGTGGGAGCGGCGGGCGCGATGGCTGGCCGCGCTGCGGCCGGGCTGGGGCGTGCCGCTGCTGCTCGCCTCGGTGGCACCCTGGTTCGTGGCCATCGGCCTGGCAACCCATGGCCGTTTCGTCACCGAGGCGGTCGGCGGCGATCTCGGCCAGAAACTCGCCGGCGGCCGCGAGGCGCATGGCGCGCCGCCCGGCCTGCATCTTCTGCTGCTGCCTCTGTTGGCTTTCCCCGCCACCCTGCCCGGCATCTGCGGCCTGCACTCGGCCTGGGCTGGGCGGCGGTCCGACCCGGCGGCGCGCTTCCTGATCGCCTGGGCGCTGCCCGCCTGGCTGGTGTTCGAGGCGGTGCCGACCAAGCTGCCGCATTATACCCTGCCGCTCTACCCGGCCCTGTTCCTGCTCGCAGCACGCGGCGTGGGCCAGCCCGCGCCCGGATGGGTCCGGGTGGCCGGCTATGCGGGCCTGCTCGCAGCCGGCGCAGTCCTGGCGATCGCCTCGGCCGGGCTGCCGGCGGCACTGGGCGCGGCCTGGTGGCTTGGCCTGCCCAGCCTGGCCGCTGTCGTGCTGGTCGCGTATCTTGCGGCACGGCGCCGGCTCGCCTGGGCGCTGGCGGCCTGCATACCTCTGTATGCGGCGATCCTCGGATGGGAGCTGCCGCGCCTGGACGCGCTCTGGCTCGGTCCGCGCGTCATCGCGGCGCTTCGCCGGGACTGGCCGCAGATCAACCCGCAGGGGCGAGGGCTGGCGCTGGCCGGCTATGCCGAACCCAGCCTGGTGTTCCTGTCCGGCACGCAAACGCTGTTGCTGCCGAACGGCGTACAGGCGGCAAGGGCGTTGCAGGCGGGGACCGCCTCGATTGCGCTGGTCAGCGATCGCGAAGCCGCGCGTTTCGATACCGAAGCGGTCCGGCTGGGCCTGCAGCCGCGATGTCTGGACCGCATCGGCGGGTACAACTACTCCCGCGGGCGCTGGGTGGTGTTGAGCGTGTGTGTCAAATGAGGTTCGGCCTGCCGGCTCAGATGAGGTTCGGCCGGCCGGCCGCGGCGTGCACATCGTGTATGGCCTGCAGCAGCGCCGGCGTGGTGAACGGTTTGGGGAGGAAACGTTCCAGCGGCAACATGTCGTGCAGTTCGGAGTAGCGCCCGCTGATGAACACGACCGGCAGGTTGGGACACACCTGACGGGCGGCGCGCGCGAAAGCCAGACCGTCCATGCCGGGCCCGAGGTTGATGTCGGTCACCAGCACGGCCGGAGGACGAGCCGCGCTCAGCCGCGTGAGCGCCGCTTCGGCCGTGCCGATACCCTCGATCAGGTGACCGGCCTCATACAGCGCCTCGAACAGGCAATCCCGCACGAGGTCGTCGTCCTCGACCAGAAGTATCTCCAAATCGTGCCCCCAGCTTTGCATGTCTCGTTGTGCGTCAATCGGGACCGCAGGGGACTTCACGAAGCAGCGACCACCTCGCCTCGTGTGTGAATGTGACGGCGCTGCATCATTCGCACCGCCCATTCGGCCGCGCGCCGACTTGCCTTCACACATTCAGCACCGACACTGTGTCGTGCGCATGATCGCGCCCGCTATGGGAGTCTCGCCATGGAAACACGCAGCGTTGCCACGATCATCGGCGGCTCCGGCTTCATCGGCCGTTACGTCACCAAGCGCCTGGCCGCCGCCGGGCACGTGGTGCGCGTCGCCGTGCGCGACCCGGAGCGTGCGGCCGCGCTGAAGCCGATGGGCCGCGTCGGGCAGATCGTCCCGCTCTACGCCAACATCACCGCCGACGGCACGTTGGCCCGTGCGCTGGACGGCGCCGAGCTCGTGGTCAACCTCGTCGGCATCCTCGCCGAGCGCGCCTCGGGCGATTTCTCACGCATCCAGGCCGAGGGCGCCGGCCGCGTCGCCCGGCTGGCCTCGGCCGCGGGTGTCACCCGACTGGTGCAGATGTCGGCAATCGGCGCCGACCCGGCCGGCCCCGCGCAATATGCGCGCACCAAGGCCGAGGGCGAGGCGCTGGTGCGCCAGTTCTTCCCGAGCGCCACCGTGCTGCGGCCCTCGCTGGTGTTCGGGCCGGAGGACCAGTTCTTCAACCGGTTTGCCTCGCTCGCCATGATCTCTCCGATCATGCCGGTCATCGCCGGCGCGAGCCGCTTCCAGCCGGTCTATGTGGGCGACGTGGCCGATGCTGTGGCCGCCGCGCTGACCAGGCCCGAGGCGGCTTCCACCACGTACGAGCTGGGCGGCCCGAAGGTCATGACGTTCCGCGAGATCCTTGCCTGGATCCTGGCGCAGATCGACCGGCATCGCCCGCTGGTGACCGTGCCGGACGCCGCGGCGCGGCTGATGGCGTCCATCCCGTTCAGCGGCCTGACATCGGACCAGCTGCTGATGCTGCAGCGCGACAACGTGGCCGACCCTGCCCTGCCCGGCCTTGCGGCACTCGGCATCACGCCCACGCCCATCGACCTGATCGTGCCCGCCTACCTCGCCCGCTACCGCAAAGGCGGGCAACGCGCCGCTTTGGCCGAAACGGACCTAGTTTCGCCGTAGCCGCACACGGCCACCCCTCCCGAACAACCACGCGTTCTGGATGGGGCAGCCATGCTGCCCCATCGACTGAACAGTGCTCGCCATGAGTCTCGATCGGTTCTAAAGATGCGCTCGGGCAGGGGTTTTCTGCACCCGGAGCGATTTATGGCCGATCGTATGCTGCAATTCACCCGCCTGCCCCAGCACCAGCCGGACAAGCGGGATGCAGCGCAAAGGCGCGTCGATTTCTCGGAGATCTACCAGGATTTCGCGATACCGCGTGCCAGCGCGCAGTCCAGCCGGTGCAGCCAATGCGGCGTGCCGTTCTGCCAGGTGCATTGCCCGCTCCATAACAACATCCCCGACTGGTTGAAGCTGACTGCGGAGGGTCGGCTGGACGAGGCGTACGAGGTGAGTGCGGCGACCAACAATTTTCCCGAGATTTGCGGCCGCATCTGCCCGCAGGACCGGCTGTGCGAAGGCAATTGCGTGATCGAGCGCGGGTTCGAAAGCGTCACCATCGGCGCGGTGGAGCGCTTCATCACCGACCACGCGTTCACCCAGGGCTGGGTCAAGCCGGTGCGGCCGCGCCACGAGCTGCAGCAATCGGTGGGCATCGTGGGTGCCGGTCCAGGCGGGCTGGCGGCGGCCGAGGAGCTGCGCCGGCGCGGCTACCAGGTGCATGTGTACGACCGGCACGACCGGGTCGGCGGGCTGATGATGTACGGCATCCCCGGCTTCAAGCTGGAGAAGAACATCGTCATCCGGCGCTGGCGCCTGCTGGAAGAGGGCGGCATCAAGTTCCACCTCAACACCGAGATCGGCCGCGACATGCCGTTTGCCGAGTTGCGCGCGCGGCACGATGCGGTGCTGCTGGCGACCGGCGTCTATCAGGCGCGGGAGCTGGGCGGTCCCGGCAGCGGGCTGCCCGGCATCGTGAAGGCGCTGGATTTTCTGATCGCGTCCAACCGGAAGGGGCTGGGCGACGAGGTGCCCGAGTTCGACTCAGGCCTGCTGAACGCTGGCGGCAAGAACGTGGTGGTGATCGGCGGCGGCGATACGGCGATGGATTGCGTGCGCACCTCGGTCCGACAGGGCGCCGCCTCGGTCACCTGCCTCTACAGGCGCGACAAGGCGAACATGCCAGGGTCGTTGCGGGAGGAGGCGAATGCCGAGGAGGAGGGCGTGGTGTTCCGCTGGCTTTCCGCGCCCGAAGCCTTCCCAGGCGAAAACCATGTGAGCGGGGTGCGCGCGGTGCGCATGCGGCTCGGTCTGCCCGACGCATCGGGCCGGCAATCGGTGGAGGTGGTGGAGGGATCGGCCTTCACCGAGCCGGCGGAGCTGGTGATCAAGGCGCTGGGGTTCGATCCGGAACCGTTGCCCGCGCTGTGGGGGTGCGAGGCGCTGGAGGTGAGCCGGTGGGGCACGGTGACGGTGAACCGCCGCTCGTTCCAGACCTCGCTGCCCGGCGTGTTCGCCGCGGGCGACATCGTGCGCGGGGCGAGCCTGGTGGTGTGGGCGATACGCGACGGGCGCGACGCGGCCGCACAGATGCACGCGTATTTGCAGCCGAGCGCGCGCGCGCCGATGCTGGCGGCGGCGGAGTAGTTTGTGACACGGCAATCCACTTCCCTTCATTGCGAGCGCAGCGAAGCAATCCACGATTTAGATAGCGTGTGCGCGTTGGTTGAACCGTGGATTGCTTCGGCCAAGCGGCCTTGCAATGAGGATCTCGGAGAAGGTGCATGAGCGCCGAGTCAGACCTGGCAGAGAAGTATTTGAAGATAGCCAATCTTCAGGCCGATACGGTGCTGAAGGATGACCCAGCCATGTAGCCATGTAGGGTGGGCTTAGCCATGTAGGGTGGGCTTCAGCCCACCAGGCTTTGGCAGAAAACGAACGTTCTTCTAGCAGCGGAGTGAACCGATCATGCGCACTGTCATCTTTGCCTCGATTCTGTTTGCGGGCCTGGCGACGTCCACCAGCGTGAGAGCGCAAGGCACGCCGGATGCGGAGCACTTTCAAGCGGCGGCTGCCGTCGAACGCGCCATGGGTGGCGAGGCGCAGGTCATGAAGAGCCTGACCGCGATGCGACCCGGCATGATCAGCATGTTGTCGCAGACCAGTCACATGCCGATCGGCCACGCGGCCGAGCAGTGGGACAAGGTCATCCTGCCCGGGATGCAGGCGCATGTTGGCGAGATCGAAACCGCCAAGGCGCGCATCCTGGCCGAGCATTTCACGGTCAGCGAATTGACCGATCTGAAGAATTTTTATCTATCGCCGACCGGGCAGAAACTGATCGCGAACCAGTCCGTGATCGCGACCGAGTCGATGCGGTCGATGATGCCGTTCCTGCAGGACGTGATGAAGCGGTCGGCACAGATGTCGCAGGAACAAATGTCGCAGCAGAAACCTGGCGGGGCTGCGGTGCCGCAGGGCGGGACGGGACCTTGAGCGGGCGCGCCACGGCTGATTGGCACGCCAACGTTGCCCGTCTCGAACACACATATTCCCCGACACAGGAACACGATGCCTGCGGCGTTGGCCTGATCGCGTCGCTCGACGGCCATCCGCGACGCGCCGTGGTGCAGGCCGGCATCGATGCGCTCAGCGCGCTGTGGCATCGCGGGGCCGTGGACGCGGACGGCAAGACGGGTGACGGCGCCGGCATCCACATCGAGATACCGCAGGATTTCTTCGCCGAGGCCATCGAGCGCGGCGGCGAGCGCGCGCAGGACGGGCAGATCGCGGTGGGCCAGGTGTTCCTGCCGAAGACCGATTTCTCCGCGCAGGAACGCTGCCGCCAGATCGTCGAGACCGAGATCCTCCGCCTCGGATATCAGATCTATGGTTGGCGTCAGGTGCCGATCGATGTCTCGGTCATCGGCGAGAAAGCCAACGCCACGCGTCCGGAGATCGAACAGATCATGGTGCGCAACACGCCGCGCAGCGAGGCGGCGGTGTTCGAGCGCGACCTGTACGTGATCCGGCGCCGCATCGAGAAGGCGGCCATCGCGGCACAGATATCCGAACTCTACATCTGTTCGCTGTCCTGCCGCTCGATCATCTACAAGGGCATGTTCCTGGCCGAACACCTGGCCAGGTTCTATCCTGACCTGACCGACGACCGTTTCATCTCCCGCTTCGCCATCTATCACCAGCGCTATTCCACCAACACCTTCCCGACCTGGCGCCTGGCGCAGCCGTTCCGCACGCTCGCGCATAACGGCGAGATCAACACGGTGTCGGGCAACACCAATTGGATGAAAAGCCACGAGACGCGACTGGCCGCGGGCGAGCTCGACAGCTTCATCGACGACATCAAACCTGTCATCCAGGCCAGCGGATCCGATACCGCCGTTCTCGACAATGTTTTCGAATTGCTGATCCATGCCGGACGCGATGCGCCGATGGCTAAGGCGCTGATGATCCCCGCAAGCGTCGGCAATGACGCGACCATGAAGCCGGCGCATGCCGACATGTTCCTCTATTGCAACGCAGTGATGGAACCCTGGGACGGACCGGCGGCGCTGTGCGCGACCGACGGGCGCTGGGCCATTGCCGGGCTGGACCGCAACGGCCTGCGCCCGCTGCGCTACTCGGTCACCACCGACCGGATGCTGATCCTTGGGTCCGAAACCGGAATGGTGCCGCTGGAAGAAAGCCAGATCATCGAAAAAGGCCGACTCGGCCCCGGCGAGATGGTGGGCGTCGATCTCGACACCGGACAGTTCGTCAAGGATGACGCGCTACTCGACATGCTCGCCACACGGCACCCGTACGGCGACTGGACGGCGCGCGTCAGGAAGATCGACCACATCGTCAAGACGGACGCGCTCGAACCTGCCTATTATCACGGCGAGGTTTTGCGGCGCCGTCAGCTCGCCGTCGGTGTCACGCTCGAAGAGCTGGAGATGATCCTGCACCCGATGGTGGAGGATGCGGTCGAGGCGACAGGCAGCATGGGCGACGACACGCCTATCGCGGTGCTGTCCGAGCAGTATCGCGGGTTGCATCATTACTTTCGGCAGAACTTCGCTCAGGTCACCAACCCGCCGATCGACTCGCTGCGCGAGACCCGCGTGATGAGTCTGACGACGCGGCTTGGCAATCTGGGCAACGTGCTCGATCAGGACGCCAGCCAGTGCGACCTGCTGCAGCTCGATTCACCGGTGCTGAGCAACGTCGAGTTCGAGGCGATGCTGCGTACGATGGGCAGTTCCGCCATCGTCGTGGACTGCACGTTTCCCGCCGAGGATGGTGAGCCCGGGTTGCGGCGCGCGATCAGGGACATAAGGCAGCGCGCCGAGGAGGGTGTGCGCGAAGGCCGCACCCATGTCGTGCTGACCGACGAGCACCAGAGCGCCGACCGTGTTCCGGTGCCGATGATCCTGGCCACGGGCGCCGTGCACACCCATCTGGTCAGTTGCAGCCTGCGCACGTTCACAAGTCTGAACGTACGTTCGGCCGAATGCATGGACGTGCATAACTTCGCCGTCCTGATCGGTGTGGGTGCGACAACAGTCAACGCCTATCTGGCCCAGGAGAGCATTGCGGATCGACACAGGCGCGGCCTGTTCGGGCAGATGAGCCTGAAAGATGCGATCGGACGCTACAAGAAAGCGATCGACAAGGGGCTGCTGAAAACCATCTCCAAGATGGGCATTTCCGTCATTTCGTCCTACCGCGGCGGCTATAATTTCGAGGCGATCGGGCTGTCGCGTGCACTGGTGGGCGAGTTCTTCCCCGGCATGCAATCGCGCATCTCCGGCATCGGTCTGTCCGGCATCGCACGCCGTCTGCTGGCGCTGCATCGCGCAGCCTGGAACGCGGAGTTCGTCACCCTGCCGGTGGGCGGCCAATACAAGCTCCGGCGCCGCGGCGAGACGCACGCGTTCGAAGGCGGGCTGATCCACATGTTGCAGGCCGCGGTGGCGAGCGACAGCTACCAGCTCTATCAGCGATACACGAAGGGCGTACGCGCCATGCCGCCTGTGGCGCTGCGCGACCTGCTGGATTTTCGTCGTGAACGTTGCACGCCGATCAGCGTGGACGAGGTCGAAAGCATCACCGAAATACGCAAGCGCCTGTTGGCGCCTGGCATCTCGCTGGGCGCGCTCAGCCCGGAGGCGCACGAAACGCTCTCGATCGCGATGAACCGGATCGGTGCGCGCTCGGATTCCGGCGAGGGCGGC
>CAXUNK010000133.1:0-7434 GCA_964252425.1 uncultured Acetobacteraceae bacterium
GACATAGAGGCGCTCGCCGAACACGGCGTGCATGGCCGCCAGCGCGGCGTCGCCCGGCCCGACCACCCGTTCGCCGCGCTGGCCAATCTGCGCCGGTGAGCGAGCCGGCCCACGCCCCGCCCCCGTCCGGAGGGGCGGCGCAGCGCCTCGACAAATGGCTGTGGTGCGCCAGGTTCGCCGCCACCCGCTCCGCCTGCGCCGGCATGGCCGCGAGCGGGCTGGTGCGGATCAACCGCCAGCCGACCGACAAGCCGCACGCGAAAGTGCGCGTGGGCGACGTGCTCACCTTGCCGCTCTATGCCGGCGTGCGGGTCGTGCAGGTGCTGGGCTTGACGGAGCGGCGGGGCGGCGCAGGTGAGGCTCGCGCGCTCTATCGCGCCTATGCGGAGGGCGGCGCCGCCCGCGTCCCGCTCGCCGAAGACAAGCCGACCTGACCGGCGACGGGTTGCGCCACCTCTGCGACCACGCCATATCGCCGGGCCGACGGACGCCCGCAATGAATTGGAGACAGCGATGACCTACGTGGTCACCGAGAACTGCATCAAGTGTAAATACATGGATTGCGTGGAAGTCTGTCCCGTGGACTGCTTCTATGTCGGGGAAAACATGCTGGTCATCAGCCCCGACGAATGCATCGATTGCGGCGTGTGCGAACCGGAATGCCCGGCCGAGGCGATCGTGCCGGACAGCGACGACAAGGCCGCCCCCTGGGCCGAGCGCAACCGGATCTTCTCCGCCACCTGGCCGAACATCACGCGCAAGGGCACGGCCCCGGCCGATGCGGACGAGTGGAAGGACAAGCCCGGCAAGGAAGCGCTGTTTTCGCCTGCGCCCGGATAGTCGCTGGCATAGCATCCGGCCCGGCTGCTCTGCGGGCATGACGGGTCTCGATTTTTCTGTTATGGTGCCTGTCTTTGGACTGGCCGTTCAGCTTTGCGTCGGCCGACCGGGCCGATATGGGCCGTATGTCCCGTGCCGCATGCATGTTCCCGCCACACGGGCTGCGTACGGTCGGAGGCTGCCTGTCTCCGGCAGAATAGGAGTAGCTCAAGCAAGTGCCGACAAAGTCCGCGACCGCTAAGAAAGCGCCGTCTCCCGCCCCCGCTTCCGAGATTCTGGGCTCGGACGTTCCTGTCCCCAAGATGCCCCCGCCCGAGCTGGTTGTGCGATCGCCTGCGGTCCCCGAGGCGGCAGCCTCGCCTGCCAAATCCGAGGCGGCAGCCTCGCCTGCCAAATCCGAGGAGGCAGCCTCGCCGGCGGAACCGGACGCCGCACCTGCCGCGGATGAACAGGCTCGCCCCCCGAGCGTCGCCGCTGATGATGACGACGACGATGCCGAGGATGACGCGCCGCCCGCCCCCGTTCGCGCACGCCCTGCCAATGACGGAGCGCCGTCGCACGGCCACCACATGATGGGACGCAGCCAGGCCATCGCCCCCGGCGGCCGGGTGATGCCGCCGCCCCGCGCCATGGCCAAGGCGGAGATCTTCGAGGAAGGCGACCACGTCGTCTATCCGACGCACGGCGTGGGAAAGGTGGAGCGCATCGCGACCGAGGAGATCGCCGGCCACAAGCTGGAACTGATCCACATCACCTTCGAAGAGAACCGCATGACCCTGCGCGTGCCGGTCGCCAAGGCGCGCACCGCCGGCCTGCGCAAGCTGGCGACGCGCAAGATGTTCGACGAAGCGCTGGCCGTGCTGCGCGGCCGCGCGCGCATCAAGCGCACCATGTGGTCCCGCCGTGCCCAGGAATACGAGGCAAAGATCAACTCCGGCGACCCGCTGGCCATCGCCGAAGTCGTGCGTGACCTGCACCGCAATGCCGGCCAGCCCGACCAGAGTTTTTCCGAACGTCAGATCTATGAGGCGGCCATGGACCGGCTGGCGGCCGAGCTCGCCGCCCTGGACCGGATCGACAAGACAGCCGCGGCCACAAAACTGTCCGAGTTCCTCAAGACGGTCGTCTAGCTGTCGTTGCGCTGCGGCCGGGAGGAGCGATCGACCAAGCCCGAGGCGCCCTCGGCAGCGTCAGCTAGGCGCAGGACAGACGGCCGATCAGCGCCAGCGCCGCGTGCGGCGCGCGTTCCTTGTCGCCGCTGATACAGTAGGCGAAGCACGGCACGGCGCACGGCGCCGGTGCGGGGTCGGTCAGGGCCAGGTCGGTGACCGGCTCGCCGGCGGCCCAGTGCCGGAGGCGGGCGGCCCAGAGGTCGAGCGCGGCGCTGTCGTAGCCTTCCGGGGCGCTGGCCTGGTTGCGTTGCAGGCGGGCATAGACGAACGGCCCGGTGATGTCGCCGCGCAGCGTCTGCTTGTCGCTGTCGATGATGGCGACGGCCACGCTATGCTCCCGCGCGAGCGCGAGCCAGGCGGGATCGTCGAAGCTGGGATGGCGCGCCTCGACGGCGTGCAGCAGCGGCCGCCCGTTCAGCGCCGGCGGCAGGGCGGCGAGGAAGGCAGCCATGGCCGATCGGTCGAATTTCTTGGTGGGTGCGAATTGCCAGAGGATCGGGCCGAGCTTGGGGCCGAGTTCCTCCAGCCCGCTGCCGACGAACCGGCCGATGGCGGCTCGGCCGGCTTCCGGGTCGGCGCTTTGGGTGGTGGCGCGATGCGCCTTGACGGCGAAGACGAAGTCCGCGGGCGTGCCGTCGCGCCAGGCGGCGAAGGTCTCGGGGGTTTGCGCGCGGTAGAAGGTGCCGTTGATTTCGATCGAGCTGAGGTGGGCGCTGGCAAAGGCGAGTTCGTGGTCGTGCGGCAGCCCTTCCGGATAAAAGTTGCTGCGCCAGGGGGCGAAGGTCCACCCGCCGATGCCGATACGAATTTCCATCACGGTGTCACGTTTGAACCGCGTGGATGGCCGGGACAAGCCCGGCCAAGGCGAGTGTATATCGGGAGCTAATAAGCAAAAGTCTTTTGGTTCTTTTCTTCAGAAAAGAACATCCTTCACTTTCTCTGCGATATTGGTGAGCGCCCTCGCACCCGAGCTTTCGGGAGCTGAAAGCACGATCGGCTGCCCCGCGTCGCCCGCGGCGCGCACATCGGCCAGCAGCGGCACTTCGCCAAGGAACGGCACGCCCAGCCGGAGCGCTTCGGTGCGCGCCCCGCCATGACCGAAGACGTGCGTGTCGTGGCCGCAATTGGGGCAGTGGAAGAAGCTCATGTTCTCCACCACGCCAAGGATGCGCACGCCCACCTTCTCGAACATGGCCACACCGCGCCGCGCGTCGATCAGCGCGATGTCCTGCGGGGTTGAGACGATGACCGCGCCGGCCACGTTGACGCGTTGGGCGAGCGTGAGCTGGGCGTCGCCGGTGCCAGGCGGCAGATCGACGACCATGATGTCGAGCTCGGGCCATTCGGTCTGGCCCAGCATCTGTTGCAGCGCGCCCATCACCATAGGGCCGCGCCAGATCATCGCCTGAGATTCGGGCACCAGGAAACCCAACGACATGGCGTGGATGCCGAAGGCGCGGACCGGCTGCATCATCTTGCCCACGGTGTCTGGCTTGGCGTTGGTGCCCAGCATGCGGGCCATGCTGGGTCCGTGCACGTCGGCGTCGATCAGCCCGATGCGCAGGCCCATGCGCGCGAAGGCGGCGGCAAGGTTGACGGAGACGGTGGATTTGCCGACCCCGCCCTTGCCCGAAGCGACCGCGATCACGCGCCGCACGGTCGGCAGGAATTTCGCGCCGCCCGGGTCCTCGCCATGGCCGCGCATGACGCCGGGCGGCGGCTCGGTGAGCGGGTTGGGCGGCTGGCGGTGCGCGGTCAGCACGACGGCGGCGTTCAGCACGCCAGGCTGGCGGCGCAGCAGGGCGGTGGCTTGCTGCGCCACAGCCTCCATGCGGCCGACGGTGGCGCGATCGGCGCGCAGGGCGAGATGGACCAGCCCGTCCTTGACCGTCAGCCCCTCGATCAGTCCGGCCTCGACCACGTCGCGCCCGTCCGGTCCTGCCACCGCGCGCAACGCGGCCACCAGCCGCGCCTCGTCCAACCCCTCCGCCATCACGCCCCGTGCTTTCAAAATCGCGAACCGCGGTCCATATGCGCGGTGCCGGCCCGGATATGGGCTGCAGCGCGTGGCGTGCCAACGCGCCGGCACAGGAGCACCCCGTCCGCAATGCCCTCCGACCAGAACCCGTGGAACCTTGGCGACGGCGCGCGCCGCCCCAACCCCCCGATAAAAGGCCCGTGGGGGCCGACCGGCGGCGGTGGCGGGGGTCAGTTGCCGCCCGAGCTCGAGCGGCTGATCGCGCAATGGCGCGCGCTGCTGGCCCGGCTGTTCGGCCGTGCGGGCGGCGGCGGCTCGGGCGGGCGCGGGACGCTGCTTGTGGCCGGCATCGTCGCGGCCGGCGCGATCTGGCTCGCGACCGGGTTCTACCGGGTCGAGCCGGACGAGCAGGGTCTGGTGCTGCGCTTCGGCGCCTATGTCCGCAGCGCGCCGCCCGGGCTGAACTACCATGCGCCCTGGCCGATCGAGACCGCGTTGATCGTGCCCGTCACCCGCATCAACCATGTCGAGATCGGGTTCCGCAACGCTGGCGAGGAGGAGGCCGAGGAGACCGGCGCCGGCACGCCCTCACGCGACCTGGCCGAGGAAAGCCTGATGCTGACCGGCGACGAGAACATCGTCGATATCAACGCGACCGTGTTCTGGCACATCGCCGACGCGGCGGCCTACCGATTCAACACCCGCAATCCGGACGGCACGGTGAAGGCCGCGGCCGAAAGCATGCTGCGCCAGGTGATCGGCCACACCCAGATCCAGTCCGCGCTGACCGAAGGGCGTGCGGCCATCGAGCAGGCGGTCACCACCGGCACGCAGGCGATCCTGAACCAGTACAAGACCGGCGTGGAGATCACGCAGGTGCAGTTGCAGAAGGTCGATCCCCCGTCCGAGGTGATCGAGAGCTTCCGCGACGTGCAGCGCGCCAACACCGACGCCGACACGCAGCGCAACGACGCGCAATCCTACGCCAACGACGTGGTGCCAAGGGCGCGCGGCGAGAGTGCGGCCATCATGGCCGCGGCCACCGGCGCCAGGCAGGCGGCGATCAGCACTGCGACCGGCGAGTCGCAGCGTTTCCTCAGCGTGTACGCGGCCTACACCCAGGCCAAGGACGTGACGCTGCGCCGACTTTACATCGAGACGATGCAGGACATACTGAAGAACTCGCCCTCCATCGTGGTCGATGACAGACTGCGCGGGCTGCTGCCGATGCTGCAGCTCAACCCCGCCGCCCCCCAGACGGGAGACCAGAAGTGAGCCGCGCCTTGCTGGCGGGGCTGGCGCTGCTGTTCGCCGCCCTGGTCGTGGCCGATCTCAGCTTCTTCGAGGTCACGCAGACCGAGATCGTGCTGATCACCCAGCTCGGCCAGCCGGTGCGGGTCATCGCAGACCCCGGGTTGCATGTGAAGATCCCGTTCGTGCAGACGGCCATCGCCTTCGACCGGCGTCTGCTGGATTTCGAGGCGCCGCAGGAGGAGGTGATCCTGGGCGACCAGCGCCGCCTGATCGTCGACAGCTTTGCGCGGTATCTGATCACCGACCCGCTGCAATACTACCAGTCCGTCGGACCGACCGAGGACGGCATACGCGCGCGGCTCGACTCGGTCGTGACCAGCAGCCTGCGCCGCGTGCTGGGCAGCGAGACGCTGCTGGACGTGCTCTCCGCTCAGCGCGACCGGATCATGTCCACCATACGCGGCCAGGTGAACGACGAGATGCGCGGCTTCGGCGTCAAGATCGTGGATGTGCGCATACGCCGCGCCGACCTGCCGCCGGAGAACACCGAGGCCATCCTCAAGCGCATGCAGTCCGAGCGCCAGCGCGTGGCCGCTCAGGCGCGCGCCGAGGGTGCCGAGGCATCCGCCCGGATCCGTGCCGAGGCGGACCGCCAGAAGACGGTGCTGCTGGCCCAGGCGCGGGCGGATGCCGACCGGCTGCGCGGCGAGGGCGAGGCGCAGGCGATCGCGATCTACGCCAACGCCTATCAGCGCGACCCGAAATTCTTCGCCGTCTGGCGCACCCTGCAAGCCTACAAGGACGCGTTCTCCGCCGGCCATGCCCGGCTGGTGCTCTCCCCGCAGGACGATTTCCTCAAACTGATGCAGACGGTGCCCACGCCGTAGAACGGCAGACGCGCGAGCAGCGCGGGCAGAGCGAACCCGTTCGGTCAGGC
Organism: uncultured Acetobacteraceae bacterium; assembly: GCA_964252425.1. Classification (GTDB taxonomy): domain Bacteria; phylum Pseudomonadota; class Alphaproteobacteria; order Acetobacterales; family Acetobacteraceae; genus BOG-908. The sequence goes on from CAXUNK010000133.1 coordinate 6,182, forward strand.
CATGCCCGCGAACAGGGCGTCGTGGCCCTGGCGGAGCAGCAGCGCACGAAGCGCGGCACGCGCGGCGGGCTCGCCGGCCATGGGTTCGGAGCGCACGAAACGCAGCCGGGTCTGCTCCAGGCTGGCAGCGAAGGTGCGTTTGATCTCGGCGTCCCGCGCCGCCACGCCAGGCAGCGCGCGTAGCCTGGCCAGCTCGGCCGGCAGGCGGGCGGCGCAGGCCGCCATACGCGGTTCGGGCACCAGCCTGTCTCGATAGAGCTCCAGGAAGCGCGCCATGAGGTTGGCCCCGCGATCGTCCCTCTCGGCCGTGACCACGTCGCCCTGCCCGCGCGAGATCTTCATCAGCAGCTCGGGCGCCGAGCGGAAGATATAGTGCGAGATCCAGGCATGGGTCGTCTGCGGGTCCTGGGCCAAAGCCGGATTGTTGTCCGGCATCTTGCGGATATGCGGCTGGCCGTTCTGCGCCAGCACGGTGGCGGGCAGGTTCAGGCTGGCCACCGGATAGTGGCAGTTCGACGTCCAATAGCGATTGGTCCGGAACACCGTCTTGACCTGCGGGTTGGCCGCGTGCCGGCGTTGGGTGAACCGCTCGACCGAGGGCGCGTCGCGCCAGGAGTCCGCGCCTGTCGCCACGTGCAGCAGCCAGGGCAGCGCCACCGCGTCCGCCTGCCGTCTGTCCTGCCAGGCGAGGTAGTCGGCCACGTCGCCGAAACTGGCCGCGTCGAAGCCGAAATACTCGTCGAGGTCGGCGATCAGCGTCCAGCGATAGTCGAGCATCTCCGGCAGCACGCTCAGCGCATGGGCATAGGCGCGGTGTTGCGGCAGCGTCGTTGGGCCGATCTGCTGGTCAAGCCAGGCGATCTCGCCCGCCTCGGCCAGCAGGCCGAGCAGGCCGTCCGAGCCATCCGTGTTGTCGTTGCTGTAGAGCACGACCCGGTCGAAGCCGACGGAACGGTGATAGGCGATCCATTCCAGCAGGTATGGCCCCTCGTTGCGGGCGCTGCCGAGCAGGCAGGCCATGCGGCGGGGCTGGACCGCGCGGCGCACCAGCGCGTGCAGCCTGACGCCCAGCCTCGGCGGGTGGCCGGCGGCGGTGGTTGTGCCGGGCAGATCGTGGGCCTCCTCCAACCGGATCGTCTGCTTGCGCGCACGGGGGCGGCGGTCGCGATGCCAGGCGAGGAGCTCGTCCAGCCGCGCGGCCAGCCAGGGATCGTCCGGCTCGGCGGGGCGGATGGCCTGGCGGTACTCCTCAC
>CAXUNK010000133.1:7444-8438 GCA_964252425.1 uncultured Acetobacteraceae bacterium
GAGCAGAAGCTGGCCGGCCAGGTCCTGCAGCTCGTCGATCGGCAGATGCGACAGCATCGGCTCCACAAGTGCGGCGCGCAGGCTTCCGGCCCGCCGCGCGTCCAGCACGCCACGCCAGCGCAGCGGGGTGCCGCTCGCCTCCGCGATCTCGCGCGCGACGGACCGCACTGGGGAGGCGAGCGAGGCCGGGTCGAGCGGCTCCAGGGCGTAGTCCTGCGCCATCCCCGCCTCGCCCCGCGCGAACGCGATCCGGAGCTCCGCCTGCCCGTCGTGACCGCTTGATACCAGGCGCAGTTTCGGGTCGATGGCGTGGCACAGGGCAGCGCTGCCCGTCTCCGGACGCCGCTCCACCCATAGGGGCAGCGCCGCCATCGCCGGGCCTCCCGTCTCCACGCCGAAACGCGACCCGCCTTGCGCGATTACGTAGCCCTGCCGCCCGGTCACATCCGCCGTGACCAGGACGGCACGCACCTGCGGGGGCATGTCGGCCCTGGCGACCAGCCGCGCCACCTCCGCCTTCGGCCCTGTAACCGTGCCGAGCCACGCGCCCGAACCCGTCCGCACGCTGTGACAGGTCAGAGGCATCTTCGGCGTGCGCGGCGTCGGGGTGAGGAAGCGAGGACGTAGCCGGATCATGTCTTCTCCGTAACGCGTTTTATTGGCCGGCTTTGAGCAAGCAGTCCTTTTTTGAAAAAAGGACCAAAAAACTTCTGTTTTCTACGCCTGCGGCAATGCTCGCGCAGGTTCTGCCAGGGCAGCTTTGGCAGAATCGATGCGAGCCGTGGTGCGGGCGAACGAGCTACGGCGCGACCTCGATCGCGATCTCGTTGCGGCGCCACATCGGGATGGCGAAGGGCGGGTCGTAGGAGAAGCTGACCGGCGCGCCGCGCATCGTCCGGCCGGCGCCGCGGAGCGCGTCGGTCAGGCGCGCCGTCTCGCGTGTTCGCCGCTCTGGCGTGGCCGTGCCGGAGAAGCGGATCACGCCCAGCGTGGC
>CAXUNK010000134.1:0-8410 GCA_964252425.1 uncultured Acetobacteraceae bacterium
CAGGACGTCTACCGGCTGCAGGGCGTGAAGATCAACGACAAGCACATCGAGGTGATCGTTCGCCAGATGCTGCAGAAGGTCGAGATCACCGAGCCAGGCGACACGACGTATCTGACCGGCGAGCAGGTGGACCGCATGGAGGTTGATGCGGAGAACGTGAAGCGCCTGAAGGTCAACGAACGGCCGGCCTCTGCCACGCCGGTGTTGCAGGGCATCACCAAGGCCAGCCTGCAGACGCACAGCTTCATCAGCGCGGCCTCGTTCCAGGAGACGACGCGTGTGCTGACGGAGGCGGCGACGGCCGGCAAGACCGACCAGCTGACGGGCTTGAAGGAGAACGTGATTGTCGGGCGCTTGATCCCGGCGGGCACGGGCGCGGTGATGAACCGGCTGAAGGCGGTGGCGGCGGGTCGCGACCAGCAGCGTGCGGTGCTGAAGGATGCGCCGGCGCAGATCACGCGCGCGGCTGAGTAGCGCATGCTGGTAAGTGTGTGTTGGGCCAGCCAAACCTAGCCCAACACACACTTACTCTGGACCGCAATGCGGGGTTGACTTGGCCTCCGCACGCCCGTAGTTAACCGCCTCTCGGTCACCCCGGTCTGTGGGCTGGCCGCCAAAAGCAGGCACCAGAGCACGCGGCGCCGTCGCTCCCTTCAAGGGTGGCCTAGGCCGGGTGCACTTCTCTGGACCCGTACGGGTGGGCTAGCCCACGCCCGTGCGGGCGTGTCGTTTGCCGGTGGCGGCTGTGTGCGGGTCTGAGTGGTTGGCAGAAGGATGGGAACGAGGGCGTATGCCGACGATTAACCAGTTGATCGCCCACGGGCGCGAGCCGGCCGCCAAGCGGAACAAGGTGCCGGCGTTGCAGGGCTGTCCGCAAAAGCGCGGCGTGTGCACGCGCGTCTACACGACGACGCCGAAGAAGCCGAACTCCGCGTTGCGCAAAGTTGCCAAGGTGCGGCTGACCAACGGGTTCGAGGTGGTGAGCTACATTCCCGGCGAGGGCCATAATTTGCAGGAGCACAGCGTGGTGCTGATTCGCGGCGGGCGCGTGAAGGACTTGCCCGGCGTGCGCTATCACATTCTGCGCGGCGTGCTCGATACGCAGGGCCTGCCGAAGCGCCGCAAGCGCCGGTCGCTCTACGGCGCCAAGCGTCCGAAGTAGGAGGAGGCCATGAGTCGTCGCCGCCGCGCGGTCAAGCGCGAGATCCTGCCTGATCCGAAGTTCGGTGATGTCGTGATCACGCGTTTCATGAACGCGCTGATGTATGATGGGAAGAAATCCGCAGCCGAGGGCATCGTGTACGGTGCGCTCGACGTGATGAAGAAGCGTGGCGGCAACGCGGCCGATCCGGTGCGCATGTTTCATGAAGCGCTGGACAATGTGAAGCCGGCTGTCGAAGTGCGCTCTCGCCGAGTGGGTGGTGCGACATATCAGGTGCCGGTCGAGGTGCGTGCCGAGCGGCGTCAGGCGCTGGCGATCCGCTGGCTGATCGATGCCGCGCGCAAGCGTGGCGAGCACACGATGGAGGACCGGCTTTCGAACGAGTTGTTCGACGCCGTCAACAACCGCGGCTCGGCGGTGAAGAAGCGCGAAGACACGCACCGCATGGCCGAAGCCAACAAGGCGTTCAGCCACTATCGTTGGTAACATAGTTCGTCCCGCGCATGCGGGGTTACGGAGAGAGTACGATGGCAAAGGCGAAATTCGAGCGCAACAAGCCGCACTGCAACATCGGCACCATTGGTCACGTGGACCATGGCAAGACGTCGTTGACGGCCGCGATCACCAAGGTGCTGGCGCAGAGTGGCGGCGCCACCTTCACCGCGTACGACCAGATCGATAAGGCGCCCGAAGAGCGCGCCCGCGGCATCACCATCTCGACCGCGCACGTGGAATACGAGACGGCGAACCGTCACTACGCGCATGTCGATTGTCCGGGTCACGCCGATTACGTGAAAAACATGATCACCGGCGCCGCGCAGATGGATGGCGCGATCCTGGTGGTCTCGGCCGCCGACGGCCCGATGCCGCAAACGCGCGAGCACATCCTGCTCGCCCGTCAGGTGGGCGTGCCCGCGCTGGTCGTGTTCCTCAACAAGATGGACCTGGCCGACCCTGAGCTGGTTGAGCTGGTGGAGCTCGAGGTTCGCGACCTGCTGAGCAGCTATCAGTTTCCCGGCGACGACATTCCCATCGTGCACGGGTCGGCGGTGTGCGCGCTGGAAGGCAAGCAGCCCGAGATCGGCGAGCAGGCCGTGCTGAAGCTGATGGAAGCGGTGGACAGCTACATTCCGCAGCCGGAGCGCGCGATCGATCGCCCGTTCCTGATGCCGATCGAAGACGTGTTCTCCATCTCCGGCCGCGGCACAGTGGTGACCGGCCGCGTGGAGCGCGGTGTGGTGAACGTGGGCGACGAGGTCGAGATCGTCGGCATCAAGAACACGGTCAAGACGATCGTCACCGGTGTCGAGATGTTCCGCAAGCTGCTCGATCGCGGGGAGGCGGGCGACAATATTGGTGCGCTGCTGCGTGGCACGAAGCGCGAGGACGTGGAGCGCGGCCAGGTGCTGGCCAAGCCCGGCAGCATCACGCCTCACAAGAAGTTCAAAGCAGAGGCTTACGTGTTGACGAAGGAGGAGGGCGGCCGGCACACGCCGTTCTTCACCAACTACCGCCCGCAATTCTACTTCCGCACCACGGACGTCACCGGCGTCGTGCAACTGCCCGAGGGTGTGGAGATGGTGATGCCCGGCGACAACGTGTCGATGGATGTCGAACTGATCCAGCCGATCGCCATGGATGAAGGCCTGCGCTTCGCCATTCGCGAGGGTGGCCGCACTGTCGGTGCGGGTGTCGTCGCGAAGATCATGGACTGATTGGGCGCCCCGGCCCGGCTGAATAGAAGAAGATTATGGACAACCAGAACATCCGCATTCGCCTCAAGGCGTACGATCACCGCGTGCTGGATAACAGCACGAAGGAGATCGTGAACACGGCGAAGCGCACGGGTGCCCGGGTTCGGGGTCCCATTCCGCTGCCCACGCATATCGAGCGGTTTACCGTGAACCGCTCGCCGCACGTGGACAAGAAAAGCCGCGAGCAGTTTGAGATCCGCACTCATCGCCGTCTGCTCGACATCGTCGAGCCGACTCCGCAGACGGTGGACGCGTTGATGAAGCTTGATCTGGCCGCCGGCGTCGATGTCGAGATCAAGATCTGAGAACCCGGAGATTGGATAGAGAGCCATGCGCACGGGTTTGATTGCACGCAAGCTGGGAATGAGCCGGCTGTTCAAGGATGACGGGAGCCACGTGCCCGTCACAGTTCTGCACCTGGACGAGGTGCAGGTGGTGGACGTGCGCACGCAGGATCGGGACGGCTACACGGCCGTGCAGCTCGGCACGTCGATCGCCAAGGTGAAGAACGTGACGAAGGCCAACCGTGGGCATTACGCCCGTGTGAAGGTAGAGCCGCGCCGCAAATTGGTGGAGTTTCGCTGCGCCGCCGACGCGGTGCTCGAGCCCGGGGCCGTGGTGACGGCCGCGCATTTCGTGGCCGGACAGAAGGTGGACGTGACCGGCACGACCAAGGGCAAGGGATTTGCCGGCGTCATGAAGCGCTGGAATTTCCGTGGTCTGGAGGCCAGCCATGGTGTCTCCGTCAGCCACCGTTCGCATGGCTCGACGGGCAATCGTCAGGACCCGGGCAAGACCTTCAAGAACAAGAAGATGGCCGGTCATCTCGGACAAGACCGCATCACCACGCAGAATTTGACGGTGGCGGGCGTGGATGTTGAACGCGGGCTGATCATGGTGCGCGGCGCCGTGCCAGGTGCCAAGGGCGAGTTCGTTTTGGTGCGCGATGCGGTCAAGCGCGCGCGTCATGCCGACGCGCCGTATCCGGCTGCGCTGGCCGGTTGAGGGTGCGACCATGAAGATCGACATCAGAACACTCGATAACGGCAGCGCCGGTGAGGCCGAGTTGCCGGACGAGATTTTTGCCGCCGCACCGCGTGCGGACATCATGGCGCGTGTCGTGCACTGGCAGCTCGCCAAGCGCCGGTCCGGCAACCACAAGGCCAAGGGCATGGGCGAAGTATCCGGCACCACCAAAAAGCCTTACAAGCAGAAGGGCACCGGCAACGCACGCCAGGGCAGCCTGCGCTCGCCGCAATTCCGCACCGGCGGTGTGGTGCATGGTCCGGTGGTCCGCGACCACGGCTACGATTTGCCGAAAAAGGTGCGGCGGCTTGGGCTGATCAGCGCGCTGTCGCAGAAGCAGGCCGATGGCAAGCTGGTCGTGATCGACGCGGCGATGTCGGAGGCGAAGACCAAGGACCTGGCCGCCAAACTGAAGGTGCTCGGCTGGGCCAACACGCTGTTCATCGATCGCGCCGTGGACGCGAATTTCCTGCGCGCGAGCGCCAACCTCCACAAAATCGATGTGCTGCCTGCGATGGGCGCCAACGTCTATGACATATTGCGTCATGACTTGCTGGTGTTGACGACGGCCGCGATCGATGGGCTGAGGGAGCGGCTGGCATGACCGTGATCGCGAATTTGCGCCGCCGTGCAGAGAACATGTCGCGCGAGGCGATGTATGAGATCATCCGCTCCCCGGTGATCACCGAAAAGGCGACGCTGCTGAACGAGCGCGGTCAGATCGTGTTTCGCGTGTCGACTGATGCGACCAAGCTGGAAATACGCCGCGCGGTCGAGGTGCTGTTTGGCGTGAAAGTGACGGGTGTGAACACGCTGGTGCAGAAGGGCAAGACCAAGCGCTTCAAGGGCCGCCCGGGCGTGCGCTCCGATGTGAAGAAGGCCTATGTGCAGCTTGCCGAAGGTCAGTCGATTGACCTGACCACGGGCCTGTCGTGAGCGAGCCGGGCTGAGGAAACGGATAGATGGCACTCAAGCAATTCAATCCCGTCACGCCGAGCCTGCGCGGCACGGTGTTGATCGATCGCTCCGAGCTGTGGAAGGGCAAGCCCGTCAAGGGTCTGACCGAAGGCAAGAATAAGTCGGGCGGCCGCAACAACCATGGCCGCACGACAAGCTTTTTCCGTGGCGGTGGTCACAAGCAAAGCTACCGCATCGTCGATTTCAAACGCCGCAAGTTCGACGTGCCGGCGACCGTCGAGCGCCTGGAATACGATCCCAATCGTACCGCGTTCATCGCGCTGATCAAATACGCCGATGGCGAGCTCGCCTACATACTGGCGCCGCAGCGGCTGAAGGCCGGTGATAGCGTGGTCGCCGGCGCGCGCGTCGATATCAAGCCGGGCAACGCGATGCCGCTGGGCGCGATCCCTGTCGGCACGATCGTGCATAATGTCGAGTTGAAGCAGGGTGCCGGCGGCAAGATGGCGCGCGCTGCCGGAACATATGCGCAATTGGTCGGCAAGGATGCCGGCTACGCACAGATCAAGTTGCAGTCCGGCGAGTTGCGCGTGGTGCGCGCCGAGTGCATGGCGACGGTCGGCGCTGTATCCAACGCCGACAACATGAACCAGAGTTTCGGCAAGGCCGGCCGTGCGCGCTGGATGGGCCGCCGTCCGCATAACCGTGGTGTGGTCATGAACCCGATCGATCACCCGCATGGTGGTGGCGAGGGTCGCACCTCGGGTGGGCGCCATCCGGTCACACCATGGGGCAAGCCGACCAAGGGCGCGAAAACGCGCGTGAACAAGCGGACGGACAAGCTGATCATCCGCCGCGCGAGCAAATCCAAGTGAGCGGGGGCAAGTAAGATGGCACGTTCCGTCTGGAAGGGCCCGTTCGTGGACGGGTACATGCTTGGCAAGGCCGACCGCGCACGCGCGTCGGGCCGCAACGAGATCATCAAGATCTGGTCGCGCCGCTCGACGATATTGCCGCAATTCGTCGGCCTCACGTTCGGCGTCTATAACGGCCACAAGTTTCTGCCCGTGCAGGTCAATGAGAATATGGTCGGCCACAAATTCGGCGAGTTTTCGCCGACGCGCACGTTCACCGGTCATGCGGCCGACAAGAAGGCGAAGCGGGGATGAGCAAGCCGAAGGCACTGCGGCCGTTGGCCGATACCGAGGCGCAATGCGTGGTCAGAAACCTGCGCGTCAGCCCGCAGAAACTGAACCTCGTGGCCGGCCTGATCCGCAACCAGCCGGCGTCCAAGGCCGTGGCGACGCTGACCTTCAGCAAGCGGCGCATTGCCGGCGCAGTGCGCAAGGCGCTTGAGAGTGCGATCGCCAACGCCGAGAACAACCACCAACTCGACGTCGATCAGCTTGTGGTCACGCGTGCCGAGGTGGGCCGTTCCATCGTCATGCGCCGCTTCCATGCGCGCGGCCGAGGGCGTGCCTCGCGAATCGAGAAATGGTTCAGTCATTTGAAGATCGTGGTGGCCGAGCGCGACGTCCCACCCGATATCGGAAAGAGAGCGGCCTGATGGGTCACAAGGTCAACCCGATCGGGCTTCGGCTCGGCATCAATCGCACCTGGGACTCGCGCTGGTTCGCCGGCGCCGATTATTCCAAGCTGCTGCACGACGATCTGCAGTTGCGTGCGCATCTCCGCAAGAAGCTGTCCGGCGCCGGCGTATCGCGCGTGGTGATCGAGCGTCCGGCCAAGAAGCCGCGTGTGACGATCTATGCGGCGCGCCCCGGCGTGGTCATCGGCAAGAAGGGCCAGGATATCGAGGTTCTACGCAAGGACTTGGCCAAGATGGCCAAGGCCGAGGTGTCGTTGAACATCGTCGAGATACGCAAGCCCGAGATCGATGCGGTGCTGGTGGCTGAGAACATCGCACAGCAACTGGAGCGCCGCGTGGCGTTCCGGCGTGCGATGAAGCGCGCCGTGCAGTCGGCGATGCGCCTGGGTGCACAGGGCATCCGCATCAATTGCGGCGGACGCCTGGGCGGCGCCGAGATCGCGCGCGTCGAGTGGTATCGCGAAGGCCGCGTGCCGCTGCACACGCTGCGCGCCGACATTGATTACGGCACCGCGACTGCGAAGACCACGTATGGCACGTGCGGCGTGAAGGTCTGGATTTTCAAGGGCGAAATCCTGGCTCACGACCCGTCGGCACAAGACCGACGCGCCGCCGAACAGGCGCCGCAGCGCTAAGGATCGAGAAGAATGCTGTCTCCGAAGCGGACGAAATTCCGCAAAGCGCATAAGGGCCGCATCCACGGTCTGGCGAAGGGTGGCACGGCCCTGAATTTCGGCCAGTTCGGGCTGAAGGCGCTGGAGCCGGAGCGTGTGACCGCGCGCCAGATCGAGGCGGCACGGCGTGCGATCACGCGCGCCATGAAGCGCGCCGGTCGTGTGTGGATACGCATCTTTCCGGACGTGCCGGTCAGCCAGAAGCCGGCCGAGGTGCGCATGGGGTCCGGCAAGGGCGCGCCCGAGTTCTGGGTGGCGCGCGTCAAGCCCGGCCGCGTTATGTTCGAGATCGATGGCGTGCCCGCGGACGTGGCACAAAACGCATTGACGCTGGGTGCTGCCAAGCTGCCGATCAAGACGAAGTTCGTAACCCGTTTGGGTGAGGGCTGATCATGACCAAGCCTGCCGACATACGCGCCAAGAGCACCGACCAGCTCGGCGCCATGCTGATCGACCTGCGTCGCGAGCAGTTCAACCTGCGTTTCCAGCGCGCGACCGGCCAGTCCGAGGGGACGGCGCGGGTGCGTGACGTGCGCCGCGACATCGCGCGTGTGAAAACCATCCTGGCGGAGAAGACCACCTCCGCCGCCAAAGCCTGAAAGGAGTTTTGGCATGCCAAGACGCGTCCTGACCGGGCGGGTGACGAGCGACAAGATGGACAAGACGGTCACCGTGCTTGTCGATCGCCGTATCATGCACCCGCTGTATAAGAAGTTCATCCGCCGCTCGAAGAAATATGCGGCGCATGACGAGGCGAACACCTGCAAGACAGGCGATCAGGTGCGCATCGTCGAATGTCCGCCGATCTCCAAGCGCAAGACCTGGACCGTTGTCGAGCGGAACGGCGCGGTGCTGGAGACGGCGCCAGCAGACGCGCTCGCCTCGTTGCAGGCGCGCGCACATAGCCATGTGGCGGGCCAGGCGAATGCCGCCGTCACGTCCGACGCGACCGCGTAAGGAAGCAAGACGATGATCCACGCAGAATCCAACCTGGAGGTCGCCGACAATTCCGGCGCACGGCGGGTGCAGTGCATCAAGGTGATCGGCGGTTCCAAGCGCAAATTCGCGTCGGTCGGTGATGTCATCGTGGTCTCGGTGAAGGAGGCCATCCCGCGCGGCAAGGTGAAGAAGGGCGACGTGCACCAGGCGGTCATCGTGCGCACCAGCTTCCCCGTGCGCCGTGCCGATGGCAGCGCCATACGTTTCGACACGAACGCCGCCGTGCTGATCAACAAGCAGCAGGAGCCGATCGGCACGCGCATCTTCG
>CAXUNK010000135.1:0-8328 GCA_964252425.1 uncultured Acetobacteraceae bacterium
GCCGAGTACCGCGCCCACCGCGACGTCGTCGCCTTCCCGCGCGGCGGCCGCGCCGAGCACGCCGGCCGCGGGGGCGTTGACCTCGACCGTCACCTTGTCGGTTTCCAGCTCGACCACCGGCTCGTCGGCGGCCACCTGCTCGCCCGCCTTTTTCAGCCAGCGCGCCACGGTCGCACTGCTGACGCTTTCACCCAGCGTCGGGACAAGGATGTCGGTCACCGCATCACTCCTTCACGCCAAGTGCCGTCCGCACCAGGGCGGCCTGCTCGGCGGCGTGCACGCGGGCCAGACCGGTCGCGGGGCTGGCTGCCGCTGCGCGTCCGGCATATTCGGGCCGCTTGCATTTGTGTTTCAGCGCGGTCAGCACACGCTCGATCCGGCGGTCGGCAAACGTCCAGGCGCCCATGTTCTCCGGCTCCTCCTGGCACCACACGATGTGCTGCGCCTTGGCATACGGCTTGAGCGCGAAGGCCAGCGTCTTCTCCGGAAACGGGTAGAGCTGCTCCAGGCGCAATATGGCCACGTCGCTGAGGCCGCGGTCACGCCGTTCCGCGAGCAGATCGTAATACACCTTGCCGCTGCACAGAACCACGCGCCTGACCTCGGCCCCCGGCGCGATCTGGTCGATCTCCGGAATGACGGTACGGAACCGCGTATCGCCCGTCATCTCCGACACCGGAGAGACGGCGAGCTTGGCGCGCAGCAGCGATTTCGGCGTCATAAGCACCAGCGGCTTGCGGAAGTTCCGCTTCACCTGACGCCGCAGCGCGTGGAAGTAGTTGGCGGGCGTGGTGATGTTGGCGACCGTCATGTTGCGCTCGGCGCAAAGCTGCAGATAACGCTCCAGCCGCGCGGAGGAATGCTCCGGTCCCTGGCCCTCATGACCGTGCGGCAGCAGCAGCACCAGGCCGCTCATGCGCAACCATTTGGTCTCGCCGCTGGCCAGGAACTGGTCGATGATCACCTGCGCGCCGTTGGCGAAATCGCCGAACTGCGCTTCCCACAGCACCAGGGTCCACGGATCGGCGAGCGAATAGCCGTATTCGAAGCCGAGCACGCCCGCCTCGGACAGCAGCGAGTTGAAGATCTCGATCTTCGCCTGCTTGGGCCTGATGTTGTTGAGCGGCACGTACTCGTTCTGGTTGGTCTGGTCGATCAGCACCGCGTGGCGCTGGCTGAACGTGCCGCGCTGCGTGTCCTCGCCGGACAAGCGCACGTGATGCCCCTCCAGCAGCAGCGAGCCGAAGGCCAGCGCCTCGGCCGTCGCCCAATCGACGCCCTGGCCGCTCTCCGTCATGGCGCGCTTGGCTTCGAGCTGTCGGGCGATCTTCGGGTTGAGGTCGAAATTGCCCGGCACGTTGGCCAGCGCCAGCCCGACCTCCTTCAGATCCGCCTCGCTGACCGCTGTCGCCTGCTCGGTCTCGTCCTGCGCCTCATCGATCCTGAGGCCGCGCCACTTGCCCTCCAGCCAGTCCGCCTTGTTCACGCGATAGGATTGCGCCGCCTGCTGCGCCTGGTCGTACTGCTCGAACAGCGTGTCCCACATGGCCTGCGCGTCGGCCGCACTCGCCACCCCCTCACGCGCCAGCCGCTCGGCGTAGAGCGCCCGCGTGGTCTTCATGTCGCGGATCGCGCGATACATGATCGGCTGGGTGAAGGCCGGCTCGTCCGTCTCGTTATGCCCGTGCCGGCGGTAGCAGACGATGTCAAGCACGAAATCGGTCGCGAATTGCTGCCGAAATTCGGCCGCCATGCGGGCGGCGAACACCACCGCCTCCGGCTCGTCGCCGTTGACGTGGATGATCGGCACCTGGATGGATTTGGCCACGTCGGTGCAGTACAGCCCGGAATAGGCGTGCGCCGGCACGGTGGTGAAGCCGATCTGGTTGTTGACCACCACGTGGATCGTGCCGCCGGTGCGGTAGCCGAACAACTGGCTCATCGCCAGCGTCTCATAGACGAGTCCCTGACCGGCGAACGCCGCGTCGCCATGCAGCAGGATGCCCATGACCGAGCGTCGCCCGGTGATGTCGCCCGCCATGTCCTGGCGCGCCCGCACCTTGCCCACCACCACCGGATCGACGGCTTCCAGATGCGAGGGGTTGGGCTGCAGCGAGAGGTGCACCATGCGGCCGCCGATCTCGATATCGGTCGAGGTGCCGAGATGGTATTTGACGTCGCCCGACCCCTGCACGTCATCGGGCTTGAAGCTGGCGCCGGCGAACTCGCTGAACACGGCGGTCAGCGGCTTCTTGACGATGTTGACGAGCGTGTTCAGCCGGCCGCGATGCGGCATGCCGATCACGATCTCCTTCGTGCCGTGTGCCACCACGCTGTCGATCATGGCGTGCAGCGCGGGGATGGTGACCTCGCCGCCCTCCAGCCCGAACCGCTTGGTGCCGACGTAGCGCTTCTGACAGAACGCCTCGAAACCCTCGGCCTCGGTCAACTGGCCCAGGATGACGCGCTTGGCCGCGGGGTCGAAGGCGTTCAGCCACGGCGCGCCCTCGATTCGGCGCTGTATCCAGGCCTTCTGCTCCGGGTCCTGAATGTGCATGAACTCGACGCCGACCGGGCCGCAATAGCTTTGCCGCAATATCTGCAGGATCTCGCGCAGGGTCGCCGTCTCGCGCCCCAGCACGCGGTCGATGAAGATCGGCCGGTCGTAATCGGCGGGCGTAAAGCCGTAGCTGCGCGGGTCGAGTTCCGGGTGGCTCTTCGGGGTCTGCAGCCCGAGCGGATCGAGCTGCGCCTCCAGATGGCCGCGCACGCGATAGACCCGGATCATCATCAGCGCGCGTATGCTGTCGAGTGTCGCGGCCCGCACCGCGTCCGGATCGCCGATCCGGCGTGCGGGGGCGGCCTGCGCCTCGGCCCCGTCCAGACCGGAGGCGCGCGGCGCCCAGGACGCGCCGGACGCGTCCGTCAGCACCGAGCGTGCCTCGTCGTTCAACGAGCCGAACAGCTCGGCGAAGCTCGGGTCCACCGAAGTCGGGGCGGCCACCCACTTGGCATACAGGTCCGCGATGAAGGCTGCGTTCCCGCCGTTGAGGGCGGTCGCGAACATATCCACGCCGGGCATCGGCCGTGCTCTCCGTCAAAACTCTGGCTGGCCGCTTATCTGCGCCCGGTATGGCCAAAATAGGTCCGAAGGTCTCAGATGTCAGTTAACAGTTGGCCAGATTGCGAATGGCAGGGTTGCTGGGTGTGTCCTGTCCCCGGACCGTCGCCGACCTCGACGCGGCCTGAGCGACGAGCCGGGCGTCAGCCGCCGCGCAGGGCCTTGACCATCGCGCTGCCCAGCGCCGCCGGGCTGTCGGCCACATGGATGCCGGCCAGGCGCATCGCCTCGATCTTCGCACCCGCCGTATCCCGCCCGCCGCTGATCACCGCCCCGGCATGGCCCATCCGGCGGCCGGGCGGGGCGGTGGTGCCGGCGATGAAGCCCACGACCGGCTTGGGCGATTTCTCGCGGGCCAGGAACTCGGCCGCGTCGATCTCGCTGGCGCCGCCGATCTCGCCGATCATGATGATGCTCTCAGTCTCCGGGTCGCCCAGAAACATCTCCAGCACATCGATGAAATCCAGCCCTTTCACCGGGTCGCCGCCGATGCCCACGCAGGTGCTCTGGCCCAGCCCGGCCGCCGTGGTCTGCGCCACCGCCTCGTAGGTCAGCGTGCCGGAGCGCGACACGATGCCGACCTTGCCGCGGCGATGGATATGGCCCGGCATGATGCCGATCTTGCAGGCATCCGGCGTGATCACGCCCGGGCAGTTCGGCCCGACCAGCACCGACTTTGTGCCGGCCAGCGCACGATGCACCCGCACCATGTCCAGGACGGGGATGCCCTCGGTGATGGTGACGATCAGCTCCATCCCGGCCTCCACGGCCTCCAGGATGGCGTCGGCTGCGAAGGGCGGCGGCACGTAGATGGCCGTGGCCGTGGCCCCGGTCGCATGCCGCGCCTCGGCTACCGTGTCGAACACCGGCAGGTCGAGATGGGTGGTGCCGCCCTTGCCGGGCGTCACCCCGCCCAGCACCTTCGTGCCATAGGCGATCGCCTGCTCGGAATGGAACGTGCCCTGCGCGCCGGTGAAGCCTTGCGTGATGACGGTGGTATGCCGATCGACCAGGATCGCCATGTCAGTTGGCCTCCTTGACGGCGCGCACGATCTTTTCGGCCGCGTCCGCCAGGTTGTCGGCCGAAATGATCGGCAGGCCGGAGCGGGAGAGTATGTCGCGGCCCAGCGCCACGTTGGTGCCCTCCAGCCGCACCACCAGCGGCACGTCCAGCGAGACCTCGCGCGCTGCGGCCACCACGCCCTCGGCGATCACGTCGCAGCGCATGATGCCGCCGAATATGTTGACCAGTATGCCCTCCACGTTCGGGTCCGAGAGGATGATCTTGAACGCCGCCGTCACCTTCTCCCGCGTCGCACCGCCGCCCACGTCCAGGAAGTTGGCGGGCGACGAGCCATACAGCTTGATGATGTCCATCGTCGCCATCGCAAGACCGGCGCCGTTGACCATGCAGCCGATGACCCCGTCCAGCGCCACGTAGTTGAGGTCGAAGCGGGCGGCCTCGAGCTCCTTCGGGTCCTCCTCCGCCTCGTCGCGCAAGGCGGCGAGTTCGGCGTGGCGATAGAGCGCGTTGTCGTCGAAGCTGACCTTGGCATCGAGCGCCACCACCTCGCCCGCGCCGGTGACGACGAGCGGGTTGATCTCCACGATGGCGCAGTCGAGTGCGACGAACGCTTTGTACATCGCGTCCACGAAGCGGCCGAACGCGCCGATCTGCTTGCCGGTCAGACCCAATCCGAAGGCCAGCTTGCGGGCGTGATACGGGAAGATGCCGGTCGCCGGGTCCACCGCCACCCGCAGGATCTTCTCCGGCGAGTGGGTCGCGACCTCCTCGACCTCCATGCCGCCCTCGGTGCTGGCCATGACCAGCACGCGCGAGCTGGACCGATCGACCAGCAGCGACAGGTACAGCTCACGGGCGATGTCGCATCCCGCCTCCACGTATACGCGGCGCACGTCACGCCCCGCGGGGCCCGTCTGCTTGGTGACCAGTGTGTGGCCGATCATCGCTTCGGCGGCCGCCCGCACCTCCTCGGCCGAGCGCGCCAGGCGAACACCGCCCTTGCCCTGCGGATCGTCCTTGAAATGGCCCGCGCCGCGCCCGCCGGCATGTATCTGGCTTTTGACCACGTACACGGGGCCGGGCAGCTTGGCAGCCGCTTCGGCCGCTTCTTCAGGGGTCCAGGCGGCGAAGCCTTGCAGGACGGAGACGCCGTAGCCTCGGAGCAGCTCTTTGGCCTGGTATTCGTGGATGTTCATTCTGGTGCGTCCTCAGGAGAGGAAAGCGGCTCTTGTCAGTCGCGCGTTCGTCGGAAAAAACCGCGACAGCGGAACAAAAGTCTTTTGCTTCTTTTCTTCAGAAAAGAAGGCCTTCCTACACGTCCAACTTCTTGAAATCCTCGATCAACTTACGAACCGCGTCGCAGCTCTTGTCGAAGGCCGCCTGCTCGGCGCCGTCCAGCTTGATCTCCACGATCCGCTCCACGCCGCCGGCGCCGATCACCACCGGCACGCCGATATAGAGGTCGCGCAGGCCGTACTGGCCGTCCAGCAACGCCGCGCAGGGCAGCACACGCTTGCGGTCCAGAAGGTAGCTTTCCGCCATGGCGATGGCCGAGGCCGCCGGCGCGTAGAACGCGCTGCCGCGCTCCAGCAGCTTGACGATCTCGCCGCCGCCATTGGCCGTGCGCGCGCAGATCGCGTCGATTTTCTCCTGCGTCGTCCACCCCATCGCCACCAGATCGGCCAGCGGGATGCCGGCCACCGTCGAGTAGCGGGTCAGCGGCACCATTGTGTCGCCATGACCGCCCAGCACGAAGGCGGTCACGTCCTCCACGCTCACGTTGAACTCGTGCGCCAGGAACAGGCGGAACCGCGCGCTGTCCAGCACGCCGGCCATGCCCACCACGCGGTTCGCCGGCAGGCCCGAGCGGCGCTGCAACTGCCACACCATCACGTCCAGCGGGTTGGTGATGACGATCACGAACGCGTCCGGGCAGTGCGCCTTGATGCCGTCGGCCACCTGGTTGATCACGCCCGCATTCTTGGCCAGCAGGTCGTCGCGGCTCATACCAGGCATGCGCGGGAAGCCGGCGGTCACGATCACCACGTCCGACCCGGCGATGGCCGAGTAGTCCGCGCCGCCCGCCATGTGGCTGTCGAACAGGTCCACCGCGCCCGATTGCATCAGATCGAGCGCCTTGCCCGCCGCCACCCCGCCCGCCACGTCGAACAGCACGACGTCGCCCAACTCCTTCAGGCCTACGAGGTGGGCGAGCGTGCCGCCGATATTGCCGGCGCCGATCAGCGCGATCTTGTTGCGGGCCATTCTCGTCCTCATGCTGCGTCGCGGCAGCACCTAGCCCAGGCTGCATGGGATGGCCAGTACCCAGGCCCTCCCCAAGCGCCGGCCTGGCCGATCCCGGCTGATACTACTGCGTGACTACTACTGCGTGACCTTGATCACGGTGCGGTCGAAATGCGCGGCGATACCGGCCGGCGTGTTGTCATACAAACAATTGGCCGCGTAATCGCATACAAAGTAGGAGGAAATGCTGTACTGACCGGTCGTCTGGGCCGATGGCAGCAGGTAGGACAGTACCAGCGTTCCCTTCGGCTTCGGAGCGTCAAACTGGCCGCTCAGCGAGAAGGTGGTCGAGGGATTCTCGGCCAGGCTGAAGCCTACGCCGCCGTACGAAACGCCGGACAGGTTATCGGTGGCCGACAGCTTGACAGCAGCGTAGGGCTGCGCGTTCGAGAGGCTGACCGTCGGGGTCAGGATTGCGCCATGGCCGGCGACGGGCTGGGTCGTATCGGGCGTGCCCGGGTTGACGACATCGACGCTGGCGGGCCCGGTGAATAGGGCGGCGATCTGTGACCCCCCATAATAGATGAACTGCCCATCCTGCGAGAAAAGCTCGACTGCGGAGACGGTCCAGGTGCCGGGCTCGGCATACAGGCCGAACCCGCTCATCACAGCCTCGGGCGCCAGGAGCGCGCTGATGACCAGCTTGCCTGATGGCGGGGGATAGCTCGGCAGCACAATGTTGGCGAAGAAGTTGTGACTGCCGGAGGGCGAGCTCAACTCCACTTGAAGGTTGGCGATACCGACGGTGCCGGTGTTGAACGCCAACTGCAGCTCCGGAAGACCTGGCGCTTTGGTGACGTCCACGCTGGGTGTCAGGACTCGGCCGCCGGTCAAGGACGGTTCGGTTCCGGTGGCAGGCGCCTGGCCGAGTCGAACCCGCTCCGCCCACTGCGCCCGCAAGACCGCTTGCGTGGTCATGGCCTGAGCCCGGATATCCGGGCGGCCATTTGCCATCACCGGCATCTGGGCATCGGCGGCCGATGCAACCAGAATCGCGAATGTCCCGGCGGTCGCAACTGCAATGTTGTTATTCATATAACGTGCTCCAAAGACCCGCAAGGTTAGGCGCCGGTATGCATGCGTTGCGTGGTCGAAGCAATGGCGGCGGCATGCGCCATGAGGTCAAGCCGGTTCTCACCGCGACAAGCGGCCTCTCCTTGGCGGCCGAGTCACCGGATACAAGATGCGGGCGCGTAATGGATTGGGCAGCCGACAGGTTTGCGTATAGAACGGATATCGTTACAAATTCATTTGCCGGAGCGCGTGTTGGAAGCCAGGCGGGTTTACGTGCTGCTCGTCGTCATCACCGGCGTTTTCATCGCGTGGTTCAGTTCGCGTTGGCCGAACTTCGCAATCTACCCGGGTCTTTTCTTTTTGTTCGCTTTGGGCGCGCCCATCCTGTATTGGCGCGCGAGCAGCAACGGTTCCGGCGAATGGGCCGAGAGCCGTGTTCCCGAACGCTCGGGGCGTGAGAAGACGCCGTTGAATACAACACTCCTCGGATCGGTCGCGCTTCTTGTGTTGTCGCCCCTGGTGATCACGGTGCTGGGCTTCACAATCGACGTTGGCCGTCCGCCGGGCCCGACCGAAATCGCGCTCAACCTGTTCAAGGGTCAGGTGTTCAAGCATCAATGGTGGGGATACGGGCGATATATCTACTACGATGGTGACGGCCACCTCAGATGGACGTACGGACCCGCCGACGCCAAGCGGAGCGCCGATGCCATGAACGCGGCGGGTGAAAATCTGGCCCGCTGGGCGAGCCAACCGGACGCCCAGAGGAAGTAGCCAGGACCTGGCCCAAGAGCAAATCCGATCAGATGGAATCATCTGATCGGATGAATTTGCTCTAGAAACATATGAGTTAGAGCAACTTAGT
>CAXUNK010000136.1:0-8279 GCA_964252425.1 uncultured Acetobacteraceae bacterium
GGCCGCGCGGGACTGGGCGCGCGCTCTGTCCGAGGCGGCCGGCCTGCCCGCCTCGCTGTGGGACGAGCGACTGTCCAGCGCGGCCGTCAACCGGTTTCTCATCGACCAGGCCGACATGACGCGCGCCCGCCGGGCGGCCGTGGTGGACCGGATGGCGGCCGCCTACATCCTGCAGGCCGCGCTGGACGCCACGCGCCCAAGCTGACGCTGCGCGCCAACACCGCGGAACCTTGCCATCCGATGGCGGAACGGTCAGGTAGCGTGGCCCCTGCAGGAAAGGCCTGGTGATGCTCCGTTCAGAGATCGTTCGCGGCTTGGCCAGCCTGCTGCGCGCGATGGAGACCAGCCGGGTGCCGGCGGTGGTCGAAGGCGTCTATCGCGACCTGGCCCGCTCGCCTGGCGAGACCAAGACTGCCGACGTGCTGGCGGCCTACCAGGCCTTCATGCTGGCCTACACCACGCAGTTCACGGAGGTGGAGCGGCGGGCGATGACCACGCTGGGCATCGCCGAGTTCGCCGATGGCGAGTGGTGGACGATGGTCATCGTGGCCTCGGCGCCGGGGCCGAAGGCGCCGGACACGTCGTCGGCGATCGGCCGGCCGCTGTACCGGTTGCGGTTCGTGATCGATTACCTGCCCGCGGTCATCTCGCTTCTGGACCAGGACGAGGCGGTTGAGGGTCTGTCCCGGCTGACGGTACTGCTGCCGGAGGAGGGCGGGCGACGGTCCAACCCGACGCGCGCGGTCGCCTCGATGGAGGCGGTGGTCACGCTGTACGAGACCTTCGCCGATATCGGCGGGCGGCCGGGCAGCGACCTGGTGCTGCTGTCCTGCGATGCGGGCGGGGACAAGGTGTTCTCCTACGCCGGACTGCCCGACCTGATTGACAAGGTGCGCATTACGTTGCTGGAGATCTGGCGTAACGCGATCTATTTCCGCGAGCGCAAATTCACCGACCGGCTCGAGCTGATCGCCAAGGCGCTGCCGATTCTGGGCGAGCTCGCGATCTTGGAGGAGCAGGGCCAGGTGGCACCGGAGCGCGCCGAGCTGCTGCGGCGAAAGGTGCTGAACGGGGCCACGAAATTCATCGAGAGCGGCTCATCCATTCCGGAGATGAGCGATCTCAGCCTGTACGTGCCGCGGCAGGTGCTGGCCCCCAAAGAAGCCTTGCTGCTGGAAGCCAATTAGGTCTGCAGACGCGTGGCGGACGACGGAGAGCCGTGCGCGTGTCGTTTCGCACCGCGATTAACGCGGTCTTCACCCTTCGACCACATTCTGGGACGACATCGCCCAGGATAGTCAAATGCCCATCTCGGTTGGTAGGTCCGCGTCCGTCGTCTCAGGTGGCGCCAGCGTTTCGCTGTCCACGCTGTTCAACCTGGCGCCGCCGGCGAGCGGCGCTTCGGCCAATCCGGCCTACATCGTCGTCTGCGGCCTGGATCGCAACGAGTACACGGTCGGGTCTTCGGGCGCCACGGGCAGCTTTGCCGGCAACGGGGCCACGGCGAGGTTCTCGTCCATCGGCGGCGACGGGCGGGGCGCGGGGGTTGTGTTCGCGTGGCAGGCCAGCACCGGGCAATATGTCAGCCAGACCTACGGCGCGCTCGCCAAACTCGCCTATGTCGCCTCGACGAGCGCGAACGACGTGACGAACATCTCGCTGTTCGGCACGAACTCGGCGCAGGCGGCGCAAGCCTACGCCAACAACGCCTACGCGCTCATGCAGACCGCCTCGTCGGGCTACCTGGGTTCGGCCACCGTTGTCACGAGCGCATCCTTCGCAGGGACGGTGCCGCTACAGGCAACCCCGGACTCGATCGCTTCCGTGGCATCGGGTTTCGTGGGCCGCGCCTGGAACGACGAAGGCTGCTGGGTTCTGGCCAGCTCGATCGCGGCCGAGGCCGGCGCGTCGCTGCCCGTGCAGAGCACGGCCATCGGCATGCAAGGTGCGGCCAATGGCGAGTGGTTCGTGGCCTATAACGGCCCCGCTTCCGGCGGCGCGGGCACGAACTGGCAGTCGCTCGTCAGCACCGGCGACATCGTGGCCTTCGAGCCGGCCAGTGGCGGCGGCCACATCACCACCTGCGTCAGCGGCAGCGGGAGCACGGCGCAGCTGGTGGACAACATCGTCTATGCGAACGGGTCCGGCGGCATAGCGAACTCGGCCAAGGACGGGTCGGCGGCCGACATCATCATCGCCCCGCCGCATCCGGCGAGCCAGGAGTTTGCCGGCGCCCCCGGGCAGGAGGTGGTGATCTACGCGCTGGACACGCCTGTGGTGACACCGCTGGTCGCCTCTGCCGCTATCCCCGCCGGCGGCGCGCTGTCGGTGGCCGGGCTGGTCAGGGCCAGCGACCCGGAGGCTGGCCACAGCGTCACCGCCTATCAGCTCTACGACAGTTCGGCGGGCGGCAGCTTCACCACGCAGGCCGGCGCGGGCCTGGCCGCGCACAGTGCCGCCGCCGCGTTGACGGTGCCGAGCCTGAGCGGCGTGACCCTGTCTGAGAGCGGGACGGGCGGGGACGTCCTGGAGATACGGGCCAGCAACGGCACGTATTGGGGCGACTGGCAGGCGATCGCGATCACCAAGGCAAGTGCCGCCGCACCGCCGAGGCTTACTGCCCAGACCGCGGCGCAGAGCTGGAAGGCCGGCGGCGCGGTCAGCCTGCAGCTGGCCTCCAATACGTTCACCGATCCGCAAGGCCAGGCGCTGACCTATCGGGCGACCGGACCCGGCGGTGCGGCGCTGCCGGGCTGGCTTGCCTTCTCGGCCGCCACCAGGGTGTTTTCCGGCACCGTGCCGGCGGGCCTGGCGACGATCCCGATCGTGGTGACGGCCACGGATACGTCCGGGCTGTCCAATTCCGAGACGTTCGTCGCCACCGTTCCTGCCTCGGCGCCCTTCCTTGCGAGCCAGACGCCGAACCAGTCCTGGCCCGCGTCGAGCCACATATCGTGGAGCCTGCCGCAGGGCACCTTTGCGGACCCGCAGCACGAGGCGCTGACCTGCACGGCGTCGCTCGCCAGCGGCGCGGCTCTGCCGAGCTGGCTGTCGTTCAACGGCAGCACCGGCGCCTTCATCGGCACGGCGCCCGCCTCGCCGAGCCTGCTCAGGCTGAAGGTGACCGCGACCGATACCAGCCATCTGTCGGTGTACGAGCTGTTCACGGTCGCGATCGGCTCTGCCGCCGGACAATTGGCGGCAGCCTGGCCCAACCCGATCGCCGCCGGCGGCCTGGAGCTGCCGCCCCCCAATGAGAGCGCAGCCTTCGCAAGCCTGCCCGCCCTATGGCACCCCGACCCGCTTCCAATCCACCACCCAAGCCTGGAAAGGACCTTGTAGCAAACGTCTTTTGCTTCTTTTCTTCAGAAAAGAAGCGCTTTCACCCCGCAAACCCAGCCCAATCAGCCGCGCTTCTGCCCCCGCGCGCCTTGCGCATGCGCTCGACCTGCCTGCTGAAGCGCGGGCCATAGACGCGCAGGCAGATGAACACGATTTTCCGACCCTGGGGCAGGCTGCGCGCCAGCGCCTCCATGCCGAGCGGCGCACCGGGATGGGGCACCACCTGGCTGTCCTCGGCGGGGTAGCGCACCGGGTCGGCCAGCGTGTGGCTCAGATGCGGACACAGGCGCCGCGCCCTGCGGGCGCAGGCGAGGTGCACGGGGGGCACGGTGCCGGCGTAGCGCATGCCGTCGCCCACGGCGGCGAACCCGCCCGATTCGACGGGGAAGAGATAGCGGTCGCCGTTCAGCGTGCGCCGGCCGCAGACGTGGCAGAGCTGGCCCAGCACGCCCAGCCGCTGCCGGGTGACGTGGACCGCGGCGAAACGGGGCACGCCCTCGCCGGGGCGTTCCGCCTGCATCAGCTCGGCATAGCCCGGGAACGCCGCGGAGGCTGAGAGTTCGTAGCTGTCCTCGCCGGTCCAGGAGACGGACCAGGGGACGTTCTCACCGATGGACCACTTGCCCGTGGCGAGGTGGGCTTTGGTCACGTCGGGCCTTCATGCGGTCTGCGTGTGTTCATCATGACAGCGCTGGTCTAACCTGATGCGGACTGCCAGCCCAGCCTTTGCCGGGAGACCGCCCGCGTGCACGCCGCCATCCTGATCTTTCCCGGCACCAACCGAGAGCGCGATGCCGCGATCGCCCTGCACCAGGCGACCGGGCGCATCCCGGCCAGGATCTGGCATGGCGAGACGACCCTGCCCCACGATCTGGACCTGGCCGTGCTGCCGGGGGGGTTCAGCCATGGCGACTATCTGCGATGCGGTGCGATGGCGGCGCAGTCGCCGATCATGCCGGCATTGCGCGCCTTTGCCGCGCGGGGCGGGCACGTGCTGGGCATCTGCAACGGGTTTCAGATCCTGACCGAGGCGGGCCTGCTGCCCGGCGCGCTGCTGCGCAACGCCAACCTGCGTTTCCTGTCGCGCGACTGCCATCTGCGTGTGGAGCGGGCCGACACGGCGTTCACGCGGCACTACCAGCGCGGCCAGGTGTTTCGCGCGCCGATGGCGCATGGCGACGGCAATTTCTTTGCCGATGCCGAGACGGTTGCCAGGTTGGAGGGCGAGGGCCGGGTGGTGTTCCGCTACGTGACGAAGCTGGGCGAGACGAGTCCGGCGAGCAACCCGAACGGCAGCATCAACGCGATTGCCGGCGTGCTGAGCGAGACTGCGCGCGTGCTGGGATTGATGCCGCATCCGGAGGATCTGGTCGATCCGCTGATGGGCGGGGTTGATGGGCGGCCGTTATTCGAGGGGCTGGTCGAGGCTTTGGCCGCGTGAAACGGCATGGTTGCCTCGATACGTCGATATATAAATGGGTGGAGATTTGAGCGATGACCGACGCCGCACCTGACGTGACGATCTACGTGATTTCAAAAGAGGAAGCGTTCAAACTCTGGCTCACGCTCAAGGAAGACGCCAGGGAGATCACCCCCGAGAACGTCCGCAAGCTATGGGAGAAGATTAGATCAGCGCCGGCGCTCGCGGCCAACTACTACTCCACTGGGACCGATATCATCACGCTGGAAAAAATTGTAAGGGATTTCGGCACGATGTTCGGCCGAGTCTATCTAAAGGAATACGGCGGCAAAACGCACATCATCTTGAAGGGACTTCCTGGTCTGAGACGCATTCTGACGGGTACGAAATACAGCGTTGCCAATCCCAAGGTCATCAGCATGGGCCTTGGAACACGCGGCGCGCTGAACTCGGTCAAAGAAGGCGGCATTCTGACCGCTGTGCTGGTGACGGCTTTCGACGTCGTTGATTATTTTTTCAGCGACAAAGAAACGCTTTCCGAGCTGGTTGGGCAGATCGCTAGCGACGTGACGAAGGTCGCCATCACAGCAGGCGTCTCCGCGGCGTCGGTGGCATTACTTTCCGGAACTATCGTCACCAGCTTCGCTCTAGGTCCTTTGCTGGTGGCTGTTGTCGTCGGGGTCGGAGTGGGATTCGCACTGAATGCGATAGATGAGCATTTCAAACTCACCGACAAATTGAAATCCATGATTGCAGCCGCAGCGCGCGACATAAAGGACGAAGCTCAAGCCGCAAGCGATGAGATCCGTCGGCTTCCGAGCGAGGCGAGACAAGCACGCGACAACGTGGTTGACAGAGCGTATCAGGGTTTGATCGCTTTTGTAGGCTACGTCATTCGCGAGGCGGAAGAGCAGGCGGCGAACTACGTTTGGAAGAAGGTCAATAACCTGCGCTGGTATCTGCTGCCACAGGCGTAAAGACCCATGCGGGACAAAACTCGTCATTCCATAGGCGTTCTGTTGCTGCTTGGCGTGGCCGCGACCGCGCTCGGATTTGCTGTTCTGCAATTCCGGGAACTCGGACACGACCTGCACATTCATCCTGCCGCCGTGCTTGCCGGGCCAGGCATGTTTTACGGCGTTATCGCAGCTTGTATTCTGCTCGCGCTTGCGATAGCCATCATCTACGCGGATCTTCTTGGCCGCCGCCTGTCGCGCAAATCCACCCGCATGTTTCATTGGGGGCTGTCGATTTCCGTGGTGTGTCTGGTTCTCTTACCTATTGCCGGACATGTTTGGCTTGATCATGTTCTCTATGCGTCAGGCTACTATCCGTGCGGCGCTGATAGCTGGCATAGGTTCAGTCGCCTGCAATGGGCGACCAGCAAGTCCGCCTGCGACTCACAGTGAGCGCGGAGATGATGCCGCGATCTGGCCGCTTTTTCCGAGCGCCCTCACATGCCGGCTTTGAATGGCGGTCTGTATGGCAACCCATGTAAGTGAAGCCCTCGCCCGGTCCTTCGGCCTCAACACCGAGGAATACGCGCGCGTCTTGGCCATCATGGGCCGTATGCCGACCCTGACCGAACTCGGCATCTTCTCGGTCATGTGGTCGGAACATTGCAGCTACAAATCGAGCCGCGTGCATTTGCGCACGCTGCCCACCACGGCGCCCTGGGTGATCCACGGCCCGGGCGAGAACGCGGGCGTGGTCGATATCGGCGGCGGGCTGGCCGCGATCTTCAAGATGGAATCGCACAACCATCCGAGTTTTATCGAGCCCTATCAGGGCGCGGCGACTGGTGTGGGCGGCATTTTGCGCGATGTGTTCACCATGGGTGCGCGGCCGGTCGCCAACCTCAACGCGTTGCGCTTCGGCTCGCCGGACAACGTCAATACGAAACGCATCGTCGATGGCGTGGTGCGCGGCATTGGCGGATACGGCAATTGCGTGGGCGTGCCGACGGTGGGCGGCGAGGTCAATTTCCATCCGGCGTACGACGGCAACCCGCTGGTCAATGCGATGACGGTGGGCATCGCCGACAAGACCAGGATTTTCCTGAGCGCGGCGGCCGGCATCGGCAATCCGGTCGTCTATGTCGGCTCGAAGACGGGGCGCGACGGCATCCATGGCGCCACCATGGCCTCGGCCGAGTTCGACGCGGAGTCCGACAGCAAGCGGCCGACCGTTCAGGTGGGCGACCCGTATGTCGAAAAACTGCTGATCGAGGCGTGTCTGGAGCTGATGGCGACCGATGCCATCGTGGCCATTCAGGATATGGGCGCGGCGGGGCTGACAAGCTCCTCGGTCGAGATGGCCGGCCGCGGCGATGTCGGCATCGAGCTGGACCTCGATGCCTGCCCGCAGCGCGAGACCGGTATGACCGCTTACGAGATGATGCTGTCCGAAAGCCAGGAGCGCATGCTGATGGTGCTGCGCCCCGACCGGCAGGATGTGGCGCGCGCCATCTTCGAAAAATGGGAGCTGGATTTCGCGGTGATCGGCCATCTGACCGATACGGGCCGCATCACCATCCGCCATCAGGGGCGGGTGGAGGCCGACATCCCGTTGGCCCCGCTCGCCGACCAGGCGCCGCTCTATCACCGGCCGCACACCGCGCCCGCGCTTCCCGCCCCGCTGGGCGATGTGGCGGATCAAATGGGGCTGGAGTCGGCACTGCTCACCCTGCTCGCCTGCCCCGATTTGTGCTCGCGCGCCTGGATCACCGACCAGTACGACAGCACCGTGGGCGGGCAGACCGTCCGCCGCCCAGGGACCGCGGATGCCGCGATCGTGCGCATCGAGGGCACGCCCCGCGCGCTGGCGCTGACCACCGACTGCACGCCGCGATACTGCGCCGCCGACCCGCGCGCGGGCGGTGCGCAGGCGGTGGCCGAGGCCTGGCGCAACATCACCGCCACCGGCGCCCGCCCGCTGGCCGTGACCGACAACCTCAATTTCGGCAACCCGGAAAAGCCGGAAATCATGGGCCAGTTCGTGGCCGCCATCGACGGCATGGCGGAGGCCTGCCGCGCGCTCGATTTTCCGGTCGTGAGCGGCAATGTCAGCCTCTACAACGAAACCCAGGGGTCGGCCGTGCTGCCCACGCCGGCGATCGGCGGGTTGGGCGTGATCGAAGACGCGGCCCAGGCCGTGGGGATCGCTCCGCGCGCCGGAGACACGCTGGTGCTGGTGGGCGTGACGGCAGGGCATCTGGGCCAGTCGCTCTGGCTGCGTGAGGTGGCGGGGCGCGAGGCAGGGCCGCCGCCACCCGTCGATCTTGCGGCCGAGCGCCGGCACGGGGATTTCGTGCGCGGCGCCATTCTGGGCGGCGGCGTCTCCGCCTGCCACGACGTCTCCGATGGCGGGCTGCTCGTGGCGGTGGCCGAGATGGTGCTGGCGGGCGAGGCCGGCGTGGCGTTGGCGGACACGGAGGCCGGCCTGCCGCCCCATGCCGCCTGGTTCGGCGAGGACCAGGCGCGCTACGTGCTGGCCGTGGCCGACGCCCCTGCCCTGC
>CAXUNK010000137.1:0-8184 GCA_964252425.1 uncultured Acetobacteraceae bacterium
GTCAGGGCATGACGGGGAAGACGATTTTGGCGGATATGCTGGTATTCGACCGCCGGGCGGTGCGCCTGCACCGCGACCGGGCCGCGGCCAGGCTGAGGCTGGTGCAGCCGGTGCTGCGCGAGGTGGCCGACCGGCTGCTCGACCGGCTGGACGACACCACCCACCGGTTCTCGGCCGCGCTGGATGTGGGCGGCCGTGGCGTGGTGGCGCCCGCGCTGCGCGCGCGTGGCATCTCGACCACCAGCCTCGACCTCTCGCCGGCCATGGCCGCGCTGAACGGCAAGGGGGCGGTCGCCGGCGACGAGGAGTATCTGCCATTCGCGCCCGCGAGCTTCGATCTGGTCGTGGCCAACCTTTCGCTGCATTGGGTCAACGACCTGCCGGGCGCGCTGATCCAGTTGCGTCAGGCGCTGCGGCCGGACGGGCTGCTGCTGGCCAGCCTGCCCTGCCTGGGAACGCTCGATGGGCTTCGCCGGGCGCTGACCGGTGCGGAAGCGATGCTGACCGGCGGCGCCGCGCCGCGCATCTCGCCCTTCCCGGAACTGAGCGACTGCGCCTCGCTGCTGCAGCGTGCCGGCTTCGCGCTGCCGGTGGCCGACCTCGATGCGATCACGCTGGCCTATGCCGATCCTTGGGATCTGTTGCGGGAGTTGCGCGCCGCGGGCGAGACCAACGCGGTGCGTCACCGGCACCGCGCCACCCCGCCGCGCGATCTGTTTCCGGCGGCGCGGGGCCCCCCCCCCCCCCCGCCAGCCTCCAGCCGGAGGACGGCCAGCGCATGCCGGTCGAACTCCGGCTGGCCATGCTGACCGGCTGGGCGCCCGCACCCTCGCAACCCAAGCCGCTGCCGCGTGGCAGCGGCCAGGTCAGCCTGGCCGCGGCGCTGGGGGCCGAACCGGGGCCTAGTAGTAGCCCCAGTGCGGCGCGATCCAACGGCCGACCGGATCGTAATGGCCCGGAATGAACCGGTACGGGGGCGGTGCGTAGGCCACCGGGGGTGCGACGACGACCGGAGGTGCCACAACGGCGGGACCGACCACGACCGGACCACCGATGAGGACGCCGCCATGCCAGCCCCAACCCCAGCCGGCGTGCCAACCCCAGCCGGGCCGTGCCCACCAGGCCTGAGCCGTCGAAGGTGCGAGGACGGGCACGGCGACAAGCGCCGCGAGCAGACCGCCTATCGAGATTTTCTTCAGAAACTTCATCGAAGCCTCCTTGGTTTGAAGTTCGACACCGCATCTAGGCGAGCTATGTTGCGGACGATTTGTCGTGTGGTTTCAGAGCGTAACGGCGCCGATCGCCTGGTTCGTTGGACACCCGGCCGACAGGCCGTATTACGAGGAGAGGAGCATGGGTTTGCGCGACAACGAGCGGGAGCGCCGCTACGAGTTGGAGGTCGATGGCCAGATCGTGTGGGCCGATTACCGGCGGGATGGCGAGCGACTGGTCATCACGCATGTCGAAGCCCCGGTAGCCTTGCGCGGCACTGGTGCCGCCGGCCGGCTGATGGGCGAGGTGACGGCCGAGGCACGCGCGGGCAAGCTGCGCATCGTGCCGCTGTGCGGTTATGCCGCCGCATGGCTGCGGCGCAATCCGGATCAAGCCGACCTGGTCGTAGAAGCCTAACGTTTCGACTTGGAAACAGGGAGAGCAACCTCCGGGAGATAAGCCGTCGATGACGGTTCTCTTACGTGATGCCGTAGCAGCGGATACCCAGGCATTGCGCGAATTATTTCTGCGTGCCCGCCTTGCGACCTTCGTATGGCAGCCGGAAAACGCGTTCCAGCTGGCGGATTTCGACGCTCAGACGAAAGGCGAACGACTTACGGTGGCCGAGGACAGCGAAGGGCGACTGGTAGGTTTCGTTTCGGTGTGGGAGCCGGATGATTTCATTCATCACATATACGTGGAGCAAACATACCTTCGGCGCGGCATCGGTAAGGCGCTGCTGCATACGCTGCCCGGCTGGCCGGCGAGGTGCTACCGGCTCAAATGCGTAGTCGCCAACAAACCGGCGCTCGTATTCTATCACTCGTGCGGCTTTATCGAGATCGGAGCCGGCCAGGCGCCAGACGGCGATTATCTGGTGCTCGAGTCGCGCGGTGAGAGTTGGTGACGACGGTGCACATAATGCCAGCGGCTCGAGTTCTTGATTCGTCAATCCGAGCGCAGCCGCCATCTACTGTTCAGCCTACGAGCGTGTCTCGTGCGGCATTGTGGATTGCGTCGCTTCGCTCGCAAAGAGGACGTTGACGCACTCTGAAGTTCTTTGGTCTTAAATCACTGTTTTATAGAACATCTTCAATCTCACGCGGGTATCTGCAATTTCTGGATTTCCGACTCCAGCTCCTGGAAGCTGGGCATGAACTCGTTCGGTACCATCTTTCGTCCGGTCTCCACACTCACCTGCGGCGCGTTGCCGTGCAGATGCGCTACCAGAACGGCGCGTGTCACGTCGCTGTAGCGCGAGTCACCCTCCACGATGCCTCTGATGCGTGCTGCGCAGGGCGCCGCGATTCCGTAGGCCAGCAGCACGCCCAGGAAGGTGCCCACCAGCGCGCCGCCGATCATTTCGCCCAGCACGGCCGGCGGCTCGTTAATGTGCGCCATCGTCTTGATCACGCCCAGCACGGCCGCGACGATGCCAAGCGCCGGCAGGGCATCGGCCATCGTCTGCAGCGCGTGACTGCCGTGCAGCTCCTCGTTCAAAGTCTTCTTCAGCTCGCGCAGCATCAGATCCTCGATCTGATGCGGATCGTCGGCGTTCATGCCGATCATGCGCAGATAGTCGCAAATCAATGCCGAGGTGTGGTAGTCGGCCATGATCTTGGGGAAATGCTTGAACGCGTTGCTCTCCGTCGGCTTCTCGATATGCGGTTCGAGCGCCATGGCGCCGCGCTGGCTGGCCAGGCGGGTGAAAAAATACAGCAGGCAGAGCAGCTCGATGTAATCGGCTTTCTTGTAGCGCTCGCCTTTCAGGATCATGCCGAAACCGGCCAGCGTGTGCTTCACGCCGGTCATCGAGTTGGCCATGACGAAAGTGCCGATCGCGGCACCCAGTATGGTCAGCAGCTCGAACGGCATGGACGCCATCAGCGGACCGATCGCGCCGCCGCTGGCGACGAAACTGCCGAACACGCAGGCGAGCAGAAACCCCAATCCGCCGAGGGTCAGCATGACGCGCTCATTTGGGTGCCGGATCGGCCGGCATCTGCGCCTGCGGAGCCGACCGCAGCAGCACGATCGCGATACGCCGGTTGGCCGCCGCCAGCGGGTCGTTGGAGACGAGCGGGTCGCGATCGCCATGGCCGGTCACATCGCGCACCCGGCTGTCCGGCAGGCCGGCCTCGGTCAAAATGCGCCGTGTGGCCAAGGCGCGGTCGGCGGACAGGTCCCAGTTGCTGCGGCCCGGCCCTGCATAGGGGGCGGCGTCCGTGTAGCCGGCGATTGCCACCTTCTCATGCAGTCCGATCAGTATCGGCGCCAGGCTGTGCAGCACCAGGCGCGCCCTGTCGTTCGGCTCGGACGATCCGGTCGTGAACATCGGCAACCCGTCAGAATCGCGTATCTGCACCCGCAACCCATCCGGGGTGAGGTCGATCGAGAGCTGGCGTGCGATCGGCGCAAGTGCCGGATCGGCCATGATGGATTTGCGCATCTCCGCCGCGGCGCGGGCGAAATTGGTCTGTTCCTGCGTGCGGGCGCGTTCGGCTGCGCTCTGCTGGGCGGCCTGGTCCGCAGCGTCCAGCTTCTGGCCCGGCGCCGATGGAGCGGGCTGGTCCCGATCGGGCTCGCTTGGGGTTGGCGGCCCTGGGCGGTGCTGGCCACGGCCGATGCCCGCCACCTCGCCCTGAACGGTGCCGTCCACCAGTTCGGCATGCGTCGCGTGGGTCGCCAACGTATCGCTGCCATCATCCTCCTGATCGACAGGCGGCGCGTTGGCGTTCATCACCGCCACCGTGCCGCGATCGGAGATCGCCTGCCCGTCCATGAACGGCGATTGGCCGGCCAGCGGACGCCCGGTGCCGGAACGTTGCACGCTGACCGAGGCGCTGGGGCTGAAATAATCGGCCAGGCCGCGCCGCTGCGCCTCCGTCGTGGCGTTGAGCAGCCACATCAGCAGGAAGAAGGCCATCATCGCGGTGACGAAATCGGCGTACGCCACCTTCCATGCCCCGCCATGGTGGCCCGATTCCACGACCTCCTCGCGCCGGATGATCGTCGTTGTCTTGGAGTCGCGCTTGCTCATCCCGCCACCAGTTGTTCGGCGCCCGATGATGACGCAGCTTGGTTAAGGCGGCTTTAGGACGGGCGGAGCCGGCACGATCGGCAGCAGCGCGGTCGCGGGGGGCCGCCCCGCGGGGGGGGGCGGGCCGCCGGCGCGGGGGCAATGGTGGGCGCGGGCACGATGGGCAGCCGGGGGGGCGGGGGGGGCGGCGCGGCGGTGTGGGGCGTCCAGCGGACGCTGTAGAAATCGTAGGCTTCGGCCAGTTCGCCGGCCCGCGCGCGCCGCCCGTGGCCCACGAGCCGGATATCGGCCCAGAAGCGCGGGTCCGGGCCGCCCTGCTCGCGCGCGCTGCGCACCAGCAACACGGCCTGCCCGGCCAAGGAGGGATGCGGCAGCGCGAAATACGCCCAGCGCGGCTCCACGCCCACCACCTGGCCGTGCATGTGCCAGGCGAGTTCGGACGCCAGACCATACTCGTCCGCGGCCACCAGCCGCGTGCCCGAGGCGAGCTGGGCCGCGAACACCTGTCCTGCCAGATCCGACCAGCCGGCGAGGCGGATCAGGGTGAAATCCGCCGCCCGCGGCAGCACCAGCACGGGTGAGGCCGCCTGCAGGAAGACGGCGGCGGCGCAGACGGCCCCGATTGCGCTCGCCGCACGCCAGTAGCGGGCGGAGGCACAGGTGGCGAGCACCGCGCCTGGGTAGATCACCGCCGGCCAGTTCGCCTGCACCCGGTCGCCGACCGCATGAAGGCAGAAGATCGCGGCCGGCAGCAGCGTCGTCCAGGCCAGCAAGGCCGGCCCCGGTTGGCTGCGCAGGCCTCGACCGAGCAATCGCCAGACGCCGGCGGCCAGAAGTACCGCGATTAGCGGGGTTGCCAGCCCGATCTGGCCCACGAGCAGTTCGGCCAGGAACTGCGCCGAGCGCCAGGGCTGCCACTCGCCGGTGCGGCCGCCCTGCTTGAGGAAGCTGACCCAGCCATTCGCGGCGTTCCAGGCCAGCACCGGCGCGAACAGGCCAGCGGAGATCGCGCCGCCGGCCCAGAGCTGCCACCTGCCCCACCAGATCCGGGCGGCGGGCACGCTCGCCAGCCAGCCCAGTGCCGCCGCGCCCAGCAGACAGGCGGTGTATTTGCTGTCCAGCGCCAAGCCGGATGCCACGCCGAACGCCAGCCACCAGACGGCCTGGCCGGTGCGTAGCAGCCGCGCAAGACAGGCCAGGGCCGCCGTCCAGAAGAACAGCAGCGGGGTGTCCGGAGTCATCACGACGGCGCCCGCATTTGCCACCAGCGTCGCGTTGAACAGGCAGGCGGCGACCAGGCCGGCGCGCCGGGCCTGGCCGGGCCAAAAATCGGCCGCCGCGCGCATCAGCATCAGCGAGCCGAGCAGGGCGGAGACAGGTCCCAGCAGCCGGACGCCGAGCGCCGTGTCGCCAGCCACCGACGTGCCGGCGCGTATCCACAGCGCCACCATCGGCGGGTGGTCCAGGTAGCCGCCCGCCAGCGCGCGCGACCACACGCAATAGTATGCCTCGTCGGCGGAGAGCGGCGCGTGGGCCGCGACCCACAGACGAATGGCGGTGATCGCCAGCAGCGCCAGCCTGAAGATCGGGATGGCGCGCGCCGCCGTGTTCGGAGCCGCCGTGTGTCGCACCATGACCATCGTGCGGCCGCACCTGGACCGTTTTCACCCTGCCAGGCAACCCGGCGCCGTGCCGCGCCACTGGCGCGTTGACCCCCCACCCCCAACTACCTTATCGACGCTGCACCGCACCACGACCCGGACCGGAGTTCCGCCCAGTTGATGAACGACATACGCGACGCATCGCTGGTCGGCCGGAACACCGGGGCCAAACTGGTCCGTCGCCCGGTCTCCCCGCATCTCGGCATCTATCGCTGGCCGATCACCATGGTCGCCTCGATCCTCAATCGGGCGACAGGGATCGCGCTCTCCGTCGGCTCGCTTCTGCTGGTCTGGTGGCTGACCGCGGCCGCATCGGGGCCGCAGGCCTTTGCCAGCGTACAGGCGTTCATCGCCTCGCCCCTGGGGCTGTTGCTTCTGCTCGGCTGGACGGCGGCGCTGTTCTATCATTTTTTCGGCGGCATCAGGCATCTGGTCTGGGATACGGGGCATGGGTTGGCCAAGCGCGACCTCAACTGGGTCACCTGGGTCATACTGGGGCTGACTGCCCTGGCGACGTTCGGCGTCTGGCTGGCCGGCTATCTGCAGATGGGACTTTGACGAGCATGGGCGCCGCGCAGAAGACCAGCATCGCCTCTCCCGAGATAACCGTCATGCGCAGCCAGCTCGGCCGGGTGCGCGGCACGGGTTCGGCACATGCCGGCTCGCACCATTGGCGCGCCGAGCGGCTGACGGCGATCGCGCTGGTGCCGCTGACGGTATGGTTCGTGGTTGCCGTGCTGGCCCATCTGGGCGCCGACCAGCAATCCATCGCCGCCTGGGCCGGCCGGCCCTGGAACGCCGCGCTGCTGCTGGCACTGATCGCAATGAATTTCCACCACATGCATCTGGGCTTGCAGGTGGTGTACGAGGACTACATCCACTCCATCCCACGGCGTGAAGCCGCGATCATCGCGACCAAGGGCGCTTGCCTGCTGCTGGGTCTGCTGGCCGCGATCTCCGTGCTCAAGCTGGCCGTGACGGCGCATTGAAGGTCCGCACCCCATGAACGCGATCAGCAAGCCATCCATCGGCGCCTACACGGTGATCGATCACACCTACGACGTGGTGGTGGTGGGTGCCGGCGGCTCCGGCTTGCGGGCGACGCTGGGCACGGGGGCGGCGGGGCTGAAGACGGCGTGCCTGACCAAGGTGTTCCCCACGCGCTCGCACACTGTCGCGGCGCAGGGCGGCATCGGCGCCGCCCTCGGCAACATGGGCGAGGACGATTGGCGTTGGCACATGTACGACACCGTGAAAGGGTCGGACTGGCTGGGCGATCAGGACGCGATCGAATACATGTGCCGTGAGGCGGCGCCGGCCGTCTATGAGCTCGAACATTTCGGCATGCCGTTCAGCCGCACGGAGGATGGGCGCATCTATCAGCGTCCGTTCGGCGGCCACATGAAGGATTTTGGGCGCGAGCCCGCGCAGCGCGCCTGTGCCGCGGCGGACAGCACCGGCCATGCCATGCTGCACACGCTGTATCAGCAATGCCTGAAACACGAGGTCGAGTTCTTCATCGAGTTCATCGCGCTCGATCTGATCATGGATGACGAGGGCGTCTGCCGCGGCGTGGTCGCCTGGTGCCTGGAGGACGGCACCATCCATCGCTTCCGCGCGCAACTGGTGATTCTGGCGACCGGCGGTTACGGGCGCGCCTATTTGTCCTGCA
The DNA here is from genome assembly GCA_964252425.1 of uncultured Acetobacteraceae bacterium. Taxonomy (GTDB): domain Bacteria; phylum Pseudomonadota; class Alphaproteobacteria; order Acetobacterales; family Acetobacteraceae; genus BOG-908. The sequence goes on from CAXUNK010000137.1 coordinate 7,586, forward strand.
CGAGCGCGCATACCTGCACGGGCGATGGCGGCGGCATGGCGATGCGCGCCGGTCTGCCGACGCAGGACATGGAGTTCGTGCAGTTCCATCCGACCGGCATCTTCCCCGCCGGCTGCCTGATCACCGAGGGCGCGCGCGGCGAGGGCGGGTATCTCACCAACTCCGAAGGCGAGCGCTTCATGGAGCGTTACGCGCCCACGGCGAAGGATTTGGCGAGCCGCGATGTGGTCAGCCGCTCGATGACGATCGAGATCAACGAGGGGCGCGGCGTGGGCCCGAACAAGGACCACATCCTTCTGCATTTGGAGCATCTCGGCGCCGACCTGCTGCACGAGCGGCTGCCCGGCATTTCCGAGACCGCACGCGTGTTCGCCGGCGTCGACGTGACGAAGGCGCCGATCCCGGTGCTGCCGACCGTGCACTACAACATGGGCGGCATCCCCACGAACTATCACGGCGAGGTCATCAACCCCACACGCCAGGATCCGGACGCGACGGTGCCGGGGCTGATGGCGGTGGGCGAGGCGGCGTGCGTTTCGGTGCACGGGGCCAACCGGCTGGGCACGAACTCGCTGCTCGACCTGGTGGTGTTCGGCCGC
>CAXUNK010000138.1:0-8164 GCA_964252425.1 uncultured Acetobacteraceae bacterium
GGCTGCCCTCCTGCGCCGCGGCGGGCACGCGGGCCGGGCCGGGCCGGGCCGGGCGTTCGGGCGAGACGGTCGGGCTGTCCACCATGGCTTGCGTTCTCTCCCGCGACGTTCGGATGAGTTCCGGAATCGCGGCGGCCTCCGGCAGGTTGCGCCAGTATTTCTTCGGCATCTCGGATGTCATCGCCGAGACCATCAGCCGCGCCGGGTTGAAGATGCTGGAGAAATAGGCCCGCCAATACGCCTCCAGCGCGTCGTCGTCCGGCACGTCCGCGCGGCTTGCGCCGGCGCCCAGGCGCAACGTCTCGCCATCCCAATGCGCGCTGCGATACGGGGTGAGGATGCTCCACGTCATCGTGGCGAAGCGGCGCACGAAGAAGGGCGCGTTGGCCTCCACGATGTAGTGGTCGGGCTCGAACCAGGCGACGTAGCGCACCACGCCGTCCTCGGCCACTTCGCGAAAGCGCACGAAGGCGCGCATCTTGTGGGTGTCGCGCCGCACTGCCGCCGCGAGCCGCTGCACGCGCTGCACCAGCGGGTCGGCCACATCCTCCAGCAGGTGGCGCTCGCCCTGATGCGCGCGCCAGATCAGCGTGTAGAGCAGCGCGAAGCGCTCAGGGTCGCTGGCCTGGATGACGGTTTCCGCCAGCTCCACCAGCGCGCGGGAGACCGAGAAGGCGCCGGCAGGCGGGGGCGCGCCGGGCGGCTCGGCGAACAGGTCGGCGGCCTCGTGGACGGACCAGACGGTCTCCTCCGGCCGCACGCCCTGCAACGCGGCGGCGCGCGCCGCCGAGCGCCACCCGTCGAAATCCACCTGGTGTGCGAGCACGATCGTGCGCATGACAGAAACCTTCGAGTGACGTCGGGCCGCATCCTGGCCAAAAGAACCATAAGTGGCGCAGCTCGCCAGTTCAGGCGAGCTTCTACACAGGACGTGTCGGGCTGTCGGTCGGTTGCAGAGTGGCTCGCGTCTTGCAGAAACGTCAGAAGGCAAAGCGTCAGTGGCAGGGCCGAGGGAAACACGATGAATATTGGAACGCGCGTCTCACTCCTGATGTTGCCGGTGTTGCTTGGCGCGAGCAGTACGGAGGCGCCCAGCCGCACTGCGCCGGGCTACACTGCATCTGGCGATTTCCTGGTTCCCGGCGATTACCGTGAATGGATCTACCTGAGCTCCGGCATCGACATGACCTACAGCAAAGGACCGCCGATGCAGGGCGCCTCCATGTTCGAAAACGTGTTCGTCGATTCCGTGGCCTGGCAGACCTTCAAGCGCACCGGCCGCTGGCCCGACAAGACGATGTTCGCGATGGAGGCGCGGGGCGCGGCCAGTCACGGCTCGATCAACCTCAACGGCCAGTATCAGACATCCGAGCTGATGGGCGTGGAGTTCCACGTCCGCGACGACGCCCGTTTCCGTGGCGGCTGGACCTTCTTCGTTCAGGATAGCGGCGGCGCCAAGCTCGTGCCGACCACCGCCAACTGCTACGCCTGCCACGCGGCGCACGGCGCGCTGCAGACGAGTTTCACCCAATTCTACCCGACCGCCAAGGCGATCGCGCTCAAGGCCGGCACGTTCAAGGAGGCCGAGGCGACCAAGTAGAGGGGTCACCCGCGCAGCGACCGCTCAGATCAACTGCAGCTGCTTCGCTTTCGGCGCCACTCGCCCCGCCAGCTTGGCGCTGTCCAGCGTCGCTCCCGGATGATGGTCCGCCGTCGCGATGAACGGCATCAACTTGGCGACCGGCAGCCGCATGCGCGACAGATCGTCCATGCGCACGCGCCTGTGCCGCCGCATGACCAGCAGCCGGTCCACTGTCTTGACGCCCAGCCCCGGCACGCGCAGCAGCATCTCACGCGCGGCGCCGTTCAGATCCACCGGAAACAGCGCGCGATGCCGCAGCGCCCAGGCAAGTTTCGGATCGATCTCCAGGCTCATGTTGCCGGCGGCATCCGTCGCCAGCTCGTCCACCGCAAAACCGTAGAACCGCAGCAGCCAGTCCGCCTGATACAGCCGGTGCTCGCGCACCAGGGGTGCGGCTTTGGGCGGCAGCACCGCCGACGAATCGGGAATCGGGCTGAACGCCGAATAATACACCCGGCGCAGGCCGTATGAGCCGTAGAGGTCGGTGCTCATCTGCATGATCGAACGGTCCGAACTGTCGTCGGCGCCCACGATCACCTGCGTGCTCTGCCCGGCCGGCGCGAAGCGCGGCGCACGTTTTTCCGCCCGCGACTCGTCGATGCGCAGCCGCATACGCCCCATCGAGCGCTTGATGTCGCCCACGCTCTTCTCCGGCGCCAGCGCGCCCAGGCTCGCCTCCGTCGGCAACTCGATGTTAATGCTGAGCCGGTCTGCATATTTCCCGGCCTCGGCCATCAGCAGCGGATCCGCGTCGGGAATCGTCTTGAGATGGATGTAGCCGCGGAACCCATGCACCTCGCGCAACGTGCGCGCGACCCCCACCACCTGCTCCATCGTGTAGTCCGGATTGGAGATGATCCCGGAGCTGAGGAACAGCCCCTCGATGCAGTTGCGCCGGTAGAAGCCCAGCGTCAGCTTGACCACCTCGTCCACCGTGAAGCGGGCGCGCTGCACGTTCGAGGAGCGGCGGTTGATGCAATAGACGCAGTCGTAGATGCAGGAGTTGGTCAGCAATATCTTGAGCAGCGAAATGCAGCGGCCGTCCGGCGCGTAGGCGTGGCAGATGCCCATGCCCTCGGTCGAGCCCACGCCGGCCGTCTCGCCCAGCGAGCTGCGCTTGTCCGTGCCGGACGAGGCGCAACTGGCGTCGTATTTTGCCGCGTCCGCCAGGATCTCGAGTTTGCGGAGCAGCTCCATAACGGTCGCGTTCGCCTGTTGTTCGAAGCCGGATGACGTTATCTGCCTCTGGACGCAGCGTTTTCAACCTTCATAATGCTTGGTGCGCCGGCGGGCCGGATGCTCTATACGGGGCCGTAACAGGTTTCCGAATGATGCGCCGATGAACCAGCCCACCTCCCTCTATCTCGATGCAGTGCGGTTCGCCGCGGCTCTCGTCGTCTTCCTTGGCCATGCCGCCGGCACGCGCCTGACCGGCGGGCTCCTGTGGCCGCTCTCGTTCTACACCGGCGAGGCGGTCGCCATCTTCTTCGTGCTCTCCGGCTTCGTGATCGGCTACGCCACCGACCGGCGGGAGCACACGGCCGGCGACTACGTTCTCGCCCGGGCGGCGCGCATCTACTCGGTGGCGCTGCCTGCGCTCGTGGCCACGATCGCGCTGGACGCGTTGGGGCGGACGGCCGATCCGGGCCTCTACAACAGCAGTTGGGGATATGTTCCGGACAATCAGCTCGGACAGTTTCTCTCCGGGCTGTTCTTCGTCAATCGCGTCTGGTGGGCGGAGGTGCCGCAGGGCTCGAACCTCTCCTATTGGTCGCTCGGCTACGAGGTCTGGTACTACGTCATCTTCGGGCTGGCCGCCTTCGCGCCGACCCGGTGGCGCTGGCTGGCGGCGGGTACGGCACTGCTGGCCGCGGGCCCCGCAGTGGCCAGCCTGTTTCCGCTTTGGCTCATGGGGCTGGCCGCCTACCGTCTATGCGCCCGCCATCCGCTCTCCGTCGGGCAGGGCGTCCTGCTGTATGCGGCCTCGCTGCTGGCCTGGCTGGGCTATGAGTTCTGGGCTTGGCATCACGGCCGGACGACAGTGCTCGGCGCGTTCCTGGCCCGGCCGGAGCTTGTGCAGGATTTCATCGTGGGGACCTGCTTCGCCGCCAGCCTCGTCGGGTTTCGGGGCTTCTCCCCCCTGCTTGCCGGGCGTTGCGAGCCTTGGACCAGGCCGGTGCGCTGGGTGGCGGGCGCCACGTTCACCCTCTACCTGTTCCACCTGCCCGTCGCCCAATGCCTGGCCGCGCTCTGCCACGGCACCTGGCACCTGGCCCCGGGCGACAGGATGATGCGCTGCATCGTGCTGGGCGGCACGATGCTCGCCGTCTTCCTCGCCGCCGAGGTGACGGAGCGCCGCAAGGCCGCCTGGCGCCGCTGGTTCGGCCGCATCGCAGAGGGCGCATGGTGGCCCGAGTTGCAGACGCTGCGCTGACACAATCTGGCCCACCCCGCCGATCAAGCCATGCAAACTCGTCCGCTCTATGCCAAGGTGACGCTCGCGGGCGTCGGGAACGGCGTTCCTCGATCGCCAGCCTGCCGCCAAGGGGATGACGCGACTGCACGCTTCCGAACGTTTGGGGCAAGCGCCGACCGCGCCGGGTGCCGGCCAGGCCGCGTTCCTGCACACCGGATGGCGCAGCGCCGGCACCTGGATCTGGAGCCGGTGCCGCGAACAGCCCGGGGTGCACGCCTTCTACGAGCCGCTGCACGAGCGGCTGGCCTGGCTGCGCCCAGCCGACATATCAGCGCTGCGGCCGAGTAACTGGGCGTCCAACCACAGCGCGACCGCGCCCTATTTCGAGGAATACGGGGCGCTGCTGCGCCCGGGCGTGAGCGGATTGCCGCTGTATCGCGGGCGTTTCGCCTTCGACCGGTTCTTCCTCTCGCCCGACGAGGAGGATGCCGAGTTGCAGGCCTATCTGGATGGGCTGCTCTCGGCGGCGGGACCGGGGCGAGCCGGCGTGCTGAAGTTCTGCCGGTCGCTCGGACGAGTGGGCTGGATGGAGCGGCGCTTTCCGGAGGCGCGGCATGCCGTGCTGCTGCGCGACCCTGCAAGCCAGTTCGCCTCCGCCCAGGCGCTGCTGACCGGCCAGCGCAACCGGTATTTCTCGGTGGCGCCGCTGATGGTGCTGGCCCGCAACGCGGCCCATCCGCTGGTGCGGCAGGCCAATGCGGCGTTGGGCGTGCGACCGCCGGAACTGCACAGCGACGATCTGGCTTACGTGACGGAGACGTGCTGGCGGCATGTCAGACGGTCGCTTTTGGGCGAGCGCTACCGGCAATTCCTCGCATTCTGGGCGGCGACGGCGCTGCAGGCGCTGGATAGCCAGGCGCTGCTCATCGAATCGGGCCGGCTGGCCCATGACGATGCCTATCGGCAGACGGTCGAGGGCTGGTTGCGCGGCGCGGCCGGTCCGGGAGTGAGCCTGGCCGCGCGCGCCGGCTCGTTTCGGGAGGCGCGCGCCACCGCCCACACCCCGCTGCTGGGGGCCGCGGAACTGGAGGAGGCGCATCTGGCGGCCTCCGTCCTGGTCAAAGGCTGCGGCCATGCGCTCCCGGAACCGCGCATGCAGGCGCTGCTGGGTCTGTTGGCGGTGGAGCGGTTGCCGGCCACGGCGCTGCACATCCCGGCCGGCGTGGCTGCGGCCTGGACCATGCCGGTCGAGCATCGGCCGGTGCGTCTGCCGCCCGGTGTGCGCCGGCGCCTGTTGACATTCGGCCAGGTGCTCTCGGCACGCGCCCTGCAACCGGTGCGGCGTCTGCACGGCCACATCGTGCGCTGGCAGAACCGCCTGCCGGGGCGGAGTGCGGATCAGATCACGTAGTCGATCGGCGGCAGGGTCTGGTCCATGGTCAGCGCCGGCATCTGCGTATGCCGCAGGCCCACGATGCGGGCGGGATTGCCGACCACGGTGGTGTAGGGCGGCACATCCTCCAGCACGATGCTGCCGGCGCCGACCTTGGCGCCCTCGCCCACCGTGATGCCGCCCAGCACCTTGGCCCCGGCGCCGATCAGCACGCCGCGCCGAATCTTCGGATGGCGGTCGCCACACTGCTTGCCCGTGCCGCCCAGGGTGACGCTTTGCAGCATGGAGACGTCGTCGTCGATCACCGCCGTCTCACCCACGACCAGCCCGGTCCCATGGTCGAGCAGGATGCCGCTGCCCAGGCGGGCGGCCGGGTGAATGTCCACCGCGAACACCTCTGAGGTGCGGCTTTGGAGGTGGAAGGCGAGGTGCTGGCGGTCGCGCCTCCACAGCCAGTTGGCAAAACGGTGGGATTGAAGCGCGTGGTAGCCTTTGAAGAACAGGAACGGCGTCAGCAGGTCGGGGCAGGCCGGATCGCGATCGCGCACGGCGATCAGGTCGGCGAGCGCCGCGGCCTCGATGCCGGGATCGGCCGACAATGCCTCGCACAGCATCGCCTCCAGCGTGCCGATGCTGATGGCGTAGTCCGACAGCTTGCGGGCCAGGCGATGAGCCAGGGCGTCGGCGAAATTGTCGTGCTGCAGGACGGTGTCGCGTATGCCGTCCGCCATCACCCTGTCATGCTCGGTGGCGGCAACAGCGTCTTCGCGGACCAGTTGCCAGGTGTTGCGGGACAACTCGGTGGCCGTCCTCTCCCCGCAAAGGCCAAGCTGGACCATGGACGCGCCCCCTGTTGTTGCCCGACCAGATGGGCGCGGAATGATCCAAGTTGAAGGGCGGCTAACCGCCGATTCCCATCGCCTGCCGCATGAAGGCGCGCTTCAGGCGGGGCATGCGGTCCACCGCGGCGATGCCCAGGTCGCGGGCCGCCCGGATGGCGGGGTTCGCCGTGCTGAACAGCCGGTCCAGCCCATCGGTGGCCAGCAGCATCGAGAGGTTGTCCACCCGCCTCGCGCGTGCGTAGCGGGCGAGCAAGGCGGGCGCGCCGATATCGCCGCCCGCGGCATGGCTGTCGATCACCAGGCGGCTGAGCGCGATCGCGTCGCGCAGACCGAGGTTCAGGCCCTGGCCGGCAATCGGGTGTATGCCGTGCGCCGCGTCGCCCACCACGGCCAGGCGCAGGGCGGTGACGCGGTGCACATACATGGCCGATAGCGGATAGCTCCAGCGTTGGCCGACGATGCGGACCCGGCCCAGATGGGAGCCCAGCCTCGCGGCCACCTCGCGTCCGAATGCCTCAGGGTCCAACGCCATCATGCGCTCGGCGACGTCCCGCCGCTCCGTCCAGACGATGGCCGACAGGTGCTCACCCGCCTCGCCGGGTGCGAGCGGCAGTTGCGCGAACGGGCCGGCGGGCAGGAAATGCTCGAGTGCGGTGTTCTGGTGCGGGCGCTCGTGCGAGATCGCGCAGACGATGCCGGATTGCCTGTACGGCCAGCGGGCGGCGGCCAGCCCCGCCTGGCGCCGCAGGGGAGAGTCGCGGCCTTCCGCAGCGACGACCAGGCGTGCGGCAAAGGCCTGTCCGCTGTCCAGCCGTAGGCGCGCGCCCGCCGCATCCCGCTGCACCTCGGCCTGGGCGGGCGCGTACAGGGCCAGGCCGGGCGTGCCGTGCAGCACCATGTTGAGCGCCACCCGCATGCTGCGCGCCTCCACCATCCAGCCGAGCGCACCGCCGGGCGCCTCCTGTGCCAAGTCGCCGGAGTCGAAATGCAGGTGGAGCGGCGAGGCAGGCCGGCCCGGCAGCCCGTCGGAGACGCGTATCTGTTCGATCGGTCCTGCCGGCAGAGGCAGCGCGGCCCAGATCCCGGCATCCTCCAGCAGGCCGCGCGACCCGGCGGCGATGGCATAGGCGCGGCCGTCGAAACTAGGGTGTTCCATCGGCGGCAGCGCGGCCCGATCGATCACCGCCACCGACAGCCCGGCTCTGGCCAAGCGGCATGCGAGAGCGCCGCCGACCGGCCCCGCCCCCACCACACATACGTCCACGTCGCTCATGCCACCACCCGTTCTGCCTTGCGGCGGTTTACCCCTGCCCAAAACTTGGGCAGCGCTCGCGATTTCGCGAGGTCGATCGGTCGTTTGGCGACCGGCACGCTTCTTGAAAGCCCGCTCGGACGCAGCGCCCCATGCTGGGGCGCCGAAAACAGGATGGTGAGATGAAGCTGGTGATAGCCATCGTCAAACCCTTCAAGCTCGACGATGTGCGAGAGGCGCTGACCCCGCTCGGGGTCCAGGGCCTGACCGCCACCGAGGTGAAGGGGTTCGGCCGGCAGAAAGGGCAAACCGAGATCTACCGTGGTGCGGAATACCACGTGAGCTTTCTTCCCAAGGTGAAGATCGAAGTGGCGGTCGCGTCGGACCAGGCCGATCTGGTCGTGGAAGCGATCATGCGCGCGGCCCAGACTGGCAAGATCGGCGACGGCAAAATCTTTGTCATCGACATCGAGCGCGCGGTGCGGATTCGGACCGGCGAGCTCGATCACGCGGCGCTTTAGGAAAGGAACTCACCGCATGATAACCAAAATGAAGACGCAACTCGCCGCCGCGTTGCTCGCATTCTCCGTGCTCGTGCCAGGCGCGCTGGCATTGGCGC
>CAXUNK010000139.1:0-8143 GCA_964252425.1 uncultured Acetobacteraceae bacterium
GTGTTCAGGTCGCCGCGCTGCTGCACATGGGCCACCACCGTCGTGAACTGCAGCGCGGCGACCTGAACACGGCCGATAACGGCTGGACCGGACTGCCCGGCAGCACGCTGGCCATCGAGGGGTTCTCGATCCATCTGGGGCCGGAGCTGGCAGGGGCCGGGCTGGCCTATCAGGCGGTGCTGTCGGACGGCACGCGGTCGGAGATGGCGGGCGTGGGCGAGTATCGCGGCACAAGGGGCGAGAATGTGCCGCTGCTGGGGCTGGTGATCGGCGCGGACGAGGCGGCGGCGCGGCCGCTGGATGTGCGCTATGAGGTGAGATTCGTGGACGGCACGGCGATGGGGCCGGTGCCGGGGGGCACGCTATGCCAGGCGGAGTCTGGGGCGGCATTGGAGGCGTTTCGATTGGTGATGAAGTAAGAATGTTCTTTCTTGAAAGAAAGAACCAAAGAACTTTTATCCATTTTGGCCCGGGCCCAATTGATAAAAGTCTTTTGCTTCTTTTCTTCAGAAAAGAAGGCCTTTCTTGACTTAATCCCTCCATGCTGCTCCGGTCGGGCCGGAGGGAGTCCGACAATGAGCCATCATCGCCACGTAGTCCTCGCCTGCTACCTGGGCTGGACGCTGGACGCGTTCGATTTTTTCATCATGGTGTTCGTGTTTGGCGACGTGGCCAAGACGTTCGGCATCGGCGAGACATCGGTGACATTCGCAGTGACGCTGACGCTCGCTATGCGCGCGGCCGGCGCGTTCCTGTTCGGGCGGGTGGCGGACCGGTACGGGCGGCGGCCGGCGCTGATGGCCAGCATATTGGGGTTTTCGCTCTTTGGCTTCTGCACCGGGCTGGCGCCGACGGCCACGGTGTTCTTCATCGTGCGTGCGCTGTTCGGCGTGGCGATGGGGGGCGAGTGGGGCGTGGGGGCGTCGCTGACCATGGAGAGCATACCGTCGCACTGGCGTGGCCCGGTGAGCGGCTTGCTGCAGGCGGGCTATCCGAGCGGCTACCTGCTCGCTTCGCTGCTGTACCTGCTGTACCCGGTGCTGGGCTGGCGCGGCATGTTCATGGCAGGCGCGGTGCCGGCGCTGCTGGTGTTCTACATACGCGCCAACGTGCCGGAGAGTCCGGACTGGTCCGACCGCGCGCGGACCGCACCGCGCCAGGGGCTTGCGGAGGTGGTTCGCCGGCATCTGCCGCTGACGCTGTATGCGGCGGGCATGATGGCGTGTTTCAACTTCTTCAGCCATGGCACGCAGGACATGTATCCGCGCTATCTGCAGACGCAGCACGGGCTGGTGCATGCGCGGCTGACGACGATCGTGGTGATCTACAACATCGGCGCCATACTTGGCGGCATCGCGTTCGGCAGCCTGTCGCAGCGGATCGGGCGGCGGACGGCGATCGGGCTGGCGGCCGGGCTGTCGCTGGTGGTGCTGCCGCTCTGGGCGTTTGCGAGCGCGCCGGTGTGGATCGGGCTGGGCGCGTTCCTGATGCAGTTCTGCGTGCAGGGGGCGTGGGGCGTGGTGCCGGTGCATCTGAACGAGATATCGCCCTCCGCCATACGCGGCACGTTTCCTGGCCTGACCTATCAGCTCGGCAATTTCCTGGCGGCCCTGAACGCACCGTTGCAGAGCGGGCTGGCGGTGCGGCTGGGGCATGATTTCCGCTGGCCGCTGGTGGGCGTGGCCGGGGCTGCGGCCGTGCTGATCATCGTGTTCATGCTGACGGGCCGGGAGGCGAAGGACGTGCGCATGGGTGCGTTCGGCAGCGCCAAGCCGCTGGAGGGCTAGGCATGAGGCGTCCGGCTTCGTGACGCGGTAGCCGGGCCGCGCGCGCGTGCACGATCTGCGGTTGGTGTGGGATTTCGCCTTCCACACGGTGGCGGCGATGGCGCTGTTCGCCGTGGTGGCGGGTGCGGCGGCGTTGCTGAGCCTCTACACGCAGCTGTTGCACAGTGCGGGGCTGTCGCCGCTGATTTTGCAGGCGATTCACGCGACGGAGTTCTTCATCTTCGGGATCGATCTGCTGTGTTTCGTGGCGTACAGCGTGCGTGAGACGTGGGTGCTGTTGCGTCGGATGGGGGCGGGGTTGCGTGGGGATGAGGGTGGATAGGGTCTGAGGTCAGTCAGCGTTAGTTTCTGGGGACTCGCTTGGAGGGTAGGTGATGAAATGATCTCGGGCGGGATTGCGGGAGCGGACATCACGCTTCGGGCACTGCTATGCGGGGATTGGCTGGAAGCAGTTGTCCTCAGTCACAAGTTTCTCATGCCACCGCAATTGCAGCCTCGTCGTTTTCGATGATCAGTGGCCACGCTCCTCGTCTTCCACCTTTGAAATGTTCAGCCTCAAAGTTTCGAGTTGCTTCAGCAGGAACTCAATCTCGTCAGCGGTTACCGTAAGGGAAAAGTCTCCGTGCACCACCGCTGAGCGCAGCCTCGCCATTTCGCGAAGGTGTTGCGCCTCTTCATTCTCTATGTAACCCCCCGCCGCTAATTCCTGAACTGCCTGGATTGGGGAAAGCCCTCGGGCGCGCTCGGGGCCGCCCGCCAGTCGGGCGAGCGACTCCAGCACTGACCAACCGTAAATCAGGGCTGGGCCAAAGTACCCGCCATCTTTCAACGATTTGATTTCCCTCAGCTTGGCATCAATCTGCTCGAGACTTGCTGTCGCAATGCTGGCCTGCTGTTCGGTATTCGGGTTCATATAAAAAACCCTGAACTCCCAGCCCTTTTGGGATGTCACCCTCTTAGAGAGCTGCGCAAGGTGGTTATCGGCAGATTTGTTTCTGTTTCGCTTAATCTCGACAACCATTCCGCCGCCTTGCGGGTTGATAGCTATCGCGTCTGGCTGATAGCCCGCCAAAAACTCGGGAAGGACGTCGCGGGATGGATTGATGTAGAACTTTAAGCCGCGTTCCTCAGAGGCCACCTGCAAGTTCCTGAGTACGTTCACTTCCCAAGTTTGAGATTCAAGCATCACGAGACCTCCCGCCAGCTCAGGTCGTCGTCAATCCTGATGTATAACACCGGCGGCTTCATCTCGGTCGCTTTCTCCAATGTCTCAGTCAGTGCGCGGAAGACTGCTTCCACTCCCGGCTCGAACTTTTGCACGATGACGCGCTCGATCACCTCGTCGTCCGGATACATAACGAAACACATACCATCTAGGAGGAGTTTGACAATGTTATCCACGTCTCCCTCCATAGGAGCCGGAGGAAAATAGAATATAGTTGCTGCAAGTGGGCGGGCATCGAGATATGTCCACTCTCTCAGTGTGGCGACATGCGCCTTCGCAAGCTCGCCAACGCGTGTCTTCCAGCGCTCTTTGCCTTTTGAGTTCTTGCCTTGGAGTGAACGCGGAGTGTCGAGGATTAGGAACTCAATCGGAAAAGGTAAGCTTATATCGAGCTTAGGTGTCGTTTCACTCACTCAGAGTCATCCCAGCTGTCCAGGTTATATCAACCTGGATTATGCGTCAGATCAGTGAGACCGAGCAAATCTGCCGCTCTAAAAATCTACCCTTCAAGACCCGCTCTGAGTTGAAACAACGATAGCTCGGCAGGCGTTAAGCATCCGGGGCTGGATTACTCCCGCGCGCCGGGTTTAGCGATACGACGGATAGTGGCCGCTTCAGCGTCCCGCTTGGCCGTCCAGTCCTGTTTCGTATTGCGTGGCGCAGCAGAACTGTCCGGGATGGGTTTCGCCCCAGCTTGCTCCGGACTCGTAGGCCCGCATCGCATCGAATGGGGTTTCGGGGTGGGGGTCGGGTTGTGTGGGCGCGGTGTGCCGGACGCCGATGACGGTGATCTGTTCGGCGGTATTTGACGCGGCTTTCGTAGCCCGGGTCGAGGTTTCCAGCCGGTTAGCGGGAGGAGGCGGTGGGACGAACCAGTTTGCCGTGTCTGGCGAGGCCGCGCTCAGCAGGAGCAGGGAGAGACAACCGAGCCTGCCGCTGACGCTCGTTTCGCGGTCATGGCATAGGCGGGAATGGGCTCTCACCTGCGTCTCCCCGCCTCGGTTGAACGTGTCGGTTGCTCCAGTGGCCTATGGTGTTCGGCGCGCTTGGTCAGCGTGCGCCGGCGGTGATGCGGGCGCCGGGTTGCAGGAGGACGGCGTCGCTGTCGGCGAGTTTGACGACGATGGAGTCGAGCGATTCGCCGGGGTGGAGGTCGATGGGAAAGTGAAAGCCGCAATAGCCGTCGCCCAGGTCGGCGTCGAGCAGGTCGCGGCGGAAGATGTCCACGCGGCCGGAGCCGACGCAGCGTGGGCCGGCGAAGGCGAGCACCAGTTGGTCGCGCAGGCTGCCGACCCGCGCGTAGATCCAGCCGGCGACCAGGCGGTCCTGCACCATCTCGATGGCACCGCGGATCACGGCCGGCCTCCGGCGGGCGCCGGGCTGGCATCGCTGCCCGTCTGCGGCCCGGTCGGCGCGCGGTCCGCCCGCATTGGCCCGCTTGTCATGGCCACGTCTGTCTTCGCGCGCATATTCGTCCGATCGACCCAGTCCATCGGGCGGTGATCTAGCGGAAGACAGGGGACCAGAGAAGGCCGCCGGCGGTCCAGGGGCGGTTCGGTCCGCGGTCGATGCCGATGGCGCCGAAATCGCGGGCGAACAGCTCGCCGTAATTGCCGACCGCCTCGATGACGCGCTGGCCCCAGCCATCGGCGAGATCCAGCCCGCCCATGGCGCTGCGGCGCGCGCCCAGCAGGGTGCGCTCCATCTCGTCGCCGTCCCGGGCGCGTTCGGCGGCGTTGGCCTGGGTGATGCCGGAGACCTCGGCCTGCACCAGGGCGAAGCCGACCCAGTCGACGATGCGCATCCAAGCCGCGTCGTCCGCACGCGCAACGGGGCAGAGCGGGTCGAGCGTGATCAGCTCGGGCAGGATGACGAAGGCGCTTTTCTGGCCGTGGAAGCCGGTCCGCCCGGTGGCCAGCGAGGAGACGTCGCCGGTTTGCGCGCGGCAATGATTGGTGACCAGGGCCGCCTGCATCTCGCCCATCTCCTCGAAGGGGAAGGGCAGGAATTTTATTCCGCGCGCGCCCAGCACGCGTGTCGCGTCGGCCTCGGCCGGGGTGTTGCCGATGAAGCAGACGGTCTTGCCGGCGAGGTCGGCGAGGCTCGCGATGCCGGAGCCGCGGCGCACGAGGAAGCCCTGCCCGTCGAAGAAGACCGGGTGGCCGTAGGCGACGCCGTAGCGGGCGGCCAGGCCGGGGTTGGGTGAGGCGCCGACCAGCAGCGCGATCCGGCCCGCCTGTAGCGCGATCAGACCCTCCTGCTCGTCATGGTAGCCGTTCAGCGTGACGCGTGAGGCGTCGCCCAGCACGGCGGCGGCGACGGCCCGGCAAAAATCCTCGCCGAAGGTTTCCGTCCGGCCGTGCGTGTCGTCCTTGGTGTAGTCGCCCGGTTCGGTGATGCTGCCGCAGACGAGCCGGCCGGCCGATCTCACCTGGTCGAGGGTCGTGGCTGCACGGCAGGTGAGGGGGAGGCAGAACGCGGCGACGATGAGGAGCAGCCGAAGCAAAACCGAATGTCCGATCATGGTTGTTTTTCGATCGCGCAGCAGTAGCGGGGAGAGGCGATCGATGTTGGTGCGTGTGGCAAGAAAGAATCAACACCAAGAAGAAAGGCAAGAACACGAAGTGGTCAGGCTGTGAACGCGGAGGTTCAAGGCGCGGACCAGATCATCTCTGTGCTCTTGCCTTTTTCTTTGTGTTCTCTGTGTTTATTTCTTTTTTTGGCTTCGTAGAAGAGCGTCCATCGAGGTTTCGGGAGGCGGGTTTTTCACCCCCGCCCCCCAAAAAACGTGTCAGCCGCCCCAGCCGGGTTGGGTGGGCAGGCCGGGCGTGGTGCCGGGGCGCGGGTTGAAGTCGGCCGGCGGCGGGTCCGTCAGCACGCCGCCCACATAGTCGGTGGGCGAGATGTTGAGGTGGTCGCAGCCCTGGTTGCCGTAATGCGGCAGGGACAGGACGGCGGCCTGCGGTATCTCCGCATACTCGGCCGGCAGCGGCTTGGCCGCTCCGGTCAGGCGGGCGTTGTCGAACACTTCGGTCAGGTCGGCGATGCCGGGCTTGTCGTCATACGGCACAAGGGCTGTCTGGTTGAACTCGGTGACACCCAGCTTCTGGCCGCGCTGCTCATCGGGCAGCGAGCCGAGCGCGCGCAACCCGAACAGCTCGTTGATGAACTTGATGATCGAGGTGTGCTCGCTGTACTTATGCGAGATCGCGTGGACCGACGCGTAGGGCGATATCACGATCGCCGGGATGCGCTGGCTGGCCTCGTTCGCGTTGCCGAACGTGTCGTAGTTGCGCGTCAGCTCCGGGACGTGATCGTAGAGTCCGTCGGTCTCGTCATAGGTGATGATGATCGCGCTGTCCTTCCAGTACGGGCTGGCGGCGATCGCGTTGACTTCGTCGGCGACCAGCGCTTCGGAAATCTGTGCGTCGGAATAGCCGGGGTGGTCGTCGCTGCCCTGGAAGGCGGCCTGGACGGCGGAGTTGGGATCGACGGGCTTCAACCCGTCATTGTTGCCGTAGCCGCCGCGCACGTAGAACACGCCCGAGCCGGGCAGCGACTGCGACGAGATGGCGGTGAAGAAATCGCCCAGGCCGTGAAGGTTGTTGGCCAGCACATGGGTGTTGTCGCCCAGATAGCCGAAATATTGCGGGCCGTTATGGTGGGTGATGTAGGTGGCGTAGGTCGCCGGGCCGCTGCCGTCGGTCGGTTCGTGATCGTAGCCTTCCTGGTACCAGCCCCAGTTCACCGGCGTGTTCTTCGCACCGATCACCTTGATGTCGGACTGCACGTCGGCCAGGTCGAGTGCCGGATTCTCGTCGTCCTGGATGATCTTGTCGATGTTGCTGCCCATGAACGAGAGCGGCAGGCTGGCCGAGGTCATGTTCAGCGCCGGGTTTGCGGGCGATTCGTCGTTCGGGCCGTAGGGCGGCTTGACAGGCGACTGGTCGAAGTTGGAGCCGGCATACGGGCCGTCATCGTTGAGCATCGGCAGGCCGCCGGACTGCTTGACGACCGGGTTGGCGATGTTGCTGCCGGCCAGTTCCGGGTGCAGCGCCAGCTGCGTCAGGCCGTTCTGGCCCGAGATCATGGCGATCGCGTTCGGGGTAGAGGCCGAGGTGATCGACATGTGGAAATTGTCGAACAGCGCGAAGCGGTCGGCATACTGCCACAGGAAGGGGATGTTGTCGCAGTCGAGATGGCTCATGACCAGCTCGGCCTTCTGCTTCTGCGCCAGCGTGATCGGCGGTAGGCTGGACAGCGGCGCTCCGGTGGTGCGCGAGACGATGTTGCCATTGGCGTCGGTGGTCAGGCCTTCGGCGTTCAGCGCGAAACGGTCGTTCAATGTGGCACCGTTCACCAGATGCTCGTCATTGACGATGCCGGTGTGGCTGTGATCGACGCTGTCGGTGTCTTCGGGGTGGAGCGGGACGGTGTTGCCGTTCGTATCCGTGACCGTCAGCGGAATCTTGAACGGCGAGATCGTGCCGACGGCGTTGGTGCCGGTTTCGACGATCTGTTGCGTGTAGCCGGGCTGGCTGCCGCCGGGCACCAGGCCGTTGACCCCGGGGAAGGTGCCGAAATGCTGGTCGAAGGAGCGGTTTTCCTGGAACAGGATGAAGACGTGCTTCACCTTCTTGCGCAGCAGGGCCAGCTTTTGCGCGCTGGTCAGCACCGGCTCGGCGGACGCGGGCACCTCCATGCTGGCGACCGCGGCGCTAGAGCGCGGGCCGAAGGTGACGTCCGGCTGGGCGGCCAGCAAGGCGGTCGGTTGTATCAGGCCGGCGGTGGTCAACAGGGCGCAACTCGTGCGCCACACCTGCTTGCGGGTGATCATGGGGGTGTCTCCTGGGTTTCTGGACCGGCGCGGGGCGCGATCGGGCGGCAAACTGGCCAGGGCGCATGTTAGGGACTATCGCGGTTTGACGACATTCTTGTTGCAGTCCGATGACAATGGCGGGGCTGTTCAACCGGGGCGCGCCGTCGCGCGCAGTCTCGACCGCGCGGCATGACATGCTAGGACGTTGGCAGCACATCATGGGGCGCTGATGCAGGGTGCAGACGGAGCTGGTGATGTACGCGGCCGACGGGCTTCGCATGCGCGGGCAGTTGGCACCGGGCGGGGCGGGGC
>CAXUNK010000140.1:0-8135 GCA_964252425.1 uncultured Acetobacteraceae bacterium
AGCCGCCTTCGGCGGTCGCTGCGCGAGCCTTGAGCACGCCGAACGGTCGAATGGAAGACTGACATCGAAGAAAGCCAACCGATGCAGCCGATGAGCAATAGCGGTTCAGACATGGGAGGTGTTCGCTCGCAAATTTGAGTCCGCCGGCCGATAGGAGGCGAACTGCGCCCGCGCCGCGTCGATCTCCGCGGATGACAGCAGCACCGGGCCGCCGGCCACGAGGCAGGCGTGGTACTGCCGCGCCAAAGCCTCCAACTCGGTCGCCCGCCACATCGCCTGCGCCAGGTCGCGGCCGCAGGCGATCATGCCGTGGTTGGCCATGAGGCAAGCGGACCGGTCCGCCAGCGCCTCCACCACCAGGGCGGACAGCTCGGCGGTGCCGAAGGTCGCGTAGCCGCTGCACCGCACATCCTCGCCGCCGAACGTCGCCACCATGTAGTGGCAGGGCGGAATGCCCCGGCGCATCATCGCGAGCGCGGTGCAGGTCACGGGGTGGGCATGGACCAGCGCGCCGAACTCCGGGCGGGCGAGAAGGATGTCGCGGTGCATGCGCCACTCGGAGGATGGCCGGCGCGGCCCCGACCATGCGCCCTCCGGATCGTCCAGCCGGACCGACGCCACATCGTCCGGCTGCATCGCGTCATAGGCCAGCGCCGTGGGCGTGATCAGCATCGTGCTCGCGCCGGCGCGCACGCTGATGTTGCCGGACATGCCCTGGTTCAGCCCCTGCGCGTTCATCGCCCGGCACGCCTGCACGATCGCCTCGCGCAGCGCCGCCTCGCCCGTCTGGCCGGCGTCCATGTGCCGCTACTGCGCCTGCGCCGAGGCGTCGCTGCGTGTGGCGCCGACGCGGGAGGCCAGGGACGCGGCCATGAAATCGTCCAGGTCGCCGTCGAGCACCGCCCCGGGATTGCCCTTCTCCACCCCGGTGCGCAGATCCTTCACCATCTGGTAGGGCGCCAGCACGTAGCTGCGTATCTGGTGGCCCCAGCTGTTTTCGGTCTTGCCCGCCTCGGTGAGCGCCGAGGCCGCCTCGCGCTTCTGCAGCTCGGCCTCGTACAGCCTGGCCTTGAGCATGCCCATGGCGGTGGCCCGGTTGCGATGCTGGCTGCGGTCGGTCTGGCAGGCCACGATGATGCCGGACGGGATGTGGGTGATGCGGATCGCGCTCTCCGTCTTGTTGACGTGCTGGCCGCCGGCGCCGGAAGCCCGGAACGTGTCCACCTTCAGGTCGGCGTCGCGTATCTCGATGTCGATGCTGTCATCGACCACCGGATAGACCCATACGCTGGCGAAGCTGGTCTGCCGACGGGCCGCGGCGTCGAACGGGCTGATACGCACCAGCCGGTGTACCCCGGCCTCGGTCTTCAGCCACCCATAGGCGTTGGGGCCTGCGACCTGAAGCGTCACCGATTTCAGCCCGGCGCCCTCGCCCTCGCTCGCCTCCATCATCTCGACCTTGTAGCCGTGCTTCTCCGCCCAGCGCGAATACATGCGCATCAGCATCTCGGTCCAGTCCTGCGCCTCGGTGCCGCCCTGGCCGGCGTTGAGTTCCACAAAGCAGTCGTTTGCGTCGGCCTCGCCCGACAGCAAGCTCAGTATTTCCTGCCGCTTGGCCTCTTCGGCGAGGCTGCGCAGGCTGGCGACGCCGTCGGCGACCATGTCCGCCTCGCCCTCCGCCTCGGCCAGCCCGATCAGTTCGACCGCCTCGGCCACATCGGCCTCCAGCCTGGTCAGCCCCTCGACGCCGGCGGCCAGCCGGTTGCGTTCGCGCATGATCTTCTGCGCCGCCTCGGCATCATCCCACAGCGACGGGTCCTCGACCTGATGGTTCAGCTCGTCCAGGCGGGCGGTGGCCACATCCCAGTCAAAGATGCCTCCTCAGCAGCGCCACCGACTGCTTGATCTGGGCATGCAACGCGTCTGCTTCGGCGGCCATGGGGTGGGGTTTGCCTGTGTTCCGGGGAGCGGCTCAGTACAGGCCGCCCACGCCGCTGTCCACGCCCGTGCTGTTGGGCGGCGGCGGCACGGGCGGCGGGCTGTCCGGGTCGGCCGGCACCATCTGCACGCCCGTATCGGCCGAAGCTGTGTCCTGGCTCGTGTGCTCGCCGCCGCCGACCCCGCTCGAGCCGGGCACCTGGTCTGGGCGGAACGCGTCCACGCATTCGTGCCGGCCGCAGCCCCAGCGCGCCAAGGTCAGCCCGTCGGGCACGCGGAAATCCAGCACCGGCCGCTCGCGCAACGCGGACTGCATGAAATCATGCCAGATCGGGCCGGCCACGTGCGCGCCGTCCTGCTTCTCGCCAAGCGAACGCGGCGTGTCGAAGCCGACCCACACGACAGTCACCAGATCGGGCGTGAAGCCCGCGAACCAGCCGTCGTTGAAATCCTGGGTCGTGCCGGTCTTGCCGGCGATCGGCCGGTCGATCCCCGCGCCCACCGGCTTGCCGGTGCCGTACAGCACCACGCCCTCCATCATCTTGAGCACCTGGAACGCGCTTTGCGGGTCGGCGAGCTGCCGCCTTGGGTCCATCAGGTTGGGCGGCTGCCCCGGGTCGCCCGCCGCCAGCACCAGGCTGGGCGGGCGCCAGGTCGTGTGGCCGTCGCGATCCTGCACGCTGTCGATCAGGCTGGGCACGATCTCCCGCCCGCCTTCGGCCAGCGAGGCATAGGCGCCCGCCTCGCGCAGCACCGTAGTTTCGACCGCGCCCAATGCGGCCGGCAGCACCTTGGGCATCGCGTCGTAGAGGTGGAAGCCGATCGCCGTGCGGGCGATCGCGCTCATGCCGACATGCTGGGCCACGCGCACGGTGACCAGGTTCAGCGACTCCTCCAGCGCCACGCGCAGCGGGGTCGGGCCGCCGGTCGTCAGCTCGTAATTGTTCGGGTGCCAGTCGCCCAGGCTGAACGGCTCGTTTTCGAACCGCGCGCTGGGCGAGATGCCCTGCTCCATCGCGGTCAGATAGACGAACGGCTTGAACGAGCTGCCCGGCTGCCGCATCGCCTGCGAGGCGCGGTTGAACTTGCTCGCCTCCCCGCTCCAGCCGCCTGACATGGCCAGAACGCGCCCGGTGCGCGGGTCCAGACAGACCAGCGCGCCCTCGACACGGGGGATCTGGCGCAGTTGCAGCCGGTCGAGCGTCAGCGTGACCTGGTGCGTGCGGCCGTGCGCGGGGTGGCGGTCCGGCACCCGCATCTCGACCGTGCCGTCCCTGGGCTCCACCAGCACCACGTCGCCGGGCATGAGCACGTCGGCCATGCGGCGCGGCGGCGGGCCCAGATCGCCGTTGCCCTGCTCCGGACGCGCCCATCCCAGCTCGCCCAGCGGAATCTCGCCGGTCCGCGCCTCAAGGGCGCCATCGGCCTCGCCCGGCCTCATATAGCCGAGCCGGGCGGAGGTGGATGTGATGTCCAGCACCACCGCCAGCCACCACTCGGGGAGCAGCCCGCCGGGTGCGGGGAATTTTTGCAGTGCGTCGGCCCAGTCGCCGGTCAGCGAGGCCATGCTGCCGATGCGTCCGACCGGGCCGCGCCACCCGCCATGGGCATGGTCGTACTGGATCAGCCCTGCCCGCAGAGCGCGGTCGGCCTGCCCCTGCAAGGCCGGATCGAAGCTGGTATGCACGATCAAGCCGCCCTCGCTGGCCTTGTCCTGACCGAACCGCTCGACGAGCTGCCGCCGGACCTCCTCGGCAAACCACTCGCCGCCCTCGATCGTCTGCGGCGGGCGGAAGGCGCTGGGCGTGAGCGGTTCGGCCTTGGCCGAGGCAGCGACGTCGGCCGTGATCGCGTGCGTCTCGACCATGCGGTCCAGCACCCAGTCGCGCCGTTCCCGCGCCGCATCGGGGTAGTGGAACGGGTTGTAGTTCAGCGGCGATTTGGGAAGGGCGGCCAGCATCGCCGCCTCGCCCGTCGTCAGCTGGTCGAGCGGCTTGTTGAAATAGGCCTGGGCGGCGGCCACCACGCCGTAGGCGCCCTGACCCAGATATATCTCGTTGAGGTAGAGCTCGAGGATTCGCGGCTTGGTGAGCACGCGCTCGATGCGCAGCGCCAGCAGCATCTCGCGCACCTTGCGCTCTGAGGTCAGCGCGTCGGACCCCAGCACCATGTTGCGCGCCACCTGCTGGGTGATCGTGGAGGCGCCCACGGGGCGGCGGGACTGACCCAGGCGTTGCAGGTCGGTGAACGCGGCGCGTGCCACCGCGAACGGATCGACGCCGTGATGGGTGTAGAAGTTCTGGTCCTCGGCCGCGATGAACGCCTGCTTGACGCGGTCCGGCACGGCGGAGATCGGCACGAAGATGCGCCGCTTGTTGGCGAGTTCGGCGAGCAGCCTGTCGTCGCCCGCATAGATCCGGCTCATCATCGGCGGCTCGTAGGTGCGCAGGCCGTCCAGCGTCGGCAGGTCGGCGGCATAGCGCTCATAGACGTTCCAGCCGATCAGCCCGGCGGCGCCGGCGATGACCAGCCCGATGGCGAAGGCCAGCCCGAACAGGCCGCGGACGAAGGCGAGCACACGGCTTTGCCGGCGCGGCTTCCTGGCAAGCCTGGCCGGCGTGGATACCGGCTGATCCGCCGAGGAGACGGTCAAACGCTCACGAGGGCCGTCCATGACCAAAACACCTTTCCCAGCGCGCCACCCTGCGGCAACTGCCACAGACCGCGCACCGGCGGGGCTCAGCCAGCCATGACAGCGTGGTCTTGCGAGGTGAAATACTGGTCCACCGCGCGGCCGATCGCGGCGGCGACAATCGCACGGTGCGAGGCCTGCCGCAATGCGGCTTCGTCGCCCGGGTTGGACAGCACCCCGGCCTCGACCAGCACGCCGGGGATGCCGCCTTCCGGCAACGCGGCAAGCTCGGTATGGCGTGCCGGGCCGTCGAGCAAGGCCAGTTGCAACGCCAGGGCCGCCAGCACGTGCCGTTGCAGCCTCGCCGAGGCGTCCGAGGTCCGCGATGCGGTAGTGTGCACGCTGGCGCCGCGCACCGAGGCGTCATCGGCCGCGCCGGCATGGATCGACACGAACAGGGACGCCCCGCGCGCCCGTGCCATGGCGACCCGGTCCTCGGGCGGGATGAACACGTCGTTCTCCCGCGTCAGGGCCACACGGTATCGTCCGACGGCCCGCAGCGTGCGGGCCAGCTCCCCCGCGATCGCGAAGGAGATGTGTTTCTCGCACGTGCCGCAGGCGCCGACCGCACCCGAATCACGGCCGCCATGACCCGGGTCAAGCACGACCAGCGGCGCGGACGCCGTCTCCCGCACCCGGGCCGGGGCCGCGTCGGCCGCCGCCCGCAACGTGACCGGCAGCGTCAGGGCCGCTCCCACGCCATGGCTCAGCAACATCCGTCGGCTATAGGTCGGATCGATGGACATGAGGCTACGCTAACATCCCGCTTTCGCAGCGCGACGTTAGGCGTTGATTAAGGCTGGTTCATATCTGCGATTGCGCCGGACTGGTGCCGATTTGCACGCTCATCCGGCAGACGGCGTCCAGCCGCGTCCCGCTGCCGTGGCGCGCTGCCCTTGCGGGAGGGAACGCTTTGCGCCATGTGTCAAGAGCACGCAGCCAAGATTGATGCGCAGCACTCCGCGCTTTGCGCGACCAAAACCGATCTGCACGCCGGGGCCCATGCCGCGGCGATCTTTCCTCGAGGCCATGGCAGCAAGTTCCAGCGCAGCAACGGACACACCGATCACCCCGGCCGCATGCCGGTCCGGTGACATGCCGTCCGGCCGCGCCGCCCGCTCCTGGCCCGCCCACACCTATCTGGCCCGACAGGCCGCGCCCCCCGCAGACAAGACTGGCTGGGGAAGCTGTGCGTCGCCCGGGCCTCGGAGTTCCCGGCTACATGACCAAACGCCTTCTGATCGACGCCAGCCACGCGGAAGAAACCCGCGTCGTCGTGCTGGACGGAAACCGGCTTGAAGATTTCGACGTCGAAACCCTTTCGCGGCGCCAGCTCAAGGGGAACATCTACCTCGCCAAGGTCGTCCGGGTAGAGCCGAGCCTGCAGGCCGCCTTCGTCGAGTATGGCGGCAACCGTCACGGGTTCCTCGCTTTCGGCGAGATCCATCCGGACTACTACCAGATACCCGTCGCCGACCGTCAGCGCCTGATCGAGATGCAGGAGGAGGAGGCGCGCGCCGAGGAGGCCGCGTTCGACGACGAGACCGGCCAGGAACCGGTCGCACACCAGCACGGCGACCCGCAGCCTGGCGACCATCAGCACGATGACACCCAGCCTGCCGATCCGGGCGAACCGATGCCCTCCGCGGATGACGCCTGGGCGCAGCCGCTCGACATCACGCCCGACCGGATGGCCGGCCAGCTCGACGACGCCGATCCCGCGCCGCCGCCCGAAACCCAGGACGCCGCGTCCGGCGACCAGCCGCACCCGTCGGAGCAGGCAGAACAGCCTCAGCCGCCGACGGCCGACGGCGTCGAGGCCCAGCCCGAGGCGCCGGACTTGGCCCCGGACGAAGACTCCGCCCAGCTCGACCCCGAGCCGCCGCACGACGCCGAGACGCTTGCAGCCGGCGATCAGCCCGCCGCGGAGGGCGACGCATCCGCCGACGTCATCGATCCCGGCCGCGTGCGCCAGATCGGTGCCGAAGAAATGCCGGCGCCCGAGACGCTGGGCGGCGAGACCGAAGCGCCGGAGGAGGCGCGCGCTCCCCGCCAGCCCTCCCGCTACCTGCGCAGCTACAAGATCCAGGAGGTGATCCGGCGCCGGCAGATCCTGCTGGTGCAGATCGTCAAGGAGGAGCGCGGCACCAAGGGCGCGGCGCTGACCACCTACATCTCGCTCGCCGGCCGCTACTGCGTGCTGATGCCCAACTCGCCGCGCGGCGGCGGCATCTCACGCAAGATCACCTCGGCCGCCGACCGCCGGCGCCTCAAGGAGGTCACCGCCGAGCTCGACCTGCCGCGCGGCATGGGCCTGATCGTGCGCACGGCCGGCGCGGCCCGGCCGAAACCCGAGATCAAGCGCGACGGCGAGTACCTCCTCCGGCTGTGGGACGACATACGCGAGCACACGATGCGCTCGATTGCCCCCGCGCTGATCCATGAGGAGGCGAGCCTCATCAAGCGCGCCATACGCGACGTCTATTCGCGCGACATCGACGAGCTGCTGGTCGATGGCCAGGAGGGCTGGCGGGCCGCGCGCGACTACATGCGCATGCTGATGCCGACCCATGTCAAGAAGGTGCAGCTCTGGCCGTCCGGCGCCCAGCCGCTCTTCGCGCATAACCAGGTCGAGTCGATGCTCGATTCGATGCTGAACCCGGTGGTCCAGCTTCGCTCCGGCGGCTACCTGGTGATCAACCAGACCGAGGCGCTGGTCGCCATCGACGTCAATTCCGGCCGCTCCACCCGCGAACGCGGCATCGAGGAGACGGCGCTGCGCACCAACCTCGAAGCCGCCGAGGAAGCCGCCCGCCAGTTGCGCCTGCGCGATCTGGCCGGGCTGATCGTGATCGATTTCATCGACATGGAGAGCAAGAAGCACAACGCGATGGTGGAGCGCCGCATGGCCGACGCGCTGCGCCATGACCGTGCCCGCATCCAGATCGGCCACATCAGCCATTTCGGCCTGCTCGAACTCAGCCGCCAGCGCCTGCGCCCCTCGCTCGCCGAGACCAGCCTGAACGTCTGCGCCGCCTGCGGCGGGTCCGGCCACGTCCGCAGCACGGAAAGCGGCGCCCTGCATGTGCTGCGCGAAATCGAGGAGGAGGGCGGTCGCAGGCGCGCGGCCGAAATCATGGTGCACCTGGCCAGCAGCACCGCGCTCTACATCCTCAACAACAAGCGCGAGCGCCTGACCGAGATCGAGGCGCGCTACGGCATGCGCGTCTGCTTCAGCGCGGATGACAGCCTGCTCGGCGCCCAGACCCGGATCGAGCGCCTGCGCGCCGCCGCCCCGCAGGACCTGCCGGCGCTGGCCAGCCCGCAGGCGATGGCCACGCCCGATGACGATCTGGGCGAGGCCGATCCGAGCGACGAAGAAGACGACGTCGCCAGCATGGGCCAGACCC
Organism: uncultured Acetobacteraceae bacterium; assembly: GCA_964252425.1. GTDB lineage: Bacteria > Pseudomonadota > Alphaproteobacteria > Acetobacterales > Acetobacteraceae > BOG-908. Next base: position 8,041 of record CAXUNK010000140.1, read on the forward strand.
GGGTGGAGGCTGGCGCATCGGCCGGCCAGACGCTCGACGACTACACCACGGATGCCGACCACGTGCCCGGCGAGACAGCCGCCGAGGGTGAGCAG
>CAXUNK010000141.1:0-8117 GCA_964252425.1 uncultured Acetobacteraceae bacterium
GCATTGCGCCTGTTGCACCCGCCTGGGCCAGACGCCCGGCAGGAACGTCGTGACGGCCGCGTGCCGCCCGGCCAGCAGGCGCAGCGCTGCCCCGTCCCGCCCGGCGACCGGCAGGGGGCAGCTGATCCCGGCCGAGGCCAGGTGCCGCATCAGCCCCAGGAACCAGGGCAGGTCGGCCGGATCGACGCGGCGCTCGTAGAGGGTCAGGATGTAGTCGCCTGCGGTGGTGCGGACGGAGAAGTTGCTGTTCTCGACCCCTTCGGCGATGCCGCGGAAGGCGACCAGGCTGCCGATGTCGTATTCGGCCAGGAACGATGCCAGCGCATCGTCGGAGATCTCGGTATAGACGGCCATGGCGCGGTGGGCGGGTATCCTGCGAGGCCGTGTGGCAATCAATGGCGAAAATGCCATGCTCCATACGTTATCGCCGGAGCACGGCGCCGGCAATGCGGTTCGCCGCGTTGCCGCGCACGGGCAGATGTTCTAGCAACAAAACAATCTAGAACGGAGCGCCCATGTTCGCCAGGACCCTGCTTTCCGCCGTGTCGATCTGCGCGGCCCTGCCTCTCGCCGGGTGCTTTTCGCATTCGTCCAGCGAGGCTGTGACGCCGCTCACCTCGCAGCTGCAAAGCGATGCGTCGGTCGCCGAGATCCGTGTGGCCAGCCTGCCGCCGGACGCGGCACCCTCGCTGGGCGACAAGCTGCAGGCCAGTCTCGCCCAGGGGATGAAAATATGCGCCACCGGGACGCATCCGTTGCGCCTGGAGGTGGCTATCACGCGCTTCAAGGGTCAGAACGCGGCGATGACGATCCTGGTCGGCAGCTCGAACGTGATCGAGGGCACGGCGCGCCTGACGGACCCCGCAACCAACGCGGTGGTGGGAGATTTCGACATCGTGCGATCCACCGGCGGGGGCGGCGTCATCGCGGCGATCGGCATGGCGGGTTCGGAGCAGAAGATGGCCGACGCGTTCACCCAGGACGTGTGCAAGAAGGCGTTCGGCCGCGATGCTACGTAGCAGATGCTGAAGGTCTTCTTTTTCGAGAAAAAGAAGCAAAAAGCTTTTGCTCTGTTCGCTTGCATCAAGACTCGCGCAGGTTCTGCCAAAGCGGTTCTGGCAGAACCTGCGCGAGCACAACGGCAGGCGCGGGAAGCAGAAGTTTTTTGGTCCTTTTTTTCAAAAAAGGACTGCTTACTTCAAGTATCACCCTTAAAGCCGGCCGGCATCACACCAGCCAGGCCGGTAATCGCCGCCACGAACTCCGGGTCGGCAAACATCTTTGCGGCCACATCGTGCAATCCGTCCGTCAGCGTGCGGGCGGCATTGCCGCCGCTGGTGAGCAGCACGGTGGCGTTGCCGACGCCGTCGTAATGGCGTGAGAACGGGTGTGGACCGGCGACCTGCACCGTCAGACCGACCTGCCCATGCGCGTCGCCGGAATAGGCCAAGGACGCGACCGCGCTGCCGCTCGGCACGCCGGTCCCGAAGAACGTGTAGAACATCGTCACCGACACACCGACGGGCCGCCCGTCGGCCGCGACCGCGAAGCCGCGCTGGGTGAGCTCGGCGGCAAGCGCGTCGTGGACGATGTCGGTCACCGGACGCGGCGCGCGTATGGCGGCGCCGTCCATTCCGTAGCCGTTCTGCTTCATCGCGATCCGGGTGCGGAACGAGGTGCGCCCGTCGGTCACCGTCAGCATGATCGGACCGGCACCTTGCACGGGTTGCGACGCGTTCGGCACGTAGTCGAACCGCGCCACGTCCTCGGAGAAGGCACAGCCGGCGAGGCTGAGGGTGATCAGCAGCGGGAAGAGATGGAATCGTCGCACGGGAGCACTCCAGACGCGGCACTCCGTCATGATTACGCGCTCAGATCAAGCCCGCTGCCAGTCGTGCAGGCGGCCGCGTTGCGGGCTCGGGCGGCGGCGTCCAAGCTGGCACGCTGACAGAGCGGAACGAGCGATGCCGCAGACAAAGGGCCGCCCGCTGGTGCGGGCGCTGGGGCGATGGGATCTGGCGGCGATCACCATTAACAGCACGGTGGGCGCCGGCATACTCGGCTTGCCGGGGCGGGTGTATGCGTTGCTGGGTCCGTACAGCGTGCTCGCCTGCCTGGGCGGCGGCGTGCTGATGGGGCTGGTCGCCGCCTGCTATGCTGAGGCGGCGAGCCGGTTTCCGGGCACTGGCGGCCCCCTGCTCTACGCGCGCGCCGCGTTCGGGCCGGCGGCGGGGTTCGCGGCCGGCTGGCTGGCGGTGGCCACGCGCCTGTTCGCCTATGCGAGCGTCACCAACCTTGCGGTCAGCTACGCTTCCGGCGCGGTGCCGGCGCTGGCCGAGGCGGGGTGGCGGGTGCTGGCCATCACCGCGCTGAGCTGGGGGCTGGGCGCCATCATCTTTGCCGGGGTCCGGCTGTCGGCCCGGGCGAACGGGGTGTTCACCGTAGCCAAGCTCGGTCTGCTGTGCGGCTTCGTGCTGGCGGGCGCCGTCTTCGCCTGGCCGCCGCATTGGGGCCGGATGCCGCCTCTGCCGCCCGCCTCGCATTGGGCGCCGGCGGTGGTGCTGCTGCTGTTCGCGCTGATCGGCATGGATTCGGCCGTGGTCAACGGCGCCGAGATGCGCCAGCCGAGGCGGGACGTGCCGTTCGGCCTGGGGATCGGTATGCTGGCGGTGGTGGCCCTCTACGCCGGCGTCCTGGCGGTGTGCGCGGGGGTGGTGCCCGACCTGGCGCAGAGCGCGCGGCCCATCCTCGATGGTGCAGTCGGCATGTTCGGGCCGCGTTGTGGCGTGGCCGTTGCCTGCGGCGCGGTGCTGAGCATGGCGGGCACGCTGTTCACCATCCTGTTCACCGGTCCGCGCCTGGTGTTCGCCATGGCCGAGGCCGGACAGCTGCCGGGCGCGCTGGCCCGGATATCGGGGCGGTCCGGCACGCCGGGCGCGGCCGTGCTGCTGCATACCGGGCTGGCCTGGGCGATCGCGGTCGCCAGCACATTCCTGGGGGCGCTGACGGCCAGCACGCTCACCCGGCTGATGCTCTATGCCCTGACGGCGGCCTCGGTGATCGCCATGCGCAGGCGGGGCCTGACCGCCCAGCCCAGGCCGCTGCTGCTGCCGGGCGGGATGGTGGTGGCGTGGTCGGCGAGCCTGCTCTGCGTTTGGCTCGCGACCCAGGCGGACCGGGCGGCGTGGGTATCGGCGCTCTGGTGCCTCGCGCTGGGCGTGGCTGCGCACCAGCTGGTCGGCCGTTCGCGTCGGCTATGATCCCGCATCGGCCGTTTGCGGCGCATCGCTGCGCGGATGCGCCGACAGCGGGAAAGACACGAAATCGGGCTCGATCAGTTTTTTGAAGGATGGGCTGACGATCTGCAGGTCGAGTACGTCCACGGTGTAGGGCAGAAGCGACTCCAAGAAATCATCGGCCAGCAAGGCTTGCATGCGAATGGTCAACTCCGTCCCGGCATCCACCGCCAGGTCCAGATCGGAGCCTCGCCGTACCCTGTCGCCGCGAGCGCGTGAGCCGAACACCCATACCTTCGTCTCCGGCGGCAGGTGCCGGGCAAGGATCGTCCGGACGATCTCGCGATCTTCCGGACGCACGACGATCTCAGGCGGTTCCGTCATGCGTGCTCCGCTCGAGCGCGGCCAGAAGATAGCGGGCTTCTTCCACGAAAGCCGGTATCTGCTCGAATACCCGTCGTGCCGAGGCCTCGTTGTAGGTGTGGCTCGTGATCCCGCGTGCCTGCCTGAAATCCGACCAGGTCCGCCACTCGCTCTTGATGAGATGCCTGGCGTAGCCTTCGCGAATGAGACTTTGAAACGACATGTCGAACTCCGCCTCGAGGCCGGGATCGACGTTCAGAAGATGCCGCCGCAGCATCTTTCGCGCGAGCTCGTAGGTGAACTCGAATGCCTGGATTGCCGCCGCCTGGAATTGCCGGGCGATGCCGGGATCCTGTCTGGCGAGGGCCGAATCGCAATACGCCAGACTGGTTTCCAGCTGCCCCAGCGCGTTGCGTAACGATCCGACGTCGAGCCGCACGTCCACCTACGCAAGCGGGTACGGCAGCTTGAAGATCACGTCCTCGGTCGTCACCTGCCGCTCCTCGATCTCCAGCACGAAGCGCTTGGCGAGTTCGGCCAGCACCTCCTGCACCAGGCTCTCCGGCGCCGATGCGCCGGCGGTGATGCCGACGCTGCGCACGCCGTCCATGACGGAGAAATCCATCTCGGCCACCTTGGGCACCAGAATGGCCCGGCCGGCGCCGGCGCGCTCGGCCACCTCGCGCAGGCGCTGGCTGTTGCTGCTGTTCGGGCTGCCGATCACGATCAGCAGGTCGCAGCCCTGCGCGATCGCCTTGACCGCGGCCTGGCGGTTGGTGGTGGCGTAGCAGATATCCTCGCGCTTCGGCCCCTCGATGTCGGGGAACCGCGTGCGCAGGATGTCGATGATCTCGGCCGTGTCGTCCACCGAGAGCGTCGTCTGGGTGATGAAGGCGAGCGACTGCGTCGCCTCCGGCTGCACGCTGGCCGCCTCGGCCGCGTTCTGCACCAGGGTCACCGCCCCCGGCGGCAACTGGCCCATGGTGCCCACCACCTCGGGGTGGCCGGCATGGCCGATCATCAGGATGTGGCGGTGTTCGGAGAAATGGCGCTCCGCCTCGCGATGCACCTTGCTGACCAGCGGGCAAGTCGCGTCCAGATACAGCAGGTGCCGGCGCTGCGCCTCCTCCGGAACGGATTTGGGCACGCCATGGGCGGAGAAGACGACGTGCGCCTCCTCCGGCACCTCGTCCAGTTCCTCGACGAAGATGGCGCCTTGAGCCTCGAGCGTCTCGACCACGGTGCGGTTGTGCACGATCTCGTGGCGCACATAGACCGGGCGGCCGTAGCGCCTCAGCGCCTCCTCCACCACGCGTATGGCGCGGTCCACCCCGGCGCAGAAGCCGCGCGGGCCGGCCAGCACCACGCGCAGATGCGGGCGCGCGGTCACCTGCCGGGGGGCGGCCAAGAGGTCGGTCGGGCTGTCTGGCATGGGCGCAGGTCCTTCAACGCCGGCGGGCGTCACCACCCGGTTGCTGATCGTGGGTATGCATATGGAGCGGGCGGAGCGCTGGTGCAAAGCCCGGTCTGTGTGGCAAAGCGTCGGGCCTTGTTCGCGCCAGGAGCGCCGGAGACCTTATGCGTTGTTTGACCGGCCTGCTGGCCGCTGCCTGCCTTCTCTGCCTGGCCGCCTGCGACACCAACCCCGACGAGACGGCGGTGCAGTGCCCCGAACGCTACCTGCTGCCCGACGCCACCACGCTGACCCGCTATCGCGGCGCGGGGCGCGACCTGTCCGACCTGATCCTGACCGCGCGCCTGGTCGATGTGAGGGGCGCCTGCGCCGGCACGCTGGGGGTGCGCTCGGAGGGGGTGCACGCCCACGTCGTCATGGTCGTCAGCCGCGGGCCCGCCGCCACCTCGTCCGAGGCCGACATCCCGTACGGGTTGGGCGTGGTGCGGCAGGGCCAGATATTGGACGAGGCGCGGTACGTGCAGCATGTGGTGTTTCCGCCCAACGTGAACACGGTGCAGGTCGCCGGGCAGGAGGTGCAGATGAAGCTGCCCACGGCCAAGAAGGTGAGCGGGCCGGACTATCATCTGTATTTCTGGTTGCAGCTTTCTCCTGAGGAGTTGGCGGAGAACAGACGTAGGAAGTAGTTCTTTTCTGAAGAAAAGAACCAAAAGACTTCTAATTGTGGAGTGGGTGGCGGCGAAGACATAGCAGGAGGGCGGACCACGCCAGCGTCGTCGCCAATGCCAGGCTCAGCGCGATCGGGATGCCTACGGGCTCGACGGCGACGGATATGACGAGCAGCATCAAGCCGAACCCGCCCATCGCCCGCAGGGCGGTTGCGGCCAGCGTTCCGCACGCTTGTTGGCCGAGGCGGCTGCGCAGCACCGCGATCATCACCACGAACACGATCGGGAACGCCGCCAAGGTGCCAGTCGCGGACGGGCCGGCAATCGTGCCTAACGCCACCACGCCTGCCACGAACACCGCGACGACCAGCGCCCGGAACGGAAGATCAAGTCGCCCTCGTGACGCGACAGGGGACGCACCACGGCTGGAGGCGGCATGCCGGGTGATGAATACCCCTCCCGTGAACGCGACTACGTTCAGCATCAGCGCCGAAGCGAGGCCAGGCCCATACCGATTTATGCAAGCCGCCATCACGGCCCAGATGATCACGGCGGCGATCAAAGCTGACGGCCCGGGCAACCTCGCGCTCAGGCGAACGTAGGCGGCGAGGAAGACGATGGTTGCAGCATTCGCCGCGAAGCTGCTCATCGCACTTCGCGCAACGAACGCCGCGTCATGGGCCAGCGCCAGAAACACATAGGCTGGCCCGGCCGAGACGGGAAGGCTTGCCGCCAGCGCACCCCATATCGGCCCTGCGGACTCGGCGACGGTGGACGCGATCGTCACTGCAAGTGCTGTGGCGATCATCTTGATTGCGATCGCAATCCAAGGGTTGGACACTTCGTTTGCTCCGGGTGACAGGTCAACTATGAACGGATGCAGCTCTCGCCAACGACATTGGCGGAGAGACGGCGCAAACGGTACGGTGCTCACTCGCCCAGCATGTGGCGCGCCGCTGCGACGACGTGCTGCGCCGGGACATTCCACGTCAGCGCATGATTGCCGGTCCACGCGCCGGTCGCGCGTCCGAGCACGCAGTCATAGGGCAGGCCTCGCAACGCGGCCAGGTGGCGGAAACACCAGTTCACGTAGGCGTCCATCTGCAGCTCCAGTACCTGGCAGCCTGGCCGGCAGAAGCCGAGATTGGTCAGGCCCGCGCCGTGCGGCGCCACGATCGCCTCGGCGTCGCGGAACAGCCTGATCTGGTCTTCCAGCGTCATCCGCTCGGGCCGCACCGGCACGAACCCAAGCGGACGCAACGCCTGGGCGAGCTCTGCTTCTCCCAGCAGACGCCGCAGGGCGTGCGGGCCGCGCTCGAGATAGAAGCGCCTCGGCAGGCCGGAGCCGGGGCCGGGCACATGGGCCGACATGCGGTCGAACAGCGCGGCGACGCAGGAATGGTAGGCGCCGTTGCCCCCGACGCTGACCGGATAGACCAGCCGCTCGACACGGAGGCGCTCATGCGCCGCGACCGGCCGCAGCACCAGATGCTCCGGCAGGCCCATCAGACGCAGCATCGCCTCCTGGCAGACGCCGTCCGCCGGGTAGAGCACGCCGCGCGCCCCGTGCAGCAGATGCGGCGGCACCGACGCCAGGCGCAGCACGCCTTCGACCACCGCGTGGAAGTAGTTGGCCGGCGCACCGGCCAGCACGGTGATGTAGCTCCCTGACAGCGAAGTGACGCCGGACTCCGCCAGGACGATGCCGTCCTCGCTCCACGCGAAACCCTGGTGGTCGGGCGCGGTATGGGCCAGCGTCTCCTCGATCACGTCGCCGCCGATGCCGATGATGCCGGCCGAGCTGTGCACCAGCGCGTCGCCCAAAACGAACACCGCCGGCCCCAGCGAGTCGTAGTGGCCGGCGCGCCAGTCCGACCCGCGCGGCTCCTGCCGCACCGGCCAGAGTTCCAGGAAGGTGGCGCCGATGTGCAGAGGCGGCAGGCTGACACGCTCGGAGGACAGCGACGTCGCGTGGTGGACGCGGGAGGCGGGGTTCAGCCTGTCACCGTCACCCGCGATGTGCTCGAGCGGACGGCGGCGCAGATGGAGTGGCGAGGGTGGCCGGTGCACCCCGCCGATCAGGGCAGGTTTTCGGGTTGCGAGAACCGGAAGCTGATATCCGGCCGCTCGGCCGAGATGTCGCCCGCCTCCATGATCGAGACGCGCAGCAGGAGGCTGCCGGCGAGCGTGAGCCAGTTGGCGGTGCGGCTGCGCCCGCCCAGCATGAGGGCCGCGAGCTTCAACCCGAGCGGCGCGATGTTGCCGGCGCCGGTCGCGCCATAATGCTCGATCGCGCCCCAGCCGCCCTCGAGCGCTTCCTCGACGTGCCTGGACCGATACGTCTCGTGCGAGCGTATGGCCGCGGCCAGTTCGGTGGCAAGGGCGGCCACGGCCAGCGCGTCCAGCGCGCGGCGCGTGCGCGGGGAGCGTTCGCCC
>CAXUNK010000142.1:0-8081 GCA_964252425.1 uncultured Acetobacteraceae bacterium
GTTTGCGGCCGGAGGAGTCGATCTCGTCCAGCAGGTCGATGGCGGCGGCGAGGCGGGCGGCGGGGGTCATGGACCAGCCCTATCACACGGCGTCAGGCTTGCGCGCGAGCCGGCCGCGTATATATCGTGACGGATATTATATAAGAGCGACTCGGATGGCACTCAGCCTCAAGGACCCGGAAACCGACCGGTTGGCGCGCGAGGTGGCGCGCATCACCGGCGAGACACTGACGGTCGCCATCAGGACCGCGCTCGAGGAGCGGCTGCGACGCGAGCGGTCGCGTCAAGGGTCTGTCGGGCTTGCCGAGCAGCTGATGGCGATCGGCCGGGAGTGCGCGGCATTGCCGGACCACGATACGAGGACAGGCGATGAGATCGTCGGGTACGACGAGACCGGCATGTGGTGATGGTTGTCGATACATCCGCGATCCTCGCCATCCTGCTGGCGGAATCGGACGCACATGTTTACGCTGCGGCGCTGCGGGACGCATCGCCGCGTCTTCTGTCGGCCGTCACGCAAGTCGAGCTTTCCTGCGTCATCGAGGGCCGCAAGGGTGAGAAAGGCCGGGTCGAACTGGAACGATTCCTCTCTGTGCTGGACGGTGATGTCGTTGCCGTGTCGCCGCAGCACGCCAGTTTGGCAATCGAGGCGTTTCGCACCTACGGCCGTGGGCGGCATCCGGCGGGCTTGAACATCGGCGACTGCTTCTCCTATGCGCTGGCGCGCGCGACCGGGTATCCGTTGCTGTTCAAGGGCCATGATTTCGCGCAAACCGATATACCCGCGGCGGCGTGAGCCGGGGCCGCCGCGAGATGCCTGACCGATGCCGATCGATCCTGTGAAACGTCTGGAGCGGCTGGAGAGCCTGCTCTTCGATCTGCCGAGCGAGGCGATGTTGGGCAGCGAGCTGGACGGGTTTGTGGCCGGGATACTCGTCTGCCCCGCGCCGATCCCGCCCAGCGAATGGCTGCCGGTTGTGTGGGACGCGGACGAGGCGCTCGGCGGCGCGCCGGTGTTCGAGACGCAGCAGCAGGCGCGCGAGACGACGACTCTCGTCATGGCCCATCACGACGCGGTCGCGGCCGCCTTGCTGGCGGGAGGCGGGCGCTACCAGGCCGTCTTCGACGTCGATACCAGGCACGACGAGACGTTGTGGGAGGTCTGGGTTGACGGGTTTTCGCGCGCGATGGCGTTGCGGCCGGCAAGCTGGGCCGGCCTGGCCCAGGCCGACCCCACCACGCGCGCCGCCCTGGCCGGGTTGCAGGCGCTGATCGACGTCGCAGGCCGCACCGGCCAGAGTTCCAACAAGGCGGCCGAGGAGATCACGCTGATGGCTCCCGACCTCATCCCCGGCTGGGTCGAGGATCTTTACGCCCACCGCATCGGCCAGGCTCGCAGCGCGGTCCACGTGCCGGCTGTCCCTGCCCGCGCAAAGCCCGGCCGCAACGAGCCGTGCGTGTGCGGATCGGGCCGGAAGTATAAGAAGTGCTGCGGGGCGAACTGATCGAAGTTGGCTAGACCTAGTCAGGTAGGATGACTCAGCGGAGCTTAACCCGTGCCTGGCGCAATTGCTCACGCGTGGTGATGCTGAGCGTGCGCAAAAAATGCGCCACGTTCAGTCTAAAAGCAGGGCGGGTGCATGCGCTCTTTTGGCTGGCAAGCTAGATTTCTTCCCTTCGATACTTCTGCGAGCTGATCGAGATTGGCAAGCAAATGGCGTGCATCCGCGGCCAGAGCAACGACGGTCATTAGTTACCATCGCCGGGGCGCAGCTTAGCTAGCGCTGTCCAACCAGCCTCACCTGGCTTCTTTGCCAGCCAGAACCACCAGCCGTTAATGCCGGAGCCGGTAATTGCATACGCCGCAGCCGATGGGCTTCCATAGGTATGACCATCTTGCAGCCACTGACCATCAACAATTTCCGCCAAGTATTCCTGGCCCTTGTATCCGGCCTTAAGCTGAGTGCCATGCGGCAGGGTAGTCGCTTTCCAGGTCCATGCTTTTTTAGGCGCACGCATCCCTGTAGCGGGCACAGATGTCGGTGCCGTTGGCAACTTTAAGAGCTTTCGCAGGACCGCGTTGTATGTGGTTTCCTCGGTTTCCCGCTCATTGGTGAGCGCCTTGAATACCTCGAAATCGATGTCGATCGTTGCCATGTCCGTCTCCAGAGCCATTCAGGGCTTTGAGATAGACCAGCAGAAAAAGCAGTTCAAGTGTTTTCAGAGTCTTTTTCATAAATTTCCAGATCTCTGAGTCAAAGAGCCGGGCTCGTAGCTAGCGCGCGATAAACCGGACCTCCACGGGCCTCTGACGCCCTCGTGGAGCGACTGGTCCTGTAGCACCTATTAGGATTGTTTCACCTCAGATGCCCTTTTGCTGATCAGCCTGCCGCCTTGCTTGCCGAAGACACGCAGGACCACGCAAAAACTGACTAGGAGGAGCACTCGGCCAAAGCCTGCGGCAAAAGTAGCCGTAGGCAAGCTGGGGTTTGACCGAGTTTCCGCGATTGGGCTTGGGCAGGCACCCCTGGTCTGGCGCGATGGGCGGCGGCGCGCTACCGCATGCTGCACCTGCTTCGTGGACCGTCATCGGGATGGCGTGGGGGTCTTGGCGGCCGATGCATCTGCGCGTCGGCTGGGTGTGCAGGCGAGAGGGGTGTTATGCGGGCAGTGGACGTTTTCATTCATTCGTCCCCGCATAGCGGCTCGACCTGGCTGGGCTACGTTCTCGGCAGTGGGCGGGAGACTGCGTTCGTGGGCGAGTTGTATCGCGCGTGGGACGAGGCGGACCGCGTGCCGTGCACATTCTGCGCGTCTCTGGGCCGGCCCGAATGCACGATCTTGGGCGGGATCGAACATACCGACCCCGCGGATGCCTTTGCGTTCATCGCCGCGCGAAACGGCAGGCGCATCATCGTGGAGAATTCGAAGAAGATCGAGTGGACCAGGCAGTTCCTCGACCGGGCGGACCGCGACACCAAGGTGGTGCACCTGTTCAAGGACCCGCGCAGCCGCTGGGCGTCGCTGCGGCGGCGCGAGGCGGCGGACATGGATAGGTGCCTCGCGGAGTGGTGCGATGAGAACCAGCAGATTTCCGAGTTCATCGCTGCGACGGGCGTGTCGAGCAGGGTCGTTGCGTACGACCTGATCGCGGCTGATCCTTCCGCCGAGTTCCGCAAGCTGTTCCGGTTCCTGGGGACCGGCTACGCGCCCGGCGCGCTCAGATATTGGCAGGTGGAGCATCACGGCTTCGCGGCCAACGGCGCCAGCAGCGCGCTGATCCGGCACCGGAACTTCTCGTCGCCGCCCGGGCATTTCGCGACGGGTGACGACGCGTTCTATTCGAAGAATTTCGGCCGCAGCTTCGTCGATCGGAGATGGCAGACCGAGCTGCCGGCCGATGAGCTGGACGCGGTGGCCAGCAACCATCGGGTTTTGGCCACATTGGACGGACTTGGGTACGCCCTGACGCAGTCGGGTCTTCGCCGCCTCGACCAGGCCGAGAGTGGCACGGGGAAAAGGCGGAGTCGCGGGTGGCTGGACTGGCTGCCGGGCCGGCGTGCGCGGCAATAGCTCGTAGGGCGGAAAAGCGAAGCGCCTTCCGCCATAACCCAAGTGGGTATAGACTCTTTGCGCGCAATCAAGATGAGCTTTTCCAAATCGATACCGCCTGGAGAGCGCCTGTCCGAAACAAGAGCGCTTCGAGGCGAGCGTGGGATCTGGCAACGCAGGTTTTGGGAGCACACAATACGGAACGAACGGGATTACGCTGCACACATGGACTACACGCGTTTCAATGCGGCCAGACATAGACTCGCAAACAGCGCTGCCGACTGGCCGTTTTCGACGTTCCGGCTGTGTGTTCGGCGTGGGCTGTATCCGTTGGCTTGGGGTGGGAGCGTGGATTTGCACGATGCGGGCGAGCGTGGCTGACGTGGACGTGGCGGAAGGCGCTTCGCTTTTCCGCCCCTACGTGCTCAAGACAAATGCGACCGAACGCGCACGACTCAGATGAATCGATGGTCAACGCTACTTGGGAGATTTGCACGTGCCGGACTTAGTAATTTCGCAGAAAGATGTAAACAGAAATATTGCCACTTTATATTCCTATAAAGAAGGGACGCCGAACCAGAGAGCGTTTCATTTTGATCTCATCAAACAAGGGCGACTTTTTGTAGCTGGCAAACACGGGGGTGGTTACGCCTTTGCTCCGAGCCGCTTCGCCGGTTACCAGCGTAGTAACATGACTAGCCACGCACCAGGTAATTTGAACGACGGCAGGTTAACAAACGTCGCTCTGACCAAGATATTTGGAACTGCTATCGATGAACAAAGCGCCAATATCGAAATATACAATGAAATTGACTCAGCGTTCCTCGCTTACTGCAAGCTTCATCACATAGTTCCAAACAAAGTACCAAACCGGAGAAAATATTGGCTCACGTCAGACGCGTATTTTCTACTCAATGGAAATGTCATCAATGATGCGGTTGACGATATCGGGGCTGAATTGCCAAGTAGGCAAGAATACATCGGCGAAAGGTATTTCAGAGATCCAACGGTGAGGAAGAACGTCCTGTCCCGTGCGAGGGGTTTCTGTGAATATTGTGGAAAGCCCGGGTTCGTCCGTGAAAACAGAACTTCCTACTTGGAGTGTCATCACATCATTGCTCTTGCCAGCGACGGCGCTGACAAAATGACTAACGTCATTGCACTTTGTCCAAATCATCATCGTGAAGCGCATTTCGGCCTGAACCGGGGTGCGCTTGAGTTGAAAATGATCGAGAAAGTAACGAAGCTTAATAAGCGGGGCAGCTAACCTGGGCTACATCACCACCGCGTGGATGGCCGGGACAAGCCCGGCCAAGGCGGATTTTTACATACGCGTACTATCCCTACCCTTCCTGCCGATAATTCGGCGCCTCGCGCGTGATTGCCACGTCGTGGACGTGGCTTTCGCGCAGGCCGGCGCCGGTGATTCGGCGGAAGCGTGTGCCGGCGCGCAGGTCGGCGATGGTGGCCGAGCCGGTGTAGCCCATGCCGGCGCGCAGGCCGCCTATGAGCTGGTGCACCACGCCGGACATGGGGCCCTTGTAGCCCACGCGGCCTTCCACGCCTTCGGGCACCAGTTTGAGGCTGTCGGTGATTTCCTGCTGGAAATACCGGTCGGCCGAGCCGCGGGACATCGCGGCGATGCTGCCCATGCCGCGATAGGATTTGTAGGAGCGGCCCTGGTAGAGGAACACCTCGCCCGGCGCCTCGTCGGTGCCGGCGAGCAGGCTGCCCACCATCACCGCTTCGGCGCCGGCGCCGATGGCTTTGACGATGTCGCCGCTGGTGCGGATGCCGCCATCGGCGATGCTGGGGATGTCGCGCGCGGCGCAGGCGGCGGACGTCTCCATCACGGCGGAGAATTGCGGCACGCCGACGCCGGCCACCACGCGTGTGGTGCAGATGCTGCCCGGGCCGATGCCGATCTTGATGCAGTCCGCACCCGCGTCGATCAGCGCCACCGCACCTTCCGGCGTGGCGACGTTGCCGGCCACGACCTGCACGGCGTTCGACAGGCGTTTGATGCGGTTGACCTGGGCCAGCACGCCCTCGCTGTGGCCGTGCGCGGTATCGACAACGATCACGTCCACGCCGGCGTCCACCAGCGCTTCGGCGCGGGCCTGGCCCTCGTCGCCCACGCCGGTGGCGGCCGCCACGCGCAGCCGGCCCAGCTCGTCCTTGTTGGCGAGCGGATGGGCCTGGGCCTTGTCCATGTCCTTCACCGTGATCAGCCCCACGCACCGGCGCGCCTCGTCCACCACCAGCAGTTTTTCGATGCGGTGGTGGTGCAGCAGGCGGCGCGCCTCGTCGGCGCCAGGGTTGCCGGTGACGGTGACGAGTTTTTCGTGCGTCATCAGCTCGCGCACAGGGATGGCGGGGTCGGTGGCGAAGCGCACGTCGCGGTTGGTCAGGATGCCGACCAGCAGGCCGTCGCGTTCCACCACGGGGATGCCGCTGATACGCCACTGCGCCATCAGCGCGCGCGCGTCCGCCAGGGTCTGCTCGGGGTGGATGGTGACGGGGTTGACCACCATGCCGGACTCAAATTTCTTCACCGAGCGGACCTGGGCCACCTGCTCGTCCACCGTCAGATTCTTGTGGATGACGCCGATCCCGCCCTGCTGGGCCATGGCGATGGCCATGGGGCCTTCGCTGACCGTGTCCATCGCGGCCGCCAGCAACGGGATGTTGAGGCCGATGGTGCGGGTGAGGCGGGTGCGGGTGTCGGTCCGGCCCGGCAGCACCTGGGAATAGGCAGGCACCACCAGCACGTCGTCGAAGGCCAGGGCCTCGGCGATGCGTGTGTCCTGGTGGAAGATCGCGTCCGGTGCCATTGGCGCCGCTAGTTAGGCGTGCGGCGGACGCCAGGCAAGGGCTACATGAACAAAAGTCTTTTGCTTCTTTTCTTCAGAAAAGAAGAGTCTTCTTTTTTGAAAGAAAGAAGCAAAGAACTTTTACTCACTAGAACTTCGCTGACAGGGCGACCGAGCCGAAGTTGAACAGACCGCTCTTTGCGCCCTTGAACTCCTGCGTCTGGAAGGTCTGCGTATAGGTCAGGCGGAACCCGTACCACAGCACGGCGACCCCCGCCTCCATCTCGCCCACGTCCCAGATATGGTGCACGTCGCGTGAATCGTTGCGGAAGGTGCTGCCGTCCAGCGTCACGTCGTAGCCGACCGCCTGACCGTCCACGCCGGCGAAGCCGTACCAGGCGAAGGGGCGCACGTTGGTGTAGGCGTCCGAGCCGTTCAGGCCCGGCTCGATCCTGGGCGTGCCGAAATCGCTGGCCAGGCCCTGGCCGAAGCGCAGTATGCCGCCGATCTGCACGTAATCGCGTATGTCGCCGATGCTGACGGTGGCCGAGGGCAGCGCGTCGGTCTCGATCGGACCGAGCTGGACCAGCGGAAAGCGGTAGGTGCGCTGGCCGAGGATCTGGAAGGCCGGCTGGTCCTGCAGCTGATAGTGCCAGCCGCGATTCTCGGTGTCGCCGATCAGGTCGTGGAAGCCGTTCTGCACCTCGCGGCCGAGGGCCGACGGGCCGATCACGCCCAGGCTGACCGAGACGAGGTCGCGGGTCAGAGCCGTGTCGTGCACCAGGCCGGCGGTGGCGATCAGCTCGCCGGCATACGGGCGGTCGGTGGTCAGCGGCGGCGAGATCTGGGTGAAGCGCGGGGTGAAGATGCTCTGGCTGATCTCGATGGAGAGGCGGGTCGTGCCGTCGCCCCAGATGTTTTGGCCGAGGGCGGCGATCGGGCCCACCGCGTCCTGGCCCGAGGTCCAGCCGAGGCGCAGGCCGCTGGTGTAGTACTGGTCCGACGTGCCCTTCAGCGTGGAGACGGCGTCGTTCTCCACCTGCAAGGTCCAGATGCTGTCCAGGTCGCGGGGCGGGGCGGCGGTCTGCGCCCGGGCGGCGTCGGTCAGCGCGATGCCGGCCAGGACGGCGAGCATCGATCGGCTCCAGAGCCGGCGTGACATGGGCAAACTCCAGAGCAGTGGCTGCGGGGCGTTCTAAAGTGTGTCGCGGCCGGATGGAAAGCCCTGCGGCGCCAGGCGCGCGCCGAGTTGTTCCGCGAGCAGCGCCGCGTCGTCGCGCCAGTCGGGCGGCGGCGCGTTGGAGCGCGGGGGGGCGGTGAGCAGGTTGGTCAGCGCGCGGGCGATGTCGCGCGGGTCGATGTCGCAGAGCTGCGCGGATGTCTGGCCGGCGAGCTGCTCGGCGAGGCCCCCCACCCGTGTCGCCACCACCCAGCGGCCGGCGGCAAGCGCTGCGGCGGCCACACCGCTCTGGCTCGCTTCGCGGTGGGTCAGCACGACGGCGTCCGACCAGGCGAGCAGCGCGCCCACCTCGTCTTCCGGCACCCAGCGATTCTCGACGCTCACGCCGGGCAGACCGCGTAGCGTGGCCAGTTCGGGCGATTCGGGACCGCAGCCCACGACGCGCACCTCCAGATCGGGGCGCGGCAGGACCAGGCGCAGCGCGTCCGCCAGCAGGTCGAGACCCTTGTAGGGGAGCAGGCGGCCGAAGCAGAGCA
>CAXUNK010000143.1:0-8079 GCA_964252425.1 uncultured Acetobacteraceae bacterium
GAGCTTGCCGCCGTCGAGGCCGGGGTAGGGGGGCAGCAGCGCCGGGCCCTCGGCCTGTACGCCATGCGCGGCCAGATTGGCCAGGAAACCGGCCCCGTCCGTGTTGCTGCCCCGTATGCCGTCCGGCGAAAACACCAGCGTGTTGACCGCACCCGCTCGCCTGGCCGCATCGTCCAGCGTGTCGCACAGGGCCAGCACAGCCTCCTTGTGCGGTATCGTGACGTTGGCGCCTGCAAAGCCCGCGGCGCGCAGCCCGGCCACCGCCCGGGGCAGGTCGTCGGGGCGGACCGGCAGCGGCACATAGGCGCCGTCGATCCGGTATTTCGCCAGCCAGTAGTTATGCAGCAGCGGCGAGCGGGACTGCGCGACCGGCCAGCCCAGCACGCCCGCCAGCCTGGCCCGGCCGGTGATCACGCGGCCCGCGCCAGTCGGGCCAGCGAAGCGGCCACCGCGCGCGGCTGCAAATTGACCTGCGGCAGCCCCATCAGCTCGCCGAACGTGCCGCGCGCCAGGGGGCCGGCCACGAACAGGTTGCGCCATGCCGTGCCGTCGGCGCGCAGCACGCGGCTGTCGCCGTCCACCCAGATGCCCAGATTGGCGGGATCGGGCCGCAGCAGCCCCGCATCAGCCAGGCCGCGCAGCACCGGATGGGCTTGCGTGACCGAGCGGTGGCCAGGCCCGGTGCAGTTCACGATCGCTTCGACGTGCAGCGTTTCGCACCCGCCGGCGCCCCGCTGACGCACCACCACCTCCGCCCCGCACGCCTCGTCTTGCGCGCTCACCACGCGCGCGGCGCGCACATGCAGCACGCCATCTCCCTGCGCCCGCGCCAGCGCCGCGTCGATCTGCGGCGCCGACTGGAAGCGGTGCACGTCCCACAGCGTGCGCAGATGTCGCAGCACCCGCCGGCGCTCATCCCAATCGAGCGTGCCCCAGGCGTCGCCCGCCTGCTGGCGCAGCGCATCGACGATGTTCTCCCATGGCCGGCCGCCCTCGCGCGCCGCCCGCACCGCACCGCGTATGCGGCGCAGAAGGGCGGAGGCGCGCGTCTCCGGGTCGGTCGAAAAATCCCCTTCGGCCTGCACCGGCAGATCGGGGCGCGGCCGGGGCAGCAGGCCGTGGCGCGACACGGCGTCGATCCGGCCGCGATGGCCACGCGCGAGCAGATGCGCCATCACGTCGCACGCGGTCAGGCCGGTGCCCACCACCAGCACGCGCGCGCCGGGCGGGATGCGGTCGAGTGCGGCCACATCCCAGGGGTCGGGCAGCACGCAGGCGACACCGCCGAGCGGCGCTGGCAGATCGGGCGCGGTGTGGCTGACCGCCAGCACGACGCTGTCGGCGAGCACGGGCGGCCGGCCATCCAGCTCGATGGCGATCCGGCCGTCCTGCGGTGCCGCGCCGAGCGCGCGGGCCCGCACATGCGCGAACGTGGCACCTGCATGGCGAGCGGCCTCGTATTGCAGCATCGTATCGACATAGCGGCCGAACTCCACGCGCCTCGGATACATCCGCCCGTCCGGCATGGCGCAGGCAGGATCGCGCGCCGGCACGCCTTCGGCCAGCAGCCAGTCATGGAACTGCGCCGGCTCGTCCGGGACCACCGACATGCGGCTGGCGGCCACGTTGGTGCGGTGCACGGGCGACGCCGCGGAATAGGCAAGACCCGCGCCGAGCGTGCTGCGCGGCTCGATGATGGTGAGCGTGCCGGAGATATCGGAGTGATCGCGGAGCAGGTGGAACGCGCAGGCGGCCCCGGAAAACCCTCCGCCGATGATGGCGATGTGCATCAGTCACGAGCCCACTCGAACAAGAAAGGAAGCTGCAAGGGTCATCCACAGATGACGCAGATTAACACGGTGGATCAAGTTTCGGAGCGAACACCCGGGTGAACGCGGCGGCTGCCTTCGACACGCGAACATCATTCG
The DNA here is from genome assembly GCA_964252425.1 of uncultured Acetobacteraceae bacterium. Classification (GTDB taxonomy): domain Bacteria; phylum Pseudomonadota; class Alphaproteobacteria; order Acetobacterales; family Acetobacteraceae; genus BOG-908. Next base: position 1,929 of record CAXUNK010000143.1, read on the forward strand.
ACCGTTCGGCCTGTTCAAGGCCAGGCCGCCTTCGGCGGTCGTTGCGGGACCCTTGAGCACGCCGAATGGTCGAATAGAAGGCTGACATCGAAGAAAGCCAACCGATACAGCCGGTGAGCAATAGCGGTTCGGGCGGGAGAGGTGTTCGCTCCCAAACTTGAGTCTGCCCACAGATGTCCGGTGCGCCCATTGGCGACGAAGCTCCGCATCTGTGTTCATCTGTGGACACGACTCTGCCGGGCGTTTTGCATGTGCAACGTCCATCAATTTTGTTTCGGTTTGTGGCGCCCGGAATAGTTGGTGATCACGTCGTGCACGCCGCTCGCGGCTTCTTCGGTGATCACGGTCGCGATTTCGCCCCAATGGTTGTCGAGCGTGCCCTTCGCGATGTCGTGGCCCTGCGCCACGTCGCCGGCTTCGTGGCCCTTGTTGTCGCTGACCAGCCAGTGGATCTCCACCTGCTGCTGGCCGTCCGGCTCGTCGGTGACGCGCACCGTGCCGCGCAGCCAGAAATCGGCCGAGACCTGCGCCGGCACGAGCAGGTCGCCGGTTTCCGGAATGCGGCGCCGCATGTTGCGGGCCAGCGCCGAGTTGCCGTCGCCCGGCGCGCCCGTCACCCCGCTGAACCACACGCGCGCCGGGCGATTGTACAGGCTGTTCGGGTCGTTCTGCTTGATCGTGGCGTCGGCCGAGCGCAGCAGCGCCAGCACCTGCGGCGCCGCCTCGCTTGCACTGCGCCTGAGCGTGTCCGGCGAGGCCTGCGCCCAGGCGGCGGCGGGCACGGGGGCGCCGTCCAGCGCACCATGGTCGGCACCCTTGGCGTCGAGGATCTGGTAGTGCGGCAGGACGTGGTCGCCGCGCAGCGTGGCCGAGAGCCGCAACGTCCAGTCGTATGGGCCTGGCGGGGCGACGTAGGCTGGCAGTTCCTGGGCCACCAGCGCGTCGGCCATGTCGTGCAGCCAGGCGTTCGAATCCTGCGCCGGCAGCATCGCGCCATCCGGCGCGGCCACGACCAGCCGGGGCGGTGGCGGCTGGCTCAGCAGCAGCGCCTGACGGCCGGGATTGCCGGCGAAGGGGCGCGGCAGGTCGCCGCAGCCGGACAGCAGGCAGGCAGCCGCCAGCGACAGGGTTGCGAAACGACGGCGGGTCATGACGAGCGGATGACCGAGATCTGGTGGCCGATCGGCCCGCCGCCGGACAGAGTGCGGCGCCGATGGCTGAAGAAGCGCGCCTCGTCGGCACAGGTGTCGATCCCGATCGCGGCGGCCCGCACGCCGGCGCGGTCCAGCCGGGCCAGGCAATAGCCGGCCAAATCGAACTGCCAATGCGCGGGCCTGGTACCCTGCGCGAAGAACCGCTCGGCGCCGGGCAGGCTCGGCAGCACCGCTTCGCGCAGGTCGTCGCCGACCTCATAGCTCGCCTGGCCGATGCACGGGCCGATCGAGGCGTTGATGCGACTCCGCTCGGCGCCCAGCCCCGCCATCGCGTCCACCACCGCCTCCAGCACGCCGGCGGCCGCGCCGCGCCATCCGGCATGGGCGGCGCCGACCATTCCGGACTCCGGCTCGCGGAACAGCACCGGCGCGCAATCGGCGGTGATGATGCCCAGCGCCAGGCCTGGCCGGTCGGTCACCATAGCGTCCGCTTTCGGGCCGGCGCCGGCCGGCCAGGCCTCGCCAATCACCGCCACCTGGGCGCCGTGCACCTGGGTCAGGCCCAGGAGACGGTCGGGAGCCACACCCATGGCGTCGGCGACAAGCGCACGGTTGCGCGCCACATGACCCGGATCGTCGCCGCCGGACGTGCTGCAATTGAGGCTGGCGTAGGGTCCTTCGGAGACGCCGCCGCGCCGGGTGAAGAACGCGCCTCGCCCCTCGAGGCCGGGGGCGGCCAGATGGTCCGGCGTCACGGCTCGAACCCGGGCGGCACTGGCAGGCCGGGATGGGTAAGGCACATCGCCTTGAACAGCGCGCCCATGCGGGCGGGTTCGGCCAGGCGGCCGGCGGCCTGGTAGAGCGCCGCCATGCGGTCGGGCCGGGCAGCCGCCAGGCGCGCGGTGCGCACGCCCAGCCCCAGTCGTTCGAGAAAGATGCCCTGCGCGAGCGGGCCGTGCACCGAGGCGCCTGCCTCGCGCGCGACCCGGCCGAGCGCCTCGAAATCCACATGCGCGGTCAGGTCCGCGCAGCCGGGATCGGCGAGCGGGTCGGCCGGGCGGCCGTGGCGCAACGCCTGCAGGCTGTCGCCCGGTGCGGAGTGTCCGGGGCCGTAATCAAGGATGAGCGCGGCGCCGCCCTGGGCGTTCAGGCGGCTGGCGAGGTCGTGCGTCCAGGCGCCGGCGGTGGGTGCGATCTCCAGCACCGTGCCGCTCGGCAGATCGGGCTGCGCGTCGATCCGGCTGTCCTGCGGCGGGTGGGACAAGTCCTGGTCCACGAAGCTTGCGTGCTCGACATGGCGTTCGGCCCAGCCGCGCGGGGTTCTGACGAGCTGGCGTATGGGCAGCGCGTCCAGGAACTCGTTGGCGAGCACGATGGCGGGGCCGGGCGGCACGGCGTCCAGCGTGCCGTGCCAGGCCGCGTCGGGCACGAGCTTGCCTTGCGCCGCACGTAGCCGAGGCGAGGTCTCGATCAGGTGCAGCTGGCAGGCGGCATGGAAGTCCGGGGCCACGCGGGCGGTGGCCCGGCGCGCATCCGCCATCAGCGTGCCGCGGCCCGGCCCGGCCTCGACCAGCAGCACGGGGCGGGGGGCGCCCATGGATTGCCAGACGATGGCCGCCCAGGCGCCGAGCAGCTCGCCGAACATCTGCGCGATCTCGGGCGACGTGGTGAAGTCGGCGAACGGGTCGTGCGTCGCGTAATAGGCGGCGTTGGCGCGTGCCATGAACATGTCGAGACGCTCAGGCAATCGCGGACCGGCGGCGCCAGGCGAACGCGATCAGCCCCGCCCCGGCCAGGATCATCGGGAAGGAGAGGAGCTGGCCCATGGTCGCACCGCTCCACAGGTAGCCCAGGAAGCTGTCGGGCTCGCGGAAGAACTCGCCGATGATGCGCGCCACGCCGTAGCCGATCAGGAAGACGCCGGTCAGCGTTCCGAAGCGCGCGCGGATGGGCTCGCGCCGGCCGAGCAGGAAGACGAGCAGGAACAGCAGCAGGCCTTCCATCAGCGCCTGGTAGATCTGGCTCGGGTGGCGCGGCACCGCGTCCGGGGCATGCGGAAAGATCATGCGCCAGGGCAGCCAGTCGGGCGCCGGCCTGCCCCAGAGCTCGCCGTTGATGAAGTTGGCGACGCGGCCCAGTCCGAGGCCGATCGGCGTGACCATCGCCATCCGATCCGCAAAACCGAGCACGGGGATCCTGTTGCGCACACAGAACAGGACGATGGCCGCGACCACGCCCAGCATGCCGCCATGGAAGCTCATCCCCCCGGTCCAGACCGCGGGGATCTGCAGCGGGTGCGTCAGGTAGTAGCCGGGCTGGTAGAAGAAGCAGTAGCCGAGCCGGCCGCCCAGGATGACGCCGAGCGTGGCCCAGGTGAGGAAGTCGTCGGTCTTCGCCAGGCTTGCCACCGGCGGCGGCCAGCGCACGATGCGGCGCATCACCTGCCAGCCGGTGACCAGGCCGGTGATGTAGGCCAGCGCATACCATCGTATGGAGAGCGGCCCAAGACGCAGCAGCACCGGGTCGAATTGCGGGAAATTCAGCGGCGCGCTCATCGATAGGGGTCCGGTGTGGCCAGGTAGTCGCCGACATAGCGCCGCACGCCATCCTCCAGGCTGGTGAACGGCGCCGCATAGCCCGCGTCGCGCAGGCGCTCCATGCGTGCGTTGGTGAAAAACTGGTATTGCGGCCGCAGCGCGTCGGGCATGTCCACGAACGCGATCTCGGCCGGCCGGCCGGCGGCATGGGCCACGGCGCGGGCCATGTCCGCATAGGTGCGAGGGGCGCCGGTGCCCACGTTGAACAGGCCGCTCACCTGCGGCGTGTCGAGCAGCCACAGCATGACGGACGCGCAATCGCCGACCCAGACGAAGTCGCGCGCCTGCTCGCCATCGGCCAGGTCCGGACGGTGGGAGCGGAACAGCCGCATCGGCTGGCCCGCGGCGAGCTCGTCGTATTTGACCTTGATGACGGAAACCATGCCGTTCTTGTGGTATTCGTTCGGCCCATAGACGTTGAAGAACTTGAGCCCCGCCCATTGCGGCGGGCGTGGCTCGCCGGCACGCAGCATCGCCATGATCCGCTGGTCGAAGACGTGTTTCGACCAGCCGTACAGGTTGAGCGGCCGCAGCCGGTCCAGCCGGGCCGGATCGTCGTCGAACCCGGCCGTGCCGTCGCCGTAGGTGGCGGCGGACGAGGCATAGACGAAGCGTGCGCCATGCGCCGCGCACCAGTGCCACAGGCGAAGGCTGAGCTCGACATTGGTGCGCCAGACCTGGTCGCCGTCGGTGGCCAGCGTGCCGCTGATCGCGCCCATGTGATACACCGCCTGCACCGGCGGAGCGCTGTCGAGAAAGGCGTCGAGCGCGTCTGGATGGATGAGCCGGGCAGGCGGGTGGCGGGCGATGTTGTGCCATTTGCCCCGGTCGCCGAGCCGGTCGGAGATGACCGTTTCCAGGCCGCGCGCGCACAGCTCGGCCTGCAGATAGGAGCCAATGAAGCCGGCCCCGCCGGTGACCAAGATCATGCGGCGCGTTATACGCAGGCCGGCGAGGGCGAACAGCCCCGCGCCACACCCCCGCGCCGCACACAGGCAACCAGCAGGATCATCACATGGCCGAACGCCCGCGTTTCTTCGACGACCTGGCCGGCGTGGCCGGGGGCGCGCTGTCCGCTTTGGCGGGCTTGCGCGAGGAGGTGGAGGCGCTGGTGCGCGCCCGGGTGGACGAGACGATCCGCCGGCTGGAGCTGGTGCGCCGCGAGGAGCTGGACGCGGTGGCCGAGCTGGCCGCCCGCGCGCGCGCCGGGCAGGAAGCGGCCGAGAAGAGGCTGGCGGCCATCGAAGCGCGGCTGGCCTCCGCCGAGGCACGGCCGGCGAGTACGGGCGGCGGCGCGCAGGATGGGACGTTGCATTCCCCATCGCCGGAGTAGCAGACTGGCTACCCGGGCCCAACGCGCCCAAACGTGGCGCCTCCCCGCCCGGCAACGCTGCCAGGGAGTTTTGCACCATGACCGTCGCCGCCATCCTGCGCCACAAGGGGCAAGAGATTGCCTCGGTTTCGCCCACCACCCGCATCGATCAGGTCACGACGACGCTCGCCGAATGGCGCATCGGCGCGGTGCTGGTGCGTGATTCGGCCGGCCAGTTGATGGGCATACTGAGCGAGCGCGACATCGTGCGCGGACTGGCGCGCGAGGGCGCCGCCTGCCTCGAGATGACGGCGGCGCAGTTGATGACCAGCGTGCTCCACACCGTCACACCCTCCACCAGCACTGGGGAGGCGATGGGCCTGATGACGAACGGGCGCGTGCGTCACCTGCCGGTGCTGGACGGGGGCGAGCTGGTCGGCATGATCAGCATAGGCGACGTGGTCAAGGCGCAGCTCGACGCGCAGAGCCAGGAGGTGGACAGCCTGCGCGCCTACGTCGCCGGCTCGGTGTAGCGCCCCCAAGAAGCACCTTCCCCCGCTTGCGCACGCGCGCCGGGGCGGGCATCCCCCCGGCCAGTCTGGTCGGGGTGGCGATGGACCGAGCGTGGCAGGAAACGATCGAGGCGCTTTGGGAGCGGCGCGCCGGCCTGGACCCTGCCGCGCCTCCTCCAGGGAGCGAGGTGGTGGAGCAGGTGCTGGCCGCACTCGGTTCGGGACGCCTGCGCGTGGCCGAACCCGCCGCCGACGGCTGGCGCGTGCATGGCTGGCTGAAACAGGCCGTCCTGCTCTCCTTCAGGCTGCGGGACAGCGCGCCGATGCCGGGGGCAGCCGGCACGCCCGTCTATGACAAGGTGCCACTGCTGACCGAGGGGTGGGACGACGCGCGCTTCGCCGAGGCCGGTTTCAGGATGGTGCCGGGCGCGGTGGTCCGGCGCTCGGCCTACGTGGCCCCCGGCTGCGTGCTGATGCCGTGCTTCGTCAACGTGGGCGCGCATATCGGCGCCGGCACCATGATCGACACCTGGGCGACGGTCGGCAGTTGTGCGCAGGTGGGGGAGCGCTGCCACC
>CAXUNK010000144.1:0-8059 GCA_964252425.1 uncultured Acetobacteraceae bacterium
GCGCACATCGCTGCTGCCTTTGCCGGTCGCCGCCCTGCGCGCGCCGGAGGAGAGCGTGGCCGAGCTGCGCGCGCTGGGGTTCGACACGGTGGGCCAGCTTCTGGCGGCCCCGCGCGCGCCGCTGGTCAAACGCTTCGGCGCCACCGTGCTGCGCCGGCTGGACCAGGCGACGGGCGCCGTGCCGGAGCCGATCGAGCCGGCCGCGCCGCCCGAGATGCCGCGCACCCGGCAGGGTTTTCCCGAACCGATCGCGACGCCGGAGGATCTGGCACGGATCACCGCCCTGCTCGCCGAGCGCCTGTGCGAAAAGCTGCAGCAGCGCGGCCTGGGCGCCTCCCGCCTGGACCTGGTGTTCCGGCGGGTGGATGGGGTGGACCAGGCGGTGCGCATCGGCACGGCGCAGCCGACGCGCGATGCGGCGCATCTGACCCGGCTGCTGACGGAGCGGATCGAGACGATCGACCCCGGTTTCGGCATCGAGGCCGCAAGCCTGTCGGCGCCGCTGACCGCCGGTTTGGGCGCGCGGCAGAACGTCTCCGACCTGTGCGTGGCCAGGCGTGCGCCCGATCTGTCCGGGCTGATCGACATGCTGTCGAACCGGCTGGGCCAGGACCGGGTGTTCCGCATGGCGCCGGTGCAGAGCGACGTGCCGGAGCGCAGCCTGCGCCCGGTGCGTCCGCTGGTTCGCGCGGAAGGGGCCGGCTGGCCGGACCGCCTGCCCCGCCCCACGCGCCTGTTCGCGCCGCCTCATCCGGTGGACGCGGTGGCGCTGCTGCCCGACCACGCACCCGTACGGTTCACCTGGCGCCGCCGGCCGCATCGCGTGCAGCGCGCCGATGGGCCGGAGCGGGTGTTCGGCGAATGGTGGCTGGACGACGACGAGACCTGGGCGGTGCGCGATTATTTCCGCGTGGAGGACGAGGCGGGGCAGCGGTTCTGGCTGTTCAGAAGGGGGGACGGGCTACAGCAGGCAACGGGAGACTTAAAATGGTTTCTGCATGGAATGTTCGGATAATGGCGCGCGCATCAACCCCAACGCGCGCCCCATGAACAAAAGTCTTTTGCTTCTTTTCTTCAGAAAAGAAGATTCTTAATGCCCTACACCGAACTCCAAACCACCTCGAACTACTCCTTCCTCCGCGGCGCCTCCCACGTCGAGGAGTTGCTCGCCCAGGCCAAGCTGTTCGGCTACGACGCGATCGCGATCACCGACCGCAACACGCTGGCCGGCATCGCGCGCGCGCATCAGCGTGCGTCGGAAGCCGGCCTGCGCCTGATCATCGGCTGCCGGCTCGATCTCGCGTGCGGCACGTCGCTACTGGTCTATCCGACCGACCGCGCCGCCTATGCGCGGCTGTGCGGATTGCTGAGCGCGGGCAAGGCCGCGGGCGGCCACGGCGTGTGCCAGCTGACATGGGATGATGTGGCCGCGCGTGCGGACGGGCTGGTTGCGATCCTGTTGCCGGACCAGCCCGACGATGCGCTGCACGCACAATTGCGCCGTGTCCGCGAGGTTTTTGGCGGCGACGCGCATCTGGCGCTCACGCTGCGGCGCGCGCCCGGCGACGCGCTGCGCCTGCACGAGCTCAGCCAGATGGCGCAGGCGGCACGCGTGCCGACGGTGGCGACCGGCGACGTGCTGTACCACGAGCCGCGACGCCGCATCCTGCAGGACGTGGTCACCTGCATACGCGAGGGCTGCATGATCGATGATGCCGGTTTTCGGCGCGAACGGTTTGCCGAACGGCATCTGCAACCGCCGGAGGAGATGGCCCGTGTGTTCGGTGCGTACCCGGAGGCGGTGGCGCGCACCGGACACATCGCCGATCGCTGCCGGTTCAGCCTGGGCGAATTGCGTTACCAATATCCGCACGAAGCCGAACCTGAGCGGACGGCACAGCAGGTTCTGGAAGACCTGACCTGGGAGGGTGCACAGCAGAAATTTCCGGACGGCGTGTCCGACAAATTGGCGGCACAGTTGCGGCACGAGCTGACATTGATCGCTCAGATGGAATACGCGCCGTACTTCCTGACCGTGCGCCGCATCGTGCAGTTCGCCGTCTCGCGCGGCATACTGTGCCAGGGCCGCGGCAGTGCGGCCAACAGCGCCGTGTGCTACGTGCTCGGCGTCACCGCGATCGACCCGGTGCAGAGCAACCTGCTGTTCGAACGCTTCCTCAGCACCGAACGGCGCGAGCCGCCGGACATCGACGTCGATTTCGAGCACGAGCGGCGCGAGGAGGTGATCCAATGGATCTACGACACGTACGGACGGGACCGCGCGGCGCTATGCGCCACGATCGCGCGCTACCGTTCGCGCGGCGCGGTGCGCGAGGTCGGCAAGGTGCTCGGGTTGAGCGAGGACGTGACCGCGGCGCTGGCGGGACAGGTCTGGGGCTGGAGTGCGGACGGCGTGGACGAGGAGCATGCGGCGGCGCTGAACCTGAACGTGTCCGACCGCCGGCTGCGCATGACGCTGGACATCGCGCGCGAGCTGATCGGGTTTCCGCGCCACATGTCGCAGCACCCCGGCGGCTTCGTGCTCACGCAGGACCGGCTCGACACGCTGGTGCCGATCGCGCCGGCGGCGATGGACGACCGGCAGGTGATCGAGTGGGACAAGGACGATATCGACCACCTGAAATTCATGAAGGTGGATGTGCTGGGCCTGGGCATGCTCGGCTGCATGAACCGCGCGTTCAACCTGCTCGCCGAACATCGCGGCCTGCACTTCAGGACATTGGACGACGTGCCGAAGGAGGATGCGGCCACCTACCGCATGATCCAGCGTGCCGACACGCTCGGTACGTTCCAGATCGAAAGCCGCGCGCAGATGTCGATGCTGCCGCGGATGAAACCGCGCGAGCTGTACGATCTGGTGATCCAGGTGGCCATCGTGCGCCCCGGCCCGATCCAGGGCGACATGGTGCACCCTTACCTGCGCCGTCGCGACGGGCTGGAGACACCCGAGTACCCCACGCCGGAACTGGAAGGCGTGCTGAAGAAGACGCTGGGCGTGCCGCTGTTCCAGGAACAGGCGATGCAGGTGGCCATGGTGTGCGCCGGTTTTTCGGCGACCGAAGCCGACCAGTTGCGCCGTGCGATGGCGACGTTCAAGGTGACCGGCGGAGTCAGCAAGTTCCACGACAAGCTGATCGGCGGGATGACCGAGCGCGGCTACTCGAAGGATTTCGCCGAGCGCACCTTCAAGCAGATCGAGGGTTTCGGCAGCTACGGTTTTCCCGAAAGCCACGCGGCCAGCTTCGCGCTGATCGCCTATGCCAGTTCCTGGGTCAAATGCCACCATCCGGACGTGTTCGCCTGCGCGCTGCTGAACGCGCAGCCGATGGGTTTTTATGCGCCGGCGCAGATCGTGCGCGACGCGCGGCTGCATGGGGTGGAGGTGCGGCCGGTCTCCGTCAACGACAGCGCGTGGGATTGCACGCTGGAGCCGGGCGGACGGCTGCATGCGCTGCGCCTGGGCTTGCGCATGGTCAAGGGCCTGTCCGAGGCCGAGGCGGGCTGCATCGTCGCTCGGCGCAGCTCCGCGCCGTTCACCGACATCGCCGAGCTGCACCGCCGCACGCGTGTCGCCAGGCGCGCGCTCGAACATCTGGCCGAAGCCGACGGGTTCGCGTGCCTGGCCCCCTCCACCCGCTACGGCGATTCCGAGACCGGCATGTCGCGCCGTGAGGCCCTGTGGCAGGTCCGCGCGTTGCCCGACACCGATCTACCTTTGTTCGCCATCGAAAACTTCGCCGAGCCGCAAGCAAGGATTGCGAACATGAAACCCGGCCGCGAGGTGGTCGAGGATTACCGCAGCACCGGCCTGACGCTGCGCCGCCATCCCGTGGGCTTCCTGCGCCGCGACCTCGAACGGCAGCGCGTGGTGCGCGCCGCCGATCTGTCGCATCTGCGCGACGGCCAGCGCGTGAGCGTGGCGGGCATCGTGCTGGTGCGCCAGAAACCAGGCAGCGCCAAGGGGATCATGTTCATCACGGTGGAGGACGAGACGGGCCACGCGAACCTGGTGATCTGGCCCACGGTGTTCGCAGCCCAGCGCCGCCTGATCCTGTCAGCCGGCATGATCGCCTGTCACGGCCGCCTGCAGCGCGCCGGCAGCGTGATCCACGTGGTGGCCGAGCGTCTGGACGATCTGTCCGACATGCTGCGCAGCGTGGGCGCGCGCGACGAAGATTTTCCGTTCCGCACCGGGCGCGGCGACGAAGCCAGGCATGGCGGCGCGCCGGACATGCGCGGCATCAAGGTGCCGACGCGCGATTTCCGGTGATGCCGATCCGGCGCTACTTCAGCGTGAACGTGTAGTCGTAGGCCGATCCCTTCGCGTCGCGTGCATGCAGCAGCATCTCGCCCCGCGCACCGCTATAGGCGCCGGTGCCGCCGGTCACCGCCAGCGTCGAATCGCCCGCATCCAGGAACGGGCCATCGACGGCCAACTGGCCTTGCGCCACGCTCAGCGTCCAGTGGCACTCATAGGTCTGGCCGACCACCAGGCGCACGCAATAGCCCTGGTCGAAACCGAGTTTCTTGGTGTTGGCCGCGTCATAGACCGGGTTGTAGAAGGTCAGCACGTCGCCTACGTTGTCGGACCTGGCGCCGCCATGCAGCGTCGTCGCGTTGCCCGTCGCGCGCTCGACGAACCGCAATGTCGCGGCATGGCCCGCACCCGACGCGGCCGCAATCATGAGTGCGGCGGACACCAACCTCGTCATTTTGGTTCTCCCCAAATCGCGGTCACCGGCTGCTCTGCTGGTGCGTGTAGCCCGCGGGCGTGGCGAACACCTCCGCCGGCTGCGTTTCGTATTTCACCGCCACCGCCTGCATCAGCACGCGGGCGCCGGCGGTGGCGCGCAGCAGCACGCCGTCATCGGTGTAGCAGGCCAGCGTCTCCTGCCCGCGCGTGTCGATCGTGCGCCACTCGGTGCAGGCCAGCCCGGCCACGCTGTCCGTTCCGGCGCGCGTGAACCCCGCGCCGGCATTGGGTTGTTCGGCCGAGAGCGGGCTGGGCAGATCGACGACCTCGCGGCTGTCGTCGCGCACCATCGCCATGCGGTGGGCGGTGAAATCGAGCACCATCCAGTTGCCCGAGGTTGGCAGGTCCACCCGCTGCTCCCGGCGCGACGCCGACCAGCGCAGGCGTTGCAGCAGCGAGGCGCCGCCGCCGCCCGGCACCGGCACGCGGTAGGTCACGTCCACGTCGCGCGTCGGCTGCAGGGCGGGGGCGTCGGCGGCCAGCGCCAGTCCTGCCAGCGCCAGTCCTGCCAGCGCCAGTCCTGCCAGCACAGGTCCCGCCAGCGCACAGGCGGCGAGCAGCGGGCGCAGGAGCCTCAACGGGCGAAACCCAGACCATCCACCGGCAGGCTGCCGGCATTGTGGAAATCGGCGGGCCGCCGGAACAGCGCGTCCGGCAGCGCCCCGTACTGCACGGCACTGGCCAGCACCGAGCCCACCGGCCCGTGCCGGTCCGTGGCGGTGCCGCGCAGGATCACGCCATCGTCGGTGATGCAGGCCTGGGCGGCGCCGTCATGCGAGACGGCGGACCACTCGGTGCAGGCCAGCCCCGCTACCTGTCCGCGCCCGTGCCGCTCGAACTCGGCATGCCGCATGTGGTCGGCCACGTCGTACTGGCCGATGCCCACGGTCGCGTAAAGCTTGAACATGGGCAGCAATATGGTCGCCTCGTGGTTCGGCCGGTCCACCACGAAGGCGGTCGGCAGATCGGGGCTGGTGATCCGCAGCCGCGCCCCCCCGGCCTGCACGGCCACCTGCACCGAGACGTCGCCATGGTCGCGCGGGTGCACCAGGTACTCCACCGTCACGTCCCGCACCGGCACCAGCCGGGGCGGGGCTGCGGCCATCAGAAGGGGAAGCGCAGTCAGGACAAGGAATCGCATGGATCACAGGTGCGGCGCGCAGGCGCGCGGGTCAAGCCGGGTCGATCAGCCGAAGTATCTCGGCGGCCATGACCCCGTATCGACCAGCATGGGACTCTCTTGACCCGAGCAGCCAGGCATCCGGATCGATCCGGGCAAGCGCCAGCCTGTGTCCGGCCCGCATGGCCAACTGTTCCAGGTAGAATAGCTGCGTGCGGCCGTTGCCGTCACGGAAGGGGTGGACGTAGTTGACGTCGCCCATGATCACGCCGGCCGCATCGGCGAAATCACGCGGCGCCAACCCGCGCAGGTATCTGGCAGCCACCAGACGGCGATGCACGTCGGCCATGCCGGCCTCGATGCTGCGGCGGAACTGGAACTGGCTGCCGCCTTTGCTGATTTCCACCACCCGGATCTGTCCGGCCCAATCGTAGATGTCCTGGAACAGGTGGTAATGGATGGCGCACAGGTGGCGCAGGTCGAAGCGGCCGGTGGGAATGCCTTCCGCGGCGCGCTGGGTGACGATCTCACGTTCCGTGTAGTTCAGGGCATCCGAATCAGTGATGCCGAGCTTGTTCCGCAGTGTGCGTATCTGGCATCCAGATACGGGCCGGCGCCGCTCAAGCCGCAGCGCGCGTATGTGTCCGATCGAGGATATGCGCCAGCCGCCGCTCGTGGCTCCAGGCTTCACGCTCGAACAACTCGAACATGGCGACTTGGTCCGCACTCAGCGGGTTGCCTTCGACGTCTTGCAATCGCATAGCCACCAGCCTGCGCTCACGCGCGTGAGCTACGTGCTCGGGCGTCAAGCGATCGTCGTTCGCGTCCGATCCTTCCGTATTCCGAGATGCAACTGGCTCTTGAGCATTCGTGATCATCGCGGGACCTACAATTCGTTTCACGGTATCTCGGCGGCCGTGATCGCCCGACGCAACCGCTCATGAACCTTGTTGGCTGCTACAACCCGGCCAGCGGCCACGTCGGCCTCAGCCCGGTCAAGCGCAGCGTGCATGTCGGCCAGGGTGCAGGCGCGGGGTGCATCAGTGTTCAAGGCGGAAGATAGTCCGTAATTGTTCTTTTTTCCATCGTCTCGCTGCTTGCCTCAAACCACTGTTTGGCTACCATCATCTATGCCGATGAGGCATCGTATGTCGGCCTGCCGTGGATCGGCTGCAAGAGGCCTGTCGGAACGTCGAGCCGGTGGCGCTGCAGCTAGGCGGAATTAGGTCGTTCCGCCCGCCGGACGCCGGCCTCCAGAGTGCGACGGAGGCCGGCCTACCCTTCAGAGCGCCGCGCGCACATACCTCTCGGACATCTGTGACGGCGTATAGCCGAACAGCATGGAACCCACGGAGGACTGGATGATCCGGCAAAATCCGCACCATCCATATCGTACCTTGGGATGCGGCCCAAGCCCGCCCCTACTTGACCGTAAACTTATTCACGCCGGTGTCGAACGGCCCGGGCGACTGGAACGCTACGTCACAATCGCCGCCGCCGCCGGTTACGGCGCACCCCGCGCCGTTGCGGACAACAAACTCCACCGTGTAGCTGCCGGCGGGCAAAGCCCCCGTGGAAATGGTGATAGAACCAGCGCCCGTGCTGTCCGTCAGTATGGCCCCAAGCTCCACACCAGTGTCACCAGCAGTCTTGCCTTGGCGCGTGATCGGGTTGCACGCGCTGTTCTCGACGGGAAAGCGGCCAAAGTTGGCAGGCGGGGTCGTGCAGAATATCGCAACGGCCACTTGATACAGCTTGGTCGGGTTCGCGCCGACGAGCGTGTAGGTTACGGTCAGCGACTTCGTCTTCGGGGAGACGGACCATTTCACGGAGCTGTTCGCAAGGTTGAGCGGCTCGTTGAAATCATCCCAGCCCGCCATGAACGGCTGAACCTTCGCGTGGGCGGGCACCGCTGCGCCGAGCGCGAGCGCCAGGAAAACGTATCGACCAAATGACATCGGGAATGTCCTTTTTCTCACCAGCCGAATCGCCGGTGATGAGGGCCGATGGCATGGAAACAGCTACGGAGTCTTGACGAAATCCCGACGAAATTCCGAATAATAATCGTCGGAAATTCATTTTCCGCGAAAAACTTGAATTTGCGCCATCCAACCTCAATCGCGCGCACCCAACACTGCAATCTCCTCCTTCAGCCCCCCCTCATC
>CAXUNK010000145.1:0-7925 GCA_964252425.1 uncultured Acetobacteraceae bacterium
CCGGTGCGGCCGTATCCCCCCCACCCCCACCGCTTGGGGGCCGGCCCGCCCCGCGACCGCATCGTCCCGGCGGAAAGCGCGCTGGCCCTGGCCGCGCGCCTGCCGAACGCCACGGTGCACCGCCCCGCGGCCGGCCATGTCAGCATGGTGGCGGGTGTCAGCGCACAAACCGAGCTGTGGGACCGGCTGCTCGACTGGCTGCTTCGCCCCATTCGCAAGCGTGCAGGCGGCATGCGAAGCAGCCCCGAGGCGCATCCTGCGTTGACCGAAAAATCGGGCAGGGAGGATGGCATGGATATCCAGGCACTGGCGCGTCGGCACGGCATCAGCGAGGCGGCGGTGCGCGTGCTGGCCGAGGCGGTGCAGCGGGGCGGCGGCCGCATGGCGCAGTTCAGCCACCCGGAGCTGGGCGGCATGGGCCAGTGGTCGGCCGGCGGCATGACGCAGATCGGCGCGATGGGCGACACCGCACTGCGCGACAAGGTCGCCGCCCTGTGTGCCGACCTGGCTGGGGCACCCTCATTGCCGCCCACGCACCCCGCATCCGGCCCAGGCGATTGGTGGCCGGCCGAGCTGGGCCGCCCATCGGCCACGGGCGCCCAGAACGGCATCCGTTACGCCTGTTTCCCGGAGACGCGGCGCGTGGCCATCGAGCAGGGGGGCAAGCTCACGATTTACGACAGCGGGGAGCACCGCATCACCGGCGTGTCGCAATCGCCCGAGCTGTCGTTCACCAGCGCTGGTGGGACGGTGCTTGCACGGGAGTTGGTGGTGGCAAGCTGACACGTTGTAATAATCTTGCCAAAGCGGTTCTGGCAGAACCTGCGCGAGCAAAACCGCAGGCGCAGAAGACAGAAGTTTTTTGGTCCTTTTTTTCAAAAAAGGACTGCTTGCTCTAAAGCCGGCCAGTATTACTCGGCTAATTGGGCTTTGTGGTGGTTTAAGTGGTTTCCTATGACGGTTTGGATGAACCAGTAGGAGTGGTCGTAGCCGTCGTGGCGATTTAAGGTCAGTTTCTGGCCCGATTTTCTGGCCGCGGCTTCCAGGGCTTCCGGCCTGAGCTGCGTCTCAAGAAATTGGTCGGCCAGGCCCTGATCCACGAGAACGGGGCCCGGAAAGGCCTGGCGGGCCATCAGCACGCTCGCATCGTACTCCGCCCAGCGCGCGCGGTCCTCGCCCAGGTAGTTGCCGAACGCCTTGTGTCCCCACAGCACATCCGACGGGTGGCAGATCGGCGCCAATGCGGACACCGATCGCCAACGATCCGGGTGACGCAGCGCGGAGACCAGCGCGCCATGACCGCCCATGGAGTGGCCCATGATGCCGGAGGCGCCAGGACGCGCCGGAAAACTCTCCGCGATCAGCGCGGGCAGCTCTTCATTGACGTAGCTGCCCATTCGGTAGTTGGCCGACCACGGCGCCTCGGTCGCGTCCAGGTAGAACCCGGCGCCGGTGCCGAAATCCCAGTCGGCGTCTTCGCCCGGGATGCCGGCGCCGCGCGGGCTGGTATCGGGTGCCACCAGGATCAGCCCCAGCTCCGCCGCCACACGCTGCGCACCGGCCTTCTGCACGAACGTGTCCTGCGTGCAGGTCAATCCTGCGAGGTAATACAGCACCGGGCACGACCCCTGCTCGGCCGCCGGCGGCAGGAACACGGAGACGCTCATGCGCGTCTTCGTCTCCCGCGATTGATGCGCATAGACGCCGAGCCGGCCGCCGAAGCACAGGCTCTCGCTGACCTTTTCCAGCGGCATCAATACACCACCACGCTGCGTATGCTCTCGCCCCTCGTCATCAGGTCGAAACCGTCGTTGATCTTCTCCAGCGGCAGAACATGCGTGATCAGGTCATCGATGTTGATCTTCTTGTTCATGTACCACTCGACCATGCGCGGCGTGTCGGTGCGGCCCCGTGCACCGCCGAACGCGCTGCCCTGCCAGACCCGGCCCGTCACCAATTGGAACGGACGCGTCGAGATCTCCTGGCCGGAGGCGGCGACGCCGATGATCGTGCTTTTTCCCCAGCCACGATGCGCGCATTCCAGCGCCTGTCGCATCAGCGTCGTGTTGCCCACGCATTCGAAACTGTGGTCGGCGCCGCCGCCCGTCAGATCCACCAGGTGCGGCACCACATCGCCCGCGATCTCCTTCGGGTTGACGAAATGCGTCATGCCGAACTTCTCCGCGAGCGCGCGGCGGCCAGGGTTGATGTCCACGCCTACGATCATGTCGGCGCCGGCAATGCGCGCGCCCTGCACCACGTTCAGCCCGATGCCGCCAAGCCCGAAGACGACCACGTTGTCGCCGGGCGCGACTTTCGCGGTGTAGATGACCGCACCGACGCCCGTGGTGACACCGCAGCCGATATAGCAGATCTTCTCGAACGGTGCGTCCTGCCGCACCTTGGCCAGTGCGATCTCGGGCAGCACGGTGTAGTTCGCGAACGTGCTGCAGCCCATGTAGTGGTAGATCGGCTTGCCGTCCTTGCTGAACCGGCTCGTGCCGTCCGGCATCACGCCTTTCCCCTGGGTCGCGCGTATGGCCGTGCAGAGGTTCGTCTTGCGGCTGAGGCAGCTTTTGCACTGCCTGCATTCCGGCGTGTAGAGCGGGATGACGTGGTCGCCGCGCGCGACGCTCGTCACCCCCGGTCCGATATCGACCACCACACCCGCGCCCTCATGGCCCAGTATGCAGGGGAACAGGCCCTCGGAATCCGCACCCGACAGCGTGTATTTGTCGGTGTGGCAGATGCCGGTGGCGCGGATCTCGACCAGCACCTCGCCGGCGCGCGGCCCTTCCAGCTGCACCGTCTCTATGCTGAGCGGCTTGCCCGCCTCCCACGCCACGGCCGCACGAACGTCCATGTTCCCCCCACTCCCCAATAGACCCGGCCGCAACTTAGGCCCGCCACCCCGTCCCGGCACAGTGGGCGGGCCTACCACTTTCGTCCCGATTGACGCCCCCCTGGCCACCGCACGCCGGCCGCCCTACCTTGCGGCCAACTCATCCGGGAGAGGCCGTCATGCGCGACTACACGAAATTCTACATCGATGGCGCCTGGGTGGAGCCGGCCGCGCCGAAGACGCTGGAGGTGATCAACCCCGCCACCGAGCGCGCCTGCGGCACGATCAGCCTGGGCACGGCCGCTGATGTGGACCGCGCCGTCTCCGCCGCCCGCCGCGCCTTCGAGGATTTCGCGCACACCACGCGGGAGGATCGCCTGGGCCTGCTCGGCCGCATCATCGACGCCTACAAGGCGCGCTACAACGACATGGCGGCGGCTATCACAGAGGAGATGGGCGCCCCCGTCTCGCTGTCGCAAAACGCCCAGGCCGCGATCGGCATCGGGCATTTTCAGGCCGCGCAGGGCATCCTGCAGAGCTACGTGTTCGAGGAGATGCGAGGCACCACGTTGATCGCCCGCGAACCGATCGGCGTCTGCGGCTTCATCACGCCGTGGAACTGGCCGATCAACCAGATCGCCTGCAAGGTGGCGCCGGCGCTGGCTGTGGGCTGCACCATGGTGCTCAAGCCCAGCGAGATCGCGCCGTTCAGCGCCTGGATACTGGCCGAGATACTGCACGAGGCGGGCGTGCCGCCGGGCGTGTTCAACCTGGTCAACGGCGACGGGCCCGGTGTGGGTGCCGCCATCAGCAGCCATCCCGACATCGACCTGGTCAGCTTCACCGGCAGCACCCGCGCCGGCATCGAGGTGGCGCGCGCCGCGGCCCCTACGGTCAAGCGCGTGCATCAGGAGCTGGGCGGCAAGTCCCCCAACATCATCCTGCCCGACGCCGACCTGCAGCGCGCGGTGACCAGCGGGGTCAAGCACGTGATGCAGAACACCGGCCAGTCCTGCAACGCGCCCACACGCATGCTGGCGCCGCACACGCTGATGCCGCAGGTGATCGACATCGCCCGCGCCGCCGCCGAAAGCACGACGGTGGGCGACCCCCAGGGCAACGCCGAGCTCGGCCCCGTGGTCAGCGAGACGCAGTGGAACAAGATACAGGGGCTGATCCAGAAGGGCATCGACGAGGGCGCGCAACTCGTCGCCGGCGGCCCCGGCAAGCCGGAAGGGCTGGAGACCGGCTACTACGTCAAGCCCACCGTGTTCGCCGGCGTGACCAACGACATGACCATCGCGCGCGAGGAGATCTTCGGGCCGGTGGTGGCCATCCTGGGCTACGAAACGGTGGATGAGGCCATACGCATCGCCAACGACACCCCGTACGGCCTGGCCGCCTACGTGCAGGGCCGTGATCCGGGGCAGCTCCGCCATGTGGCCAGCCGCCTGCGCGCCGGGCAGGTCAACATCAACACGGCCGGCCTGGACATCATGGCGCCGTTCGGCGGCTACAAGCAGTCCGGCAACGGGCGGGAATGGGGCGACCTGGCGTTCGGCGAGTTCCTGGAGACGAAGGCGGAGATCGGCTATGGGGCTGTGGCGGCGGAGTAGGAGGGAAGCGGTTCTTTCTTGAAAGAAAGAAGCAAAGAACTTTTCCGAATTGGGGCGGGCCGGTGACGCCGTTTCATACTGCTCGTGATCCTGTCTTGTCTTTGTTTCAGTCGGCGGCCGCCGCGATCGATCCGCAGGCCGCCGGCCATGTCGTCGCGGTGCGCACGGCGCAAGTGCCACAAGCGGCTGCGCCGTCACCCGCGATCACCTGCGCGCATCTGGGGCTGCAGCTTCTGGAGGCGCTTGCGGCCGGCAATCACGACGCCGCCGCTCTGCTGCAAAACCGCCTCAGTTTTTCCGAATGCGACCCGCTCTGGGCCGAGACCCTTCTGCGCTATGCCGCACTGTATCTGCGGGACGGCCGTCCACCGGAAGTCCCGTATATACGCCACACCTCGCTGAGCGATTTCGTCATCACCGCGCCGTCCGCGCGCCTTCGCGTCGCGTTGATTTCGGATTGGGGCACCGGCACGGACGAGGCGCGTCACGTGCTGTCGCTGCTTGCGCGCCAGACACCCGATATCGTCATTCACCTCGGCGATATCTATTATTCCGGCACGGCCACGGAATGTCAGACGCATTTCCTCGCACCGATGCGCGCCGCCCTGCCGAACGCCCGCATCTTCACCCTGTGCGGCAACCATGACGTCTATAGCGGCGGCGCCGGCTATTACGCTCTGCTCGGACAACTCGGCCAGCCCGCCAGCTATTTCTGCCTGCGCAGCCCCGATCGCGCCTGGCAGATCCTCGGCGCCGACACGGGACGCCACGACGCCGACCCGTTCGACGAGACGACCGCGCTCACCAGCCTCGATCCCGGCGAGGAGGCATGGCACGCCGACAAGCTGACGGGTTTTGCCGGCCTGTCGATCTTCCTCACCCATCACGAACCGTTCTCGTCGTTTCGCCAGATCGGCGCGGGCAACGATCACAGCGCACGAAATCCCAACCTGATCGCAAGCCTCGACCGGTTTCAGCGCGCCGGCCGCCTGGACGCCTGGTTCTGGGGTCACGAGCACCGCCTGCGCCTCTACGCCCCCTATGCGGACCTGGAGGCGGGCCGCAACATCGGCTTCGGCGCCGTGCCCGTGCCCGCGGTGCCGGACACGCCCATACCGGGCCTGCTCGACCCGCCGGCGACCCTGGTCGATGTGCCGCTCGACGTGGTGGAGGGCGCGTACACCCACGGCTTCGCGCTGCTGGACATGTCCAGCGATGGTGCCACAGCATCCTATTGGGCGCTGACCCGGCCGGATGGCCCGATCCATTCGGAAACGCTGCGCGCGCCTGTCGCGTGAACGCCCGGCGCCTTGAACCTGCCAAGCCGCCTGGTTCAGCGTGCCCCCGAAACCGGCGCCGAAGACGGCCGTTTGCGAAGCAGCCTGGAGACAACGCGATGTCCGAAGATAACGGCGGTGCAGCCTCGCTCGAAGTAGCGAAGGAGAGTATGGAACCTTCTTCGAAACGATCCCGCCGCGCCGTGCTGGCCGCCGCCGCGAGTTTGGCGGCGTTGGGTGCGGCGCCCGAACCGCAGCGCGGCAGCGAGGGCGCAAGCGACCGCGGTCCACGCGACGCGGTGCGCGATGCAGAGAACCCGGATCTTCTGGCGGCGCCCACCACCGATCATGGCACGGTGCCGAACCTGCGGTTTTCCTTCTCGGACGCGCATAACCGGCTGGAGGATGGCGGCTGGGCGCGCGAGGTGACGGTACGCGAGTTGCCGATCGCGACGAAGATGGCCGGCGTGAACATGCGGCTGACAGCCGGCGGCGTCCGCGAGATGCATTGGCACAAGCAGGCGGAATGGGCGTACATGCTGTACGGCAGCGCGCGCATCACTGCCGTGGACCAGGACGGCCGCAATTTTCAGGACGACGTCGCCGAAGGTGATCTGTGGTATTTCCCCGGTGGGGTTCCACACTCTATCCAAGGGCTCGGTCCGGATGGCTGCGAATTCCTGCTGGTGTTTCCCGATGGCGAGTTCAGCGAGAACAGCACCTTTCTGCTGACCGACTGGTTCGCGCACGTGCCGCGCGAGGTGCTGGCCAAGAATTTCGGCGTCCCAGCCGGCACGTTCGACAAGATGCCGGAAAAGGAACTCTACATTTTCCAGTCTTCTGTGCCGCCGGCGCTCAGCCGCGACCGTGTAACGTCGCCCTCCGGCAACGTGCCGACCACCTTCAAGCACAGCATGCTGGCCCAGACGCCGCAGCGGACGAAATGGGGCACCGTGCGCATCACCGACACCGGCAATTTCCCGATCTCCGACGAGGTGGCGGCCGCCCTGGTCGAGATCGAACCGGGCGGCATGCGCGAGCTGCACTGGCATCCGTTCGCCGATGAATGGCAGTATTGGCTGGCTGGCGAAGCGCGGATGGGCGTGTTCCAGTCCGGCGCCAAGGCCCGCACCTTCGATCTGCGTGCCGGCGATGTCGGCTACGTCCCCAAGAGCAACGGCCATTGGATTGAAAACCGAGGGAGCACGGTGGCGCGCTACCTGGAACTGTTTCCCTCCGACCGCTACACCGACATCTCCGCCGACCAATGGCTGGCGCTCACCCCGCCCGGCCTTGTGGAAGCGCATTTGCGGCTGCCGCCCGAGGCGATGGCGACCTTGAGGAAGACCAAGGAGCAGGTGACGGGGTAGCGGACAGCGCGGCGCCGAACCGCCCAGCCAACTGCGCCCCGAGGGCCTTCAACCCACCGCCGCCAGCACCACCCGTGCCTGCTTCAGATGCGGTACGTCCAGCATCACGCCGTCCAGCGCCACTACGCCCGCCCCAGGCTGCGCATCGAAGGCGGCCACCACACGGCGCGCCCGCGCCACCGCCTCTTCGCTCGGCGTGAACGCGGCGTTGATCACGCTCACCTGATCGGGGTGGATCGCCAACCGGCCGTCGAACCCTTCGGACGCCGCCGCGCGCGACCCTGCGGCCAGACCGGCAGCATCGCGGAAATCGGCGTGCAGCGTGTCGATGGCGAGCACGCCGGCGGCGCGGGCGGCCAGCAGAGTCGCGGCGCGCGCATACTGGTAGGCCTGCGCGTAGGCGCCGTCCGCCGCCCGGTTGGTCGTGGCCCCGAGTGCGGTCGCCAAATCCTCCGCCCCCCAGGTCAGGCCCGCGAGGCGCGGCGGGGTTGAAGCGGCATAGGCGGCCAGGTTCAGCGTGGCGCCCGGCGTCTCGGTGGCCACCGGCAGCGTGGCGGTGCGCCCGGGCGGCAGGCGGTGCGCGGACTCGAACGCGTCCAGCCAATGCGCCAACCGCAGCAGGTCGGCCGGGCCGCCAGCCTTGGGCAGCATGATGCCGTCGGGTGCGGCGTGCATCACCGCGGCCAGATCGGTCAGCGCTTCGTCCGCCAACCCGTTGATCCGCACCCATATCTGGCCGGTGCGCCCGCCCGCCGGGCGCGCGGCCCGATAGGCCCCGACCGTCGCGCGCGCAAACGCCGTTCCCGGCGGCGCCCCCCAG
>CAXUNK010000146.1:0-7912 GCA_964252425.1 uncultured Acetobacteraceae bacterium
GTCAGCAATGCCGGCGTCTCGGGCGACACCACCGCGGACGGGCTGGCGCGGCTGCTAGTGTCGGGCGGATGCGATGTCCCTGACCTCGTATCTGCGGAGACGAGGGACACACCCCAGAAGGAGCAAGTGTGACGCCAACGGATTGGGACAGGGATGCGGCACTGACCACCGCGCGCATCCTGCTGGAGATCGGCGCGCTCAACTTCCGCCCCGAGGAGCCCTACACGCTCACCTCCGGCTGGAAGTCGCCGGTCTATATCGACTGCCGCAAGATCATCTACTTCCCCCATGCCCGCCAGAAGATCTGCGAGCTGGGCGTGGAGAAACTGCACCGCCATATCGGCTACGAGCAGGTGGAGGTGGTGGCCGGCGGCGAGACGGCCGGCATCCCGTTCGCCGCCTGGATCGCCGACCGGCTGCAGACGCCCATGGCCTATGTGCGCAAGCAGCCCAAGGGCTTCGGAAAGAACGCGCTGATCGAGGGCGACGTGCCGGCCGGGCGACGCACGCTGCTGGTCGAGGACCTGACCACGGACGGGCGTTCGAAAATCCGCTTCACCCAGGCGCTGCGCGATGCCGGCGCGCTCGTCAACCACGCCTTCGTCGTCTTCTATTACGGCGTCTTTCCCGGCAGCCTCGAGACGCTGGCGCGGATGGACATCACGCTCCATCATCTTTGCACCTGGTGGGACGTGCTCGAGGCCGCAAAGGACCGGCCGTATTTCCCGGACCACTACCTGGCCGAGGTACGCCGGTTCCTGGAAAACCCTGTTGCCTGGTCACGCGCGCACGGCGCCGACGTCACGCAAGCCGCATGACGGCCTGACACGTCCTGTGCACACCGGCGTACCGCCTCGCTTGCCGAGCGACCCGGCAAATGTTTAGTGGAACGTCTGGGATACAAGCATCCCGCAACCGGGAGCACGCCACGCACGACATGACCGAGCCTGCACCTATTGCCGGCGCGCATACCGCGCGAGGCGCGCTGCCCAAGGCTGCGACCGGCATTGCCGGCTTCGACGACATCACCCTGGGCGGCCTGCCCGCCGGACGGCCGACGCTGGTCTGCGGCGCCGCCGGCTGCGGCAAGACGCTGTTCGCGATGACCTTCCTGGTCCACGGCGCGACCCGTTTCGACGAACCGGGCGTGTTCGTCAGCTTCGAGGAGCGGAGCGAGGACCTGGCCGCCAACGTGGCGTCGCTCGGCTACGACCTCGACCGGCTGGTGGCCGAACGCCGCCTGGCGCTGGACCATGTGCGCGTCGAACGCTCCGAGATCGAGGAGTCGGGCGAGTACGACTTCGAAGGCCTGTTCGTGCGCCTGGGCTACGCCGTCTCCCAGGTCGGCGCCAAACGCGTCGTGCTCGACACGATCGAGACGCTGTTCGCCAGTTTCACCGATCCTACGCTGCTGCGCGCCGAGCTGCGCCGCCTGTTCAGCTGGCTGAAGGATCGCGGCCTGACCGCCATCATCACCGGCGAGCGCGGCGACGGCCAGCTCACCCGGCAGGGGCTGGAGGAGTACGTCTCTGACTGCGTCGTCCTGCTCGACAACCGGGTCGAGGAGCAGATCACCACGCGCCGACTGCGCGTGGTCAAGTATCGCGGCTCGGCGCATGGCACGAACGAATACCCGTTCCTGATCGACCATCACGGCATCAGCGTGCTGCCGATCACGTCTTCCGGCCTAGACCGGCCGGCGGAGACGGAGGTGTTCAGCACCGGCATCGCCG
Organism: uncultured Acetobacteraceae bacterium; assembly: GCA_964252425.1. Classification (GTDB taxonomy): domain Bacteria; phylum Pseudomonadota; class Alphaproteobacteria; order Acetobacterales; family Acetobacteraceae; genus BOG-908. Next base: position 1,734 of record CAXUNK010000146.1, read on the forward strand.
GGCTGGACGCGATGCTCGAGCGATCCGGCCTCTATCGCGGCTCCAGCATCTTGCTCTCCGGTGTCGCCGGCACCGGAAAGACCACGGTGGCCAGCCATTTCGCCGACGCGGCCTGTGCGCGGGGCGAGCGCTGCCTGTATTTCGTGCTCGAGGAGAGCGCGCAGGAGATCATACGCAACGCGCGGTCCGGCGGCATCGACCTCGAGACCAGGGTCCGCCAGGGCCTGCTGCGCTTCGAGGCGGCGCGTCCCAGCCTGTACGGGCTGGAGATGCATCTGGCCCGCATGAACCGCGATTTGGAGCAGTTCGATCCGGCGCTGGTCATCGTGGACCCGCTATCGGCCTATCGCGGCCCCGCCACCGAGGTGCATGCGACGATGCTGCGCATGGTCGATCTGCTGAAAGGGCGCGGCATCACCGGGCTGTTCACCAGCCTGCGCACCGACGGCAGCATCGTGGAGAACACCGACCAGGGCCTGTCCTCGCTGATGGATGTCTGGATTAAGCTGCTGGACGTGGAAGCCAATGGCGAACGCAACCGCGTGCTCTACATCATCAAGGCGCGCGGCATGGCCCATTCCAACCAGATGCGCGAGTACCGCCTGACCGGCACGGGCGTGCAGTTGCTGGCCCCCTATATCGGGCCGGAAGGCGTGCTGACCGGCACCGCCCGGCATACCCAGGAGGCGCGCGAGCAGGCCGAAGCGGAGCGCCGCGCGGTGGAGATCGGCCGCAGGCAACGCGAGCTGACGCGCCGGCGCGAGGAGGTGGCGCGCCGGATCGCCGAACTCCAGTCCGATCTTGAGCGCGAGGAGGAGGAAGCCGCCTCCATGCTGGCCCAGGCGGAGGCCGAGGCGCAGGCGCTGGCAGCCGATCGCAGCATTCTTGCCGCCCGGCGCGGCATGGGGGACCGATCTTGAATGAGGGCACAGGGGCCGAGCCGGATGAAGACGAAGGGACAGCGCTTCCTGGCGCCTATCACCTGCGGCTCTACGTCGCCGGCAACACCGCCCGGTCGATCGCCGCCATCGCCAATCTCCGCCGGGTTTGCGAGACGCATCTGTCGGGGCAATACGACATCGAGGTGATCGACCTGGTGCAGCACCCGCATCTGGCCGCCGGCGACCAGATCCTGGCCATACCCACGCTCGTGCGCCGTCTGCCGGCGCCGCTGAAACGCATCATCGGCGATCTCTCCAACACCGACCGCGTTCTTGTGGGCCTGGACATCCAGCCAAGACCGCCGGCTGGTTCCGCGTGACCCCGCCCGGTGACGTGCCGATCTACGTCCTGCGCCTGTTCGTCGCCGGCACCACCTGGCTGTCGCAGCGGGCGATCGAGAACCTGCGCTGCCTGTGCGACGAACGTCTGGCCGGGCGGTTCGACCTGGAGGTCATCGACATCTACCAGCAACCGGAACTGACCGCCCAATACCAGGTGATCGCCACCCCCACGCTGATCAAGCTGGCGCCGGAGCCGCGGCGCAGCATCGTGGGCGACCTGTCCAACACACGGCGCCTGCTGCGCGGCCTCGACCTGCCGGATGTGGAGCGCGCGCTGCCGTGACTGCCGAGTTGCCCAGCCAGGCTGCGCTTTACGCGCGAATCGCGGAACTGGAAGCCAGGCTGGAGGAAAGCGAGGAGACACTGGACGCGATACGCCGCGGCGAGGTCGATGCGTTGGTCGTGCGCGGCGCAGCCCAGGAGCATCGCGTCTTCACGCTGAAAAGCGCCGACCGTTCGTACCGGCTGTTGATCGAGGAGATGCAGGAGGGCGCGGTCACGCTGACACGCGACGGCACCTTGCTATACTGCAATCATCGCGTGGCCGAACTGCTGGGTCACGCGCAGGAACGCATCATCGGACAATCCTTCCACAGCTTCGTCGCGGCAGGCGATCGGGCGCGCTCCTACGGTGCGCTGGCGCGGGCGCCGGACGAGACGGTACGGGAAGAGTTCGATCTGATCTCGGCCTTGGCCGAACCGGTCCCCGTCATGATCTCGCTGAGCGCGCTGCATGCCGATCACGCGCCCGCCGATGGCGGGCAGGGCAGCCAGCCGCATGACGGCGAGCCGTCGATACTCTGCGGTGTGGTCACGGACTTGCGGGCGCAGAAGCAGCATATCAGCGACCTGGCCCGCGCCAACGCCGAGCTGCTGGCCGAAAAGGCGGAGCGCGGCCAGGTGGAGGACGCCCTGCGCCAGGCGCAGAAGATGGAGGCTGTGGGGCAACTGACCGGCGGCTTGGCGCATGATTTCAGCAACGTGCTGACCGGCATTTCCGGCAGCCTGGAGCTGATCGGGCTGCGGGTGGCCGAGGGGCGGACCGGCGACCTGGAACGCTACATCGTGGCCGCGCAGGGTGCGGTGGCCAGGGCCGGCGCGCTCACCCGGCGTCTGCTGGCGTTCTCCCGGCGCGAGACGCTGGACCCCAAGCTGGTGGACGCGAACGCGCTGGTGGCCGGCATGACCGAGCTGCTGCAGCGCACGGTGGGATCGGCCATCGAGTTGCGGACGGTGCTGGACGACACGTTATGGCCGACGCTGTGCGACCCGAGCCAGCTCGACAATGCGCTGCTGAATCTATGCATCAACGCGCGCGACGCCATGCCGCACGGGGGCACGCTCACCATAGGCACGCGCAACATGGTGCTGGGCGAGCGCGAGGCGGGCGGCATCGGCGTGCAGCCCGGCGAGTATGTGGCGCTGCACGTGGCCGACACCGGCGTGGGCATGGCGCAGGAGGTGGCCGCACGGGCGTTCGACCCGTTCTTCACCACCAAGCCGGCCGGCCAGGGCACCGGTCTGGGGCTGTCGATGATTTACGGATTTGCCAGGCAGTCACAGGGACAGGTCCGAATCGACAGCACGCCCGGCCAGGGCACGACCGTGCACATCTACCTGCCCAGGCACGCTGGGAGTGACGATTGAAGCAAGCAGTCCTTTTTTGAAAAAAAGGACCAAAAAACTTCTGTCTCCTTCCTCCTACAACATGTCATGATTAGCAGGCAGCCTGTCTCTCCCGCAGAGTCTCCCTGAGCGACGGCACACGGAGTCTGCCCGTCCCCGGAGACTGCAAAGTCTGCGCGAAATTCTTGCCGAACAGCTTCGTTCGGAACGCCAGCGCGACGTTGGACAGGCGTTTGTCGCTGCGGTGAATGACGAACCACCGCCTGATGATCGGAAACCCCTTGAACGGCAGAACGACAAGCCGGCCGGTCTGCAATTCCAACTCGATCGTCTGCGCCGGCACGATTCCGATCCCCAGCCCCGCCTGGACGGCCTGCTTGATCGCCTCGTTGGTGTTGAGTTCGCATCCGGGCTGATAATGTATGCCGGATTCGACGAAGAAACGTTCCATCGCCGCCCGCGTGCCGGAACCCTGCTCGCGTATGACGATCGGCTCGTCCTGGATGTGACGAAGATCGATTCGCTCCACCGACGCGCGCGGGTGGCCCGGAGGGGCGATGACCACGAGCGGGTTATCCATGAAACATTGGGCGACCATATCGACGCGTTCGGGCGTGTGACCGAGGATCGCCAGCTCCGCCTCGTTGCTGCTCACCGATGCAAGCACGGCCTCGCGATTGGCGACCTTGAGGCTCACGCGCACGCCAGGATGCTCCGCGCTGAAATCGGCGATCAGCGGCGGCAGGAAGTAATTGGCCGTGGAGACGACCGCGATGCGCAGCACGCCGCGTTCCAGCTCGCGGAACTGCTCCATCGAGGCCAGCATGTCAGCGATCTGCTTGCCGACGCGCACGGCGTGATAGCAAAGCTCGTGCCCGGCATCCGTCAGCGCGAATTTCTTGCCGACCTGCTCCACGACGACCAGGCCGAGCTGGTCCTCCATCTGCTTGATCTGCATCGACACGGCGGGCTGAGTCAGGCCGAGTTCATCGGCGGCGCGCGAGATCGATCCATGCTTGGCGACCGCCTCGAAGATGCGTAGTTGCCGCAGCGTGATCTGCATGACCGCTTCCCCCACCCTGACGCCGTTCGGCGTTTGGGACAGCTACAGTGGAAGCGCTGTGCCGAGTCAAGCTGGGCGTCCCACGCGGTTGCGCGGGCAAGTCAACTCGTGCGGCAGTGCAGCATAAGCGTGCCTTATGCCGACATAAAAAGAACTGAATACGCTTTCCCGCCGGCCTGATCTAAGCCTGCTTCGACGCAGTCAAAACCGGGAGGACAGGGTGGCAGAAAAGACCTACACAGCGGGCGTCAAGGATTATCGCAAGACCTACTGGACGCCCGACTACGTCCCGCTGGACAGCGACCTGCTCGCCGTCTTCAAGATCGTGGCCCAGGCCGGCGTGCCTCACGAAGAGGCGGCAGCAGCCGTTGCCGCCGAGAGTTCGACCGGCACCTGGACGACGGTGTGGACCGACCTGCTGACCGATCTCGACTACTACAAAGGTCGCGCCTACCGGATCGAGCCGGTGCCGGGCGACCAGAACGCGTTCTACGCCTTCATCGCCTATCCGCTCGATTTGTTCGAGGAAGGGTCCGTCGTCAACGTGCTGACATCGCTGGTCGGCAACGTGTTCGGCTTCAAGGCGGTGCGCAGCCTGCGGCTCGAGGATATCCGTTTCCCGCTCGCCTATGTGAAAACCTGCGGCGGACCGCCGAACGGCATCCAGCTCGAGCGCGACCGGCTCAACAAATACGGCCGCCCTTTGCTCGGCTGCACGATCAAGCCGAAGCTGGGCCTGTCGGCGAAGAATTACGGCCGTGCCGTCTATGAATGTCTGCGCGGCGGGCTGGATTTCACCAAGGACGACGAGAACATCAACAGCCAGCCTTTCATGCGCTGGCAGCACCGGTTCGAATTCGTCATGGAAGGCGTCCACAAGGCCGAACAGGAGACGGGCGAGCGCAAGGGCCACTACCTGAACTGCACGGCGCCCACTCCGGAGGAGATGTACAAGCGCGCCGAATTCGCAAAATCGCTGGGCGCGCCCATCATCATGCACGATTTCCTGACGGCCGGCTTCACCGCCAATACCGGGCTGGCCAATTGGTGCCGCGAGAACGGCATGCTGCTGCACATCCATCGCGCGATGCATGCCGTGCTGGACCGCAACCCGCTGCACGGCATCCATTTCCGTGTGCTGACGAAATGCCTGCGCCTGTCGGGCGGCGACCATTTGCATTCGGGCACGGTGGTGGGCAAGCTGGAAGGCGACCGGGAAGCCACGATCGGCTGGGTCGACCTGATGCGCGAACCGTTCATCCCGGAAAACCGGGCACGCGGCATCTTCTTCGATCAGGATTGGGGACCGATGCCCGGCGTCATGCCGGTTGCCTCCGGCGGCATCCATGTCTGGCACATGCCTGCACTGACCGCGATCTTCGGCGACGATGCGTGCTTCCAGTTCGGCGGCGGCACGCTCGGCCACCCCTGGGGCAACGCCGCCGGTGCGCACGCCAACCGCGTGGCGCTGGAAGCCTGTGTGGAGGCGCGCAACCAGGGACGCCAGGTGGAGCGCGAAGGCCGCCAGATCCTGGAGGAGGCGGCCCAGCATTCGCCAGAGCTGCGCGTCGCGATGGAAACCTGGAAGGAAATCAAATTCGAGTTCGACACGGTGGACAAGCTCGACACCGCCAGCCCGGCGCTGCGCGCCGCCTGACACCTTGCCCTGATCGCACTCCAACCGGAAACCCGCAATGTCCGAGACACTCGCCTATAAACCCACCGAACGGCGCAGCGAGACCTTCTCCTATCTGCCGCCGATGACGCCGGACCGTCTGCGCAAGCAGATTTCCTATCTGATCAACCAGGGCTGGAACCCCGCCATCGAGTACACCGAGCCGGAGAAAGCCTTTTCCAGCTTCTGGTATCTTTGGAAGCTGCCCTTCTTCGGCGAACGTTCCGTGGACCGGATCCTCGCCGAGTTGGAAGCGTGCCACCGCGCCAACCCGGGCATGCATGTCCGTCTGCTCGGCTACGACAATTACAGCCAGAGCCAGGGCACAGCCTTCGTCGTCTATCGCGCCGGCGCGCGCTGAGGGAGCGGGCCGTGGCAACGATCGACGCACAATCGGGACGGGCCGCCGCGATCGCCCGGCGGCAGGCCCTCTCGGCCGGCAAGGCGGCGCTGCCTGACGCGGTCGAGCGAGTACGGGATGGCCAGCGCAGCGCCAGCAGGCCGCAGGCCGGGAGCGTCGCGGGTGCGACCG
>CAXUNK010000147.1:0-7902 GCA_964252425.1 uncultured Acetobacteraceae bacterium
GCCGCGCTGGGTTCGCCGGGCGGCGCGCGCGAGAGGTCGGCGGCGGTGGCCGGCTGCACCTGCACGGTCAGGTCGATGCGGTCCAGCAGCGGGCCGCTGATTCGCGACAGGTAATCCTCGCCGCAGCGCGGCGCCCGACCGCACTCCCGGTCGCCATTGCCCAGATGCCCGCAGCGGCACGGGTTCATCGCCGCGATGAGCTGGAAGCGGGCCGGGTAGGTGACGTGCGCGGCGGCACGCGCCACCGTCGTCCGCCCGCTCTCGAGCGGCTGACGCAGCACCTCGAGCACCTGACGCGGAAATTCCGGAAGCTCGTCCAGGAACAGCACGCCGCGATGCGCCAGCGACACCTCGCCGGGTTTGGCCCGCGTGCCGCCGCCGGCCAGCGCCGCTTGGCTGGCCCCATGATGCGGTTCGCGGAAGGGGGGCCGTTTCAACAACCGCCCGCCATCCAGCAGGCCGGCGACACTGTGAATCATGCTGACTTCCAGCGCCTCGGCGGGCAGCAGGTCGGGCAGCAGCCCGGGCAGGCGTGCGGCCAGCATGGACTTGCCGGCGCCGGGCGGCCCCACCAGCAGCAGGTTGTGGCCGCCGGCCGCCGCGATCTCCAGCGCGCGGCGAGCGCTCTCCATGCCTTTGACATCTTCCATGTCCGGCGCTGGGCGCGCCGGCGCCAGGCCACTGACGCCGGGCGGCGTGAGGACCTGCGTGCCCTTGAAATGGTTGGTCGGGCGCGCCCTCGTCGGACGCCAAGCCGGCCGTGTCGGGCGGGGTCAGCACCTGCGACCCGCGGAAATGGTTGATCAGCGACAGCAGGTCGGGCGGCGCCAGCACCTCCACGTTGCCGGCCCAGGCCGCCTCGCCGCCCTGGCATCCGGGGCAGATCAGGCCCAGCTCCTGCAGCCCCGCGCCGATCGCGGCCGGCAGCACCCCGGCCACCGGGTTGAGGCTGCCATCGAGGGACAACTCGCCGATGGCCGCGTAATGCGACACGTCCTCGCGCGGCAGCACCTCCATCGCGGCCAGCACCGCCAGCGCCATCGGCAGGTCGAAGTGGGAGCCTTCCTTCAGCAGGTCGGCCGGGGCCAGATTGATCAGCACGCGTTTCGGCGGCAGCGACAGACCCATCGCGGTCAGCGCCGCGCGGACCCGCTCGCGCGCCTCGCCCACCGCCTTGTCCGGCAGGCCCACGACCAGGAAGGCCGGCAGTCCGGAGGAGATCTGCACCTGCACTTCCACCGGCACCGCTTCTATGCCGGCGAAGGCGAAACTGCGTATTGTGGCCAGGCTCATGGGCGGGGCGCGTTCGTCACGCCAGCATAACAAGCGGCCCGGGCATCGCTGGCAAGGCGGCGCGTGTGGCCAAGCCGATTTCGCGCGCCACATGATGCGCCGGGACCACGCAGATTTTTCGGGAAACGCCACATTGACCGCAGCCTTGGCCAGCCGACGCAACCTCGATTTCACCATCTACGACTGGCTCGGCGCCGAAGAGCTGACGCGGCGCCCGGCCTATGCCGACCACTCGCGCGCCACCTTCGACGCGTTCCTCGACCTCTCCGAACGGCTGGCGGTGGACAAATACCTGCCGACGCTGAAGGAGGGCGACCGTCACGAGCCGCACCAGGATGCGGACGGACAGGTCCATGTGCTGCCCGCCATACGCGAGGCGCTGACCGCGACCGCGCAGGCCGGCCTGTTCGCCAGCGGCTTTCCCGCCGAGCTCGACGGTCTGGCCGTGCCGAGCACCGTGTTCTGGGCGGGCATGGGCCTGCTGAAGGCGGCCAACGTGTCGGTGGCCGGCTTCATGATGCTGACCGTCGCCAATGCCAGGCTGATCGCCGCCTTCGGCACCCCGGCGCAGATCGAGACCTTCGCCGCGCCGCAGATCGCCGGGCGCTGGTTCGGCACCATGTGCCTGTCCGAACCCCAGGCCGGCTCCTCGCTGGCCGACATCACCACGCGGGCCGAACCGGACGGCGAGGATGCGTTCGGACAGCGCTACCGTCTGCGCGGCAACAAGATGTGGATCTCGGCCGGCGACCACGATGCCGCCGAGAACATCGTACACTTGGTGCTGGCCAAGGTGCCGGGGCCGGACGGGCGGCCGATCGCCGGCACGAAGGGCATCTCGCTGTTCATCATGCCGAAATACCTGCCCGGCGAGGGCGACGCGCCCGGCGAGGGCGGCGCGCCCGGCGAGCGCAACGACGTGGTGGTGGCCGGGCTGAACCACAAAATGGGCTATCGCGGCACGCCCAACTGCCTGCTGAATTTGGGCGAGGGCCGGTTCACGCCGGGCGGCCGCGCGGGCGCGGTCGGCTACAGGGTGGGCGAGGTCGGCCAGGGCCTGCCGCAGATGTTCCAGATGATGAACGATGCGCGCGTGGGCGTGGGACTCGGGGCGGCGATGTTGGCGGTGCGCGGCTACCAGTTGGCGCTGGACTACGCGGCCGACCGCACGCAGGGCCGTCCGCTGGCCGCGCGTGGCCGGGTCGATACGCCGCCGGTGCCGCTGATCGCGCATCCCGACGTCAAGCGCATGCTGCTGGCACAGAAGGCCTATGCCGAGGGCGCGCTCTCGCTGGTGCTCTACGCCGGCCGCCTGATCGACGAGGAGCGGTCCGCACCCGACGAGGCGGCGCGGCGCGAGGCCGGCGCGCTGCTCTCCCTGCTCACGCCGGTGGCCAAGACCTGGCCGTCCGAATGGGGCCTGGCCGCCAACGACCTCGCCATCCAGGTGCATGGCGGCTACGGCTACACGCGCGATTTCGACGTGGAGCAGCTCTATCGCGACAACCGGCTGAACCCGATCCATGAGGGGACGACCGGCATACAGGGGCTGGACCTTCTGGGCCGCAAGATACTGCGCGAGCGGGCGGCAAGCCTGCGCGCGTTGCAGGCCAAGGTGGCCGAGACGGTCGGCCAAGCCCGCTTGCATGGCGAGCTGGCCGGCCTTGCGGGCCAGTTGCAGGGCGTATGGGACCAGATCGGCGGCACGGTCGACCGCCTGCTCGGACTGAACGACGACGCGCATGCGCTGGCCCACGCGACGGCGTTCCTGTCCGCCTTCGGCCATGCCGTGGTGGGCTGGCTCTGGCTGGACCAGGCACGCCTCTGCGCGTCCGCGAGTCCGGACGACTACCGGCTGGGAAAAATCCGCGCCTGCCGCTTCTTCTTCGAGACCGAGCTGCCCCGCGTGGCCGTGTGGCTGGGTCAGGTGGACGGGCTGGCCGACACCGCCGCCGACATGCCGGTGGAGCAGTTCTAGTCCAGCCGGCGCGTTGGATGGAGTGGTCCGCGCCCTCGATCGTGCTGGCCGCTGCCGCCTATGGCGAGGGCGATGCGCTGGCCACCGTGTTCACCGGGGAGCATGGCACCTATCGCGGCCTGGCCCGCGGCGGGCTGTCACGGGCACGCGCGGCCACCTGGCAGGCGGGCAATCTGGTGGAGGCGCGCTGGGTGGCGCGGCTGTCCGACCAGCTCGGCAACATGACCGCCGAGCTGGTGCATCCGGCCGCCGCCCTGGCCATGGCCGACGCGCTGGTGCTGGGCGTGCTGCAATCGGCCTGCGCGGTGGCGGAGGGCGCGCTGCCGGAGCGCGAGCCGCACCCGCGCGTCTTCGGCGGCCTGCTGCACCTGATCGCGCATCTCGGGGAGGGCGTGCCGGCCGTGGGCGCGCTGGTTCGCTGGGAATTGGGGCTGCTGGCCGACCTTGGCTACGGGCTGGATTTCTCGAGCTGTGCCGTGACCGGTGCGACGGACGGTCTGGCCTATGTGTCGCCCAGGACAGGGCGCGCGGTCAGCGAGCACGGCGCCGGCGCCTGGCGCGAGCGGCTTTTGCGCCTGCCGGCCTTCCTGCGCGACGAAAGCCCGCCCAAGGCTGCGGACCTGGCCGACGCGCTCCGCCTGACCGGACATTTCCTCTCGCGCGACCTGTTCGGCGCCCGCCACCGCGCGGTTCCGTCCGCCCGGATCATGCTCTACGATCGGGTCTCGGCTGCCGGATGATGTCGAACCACCGCATGCGAGCCATCCTTCTCACCATAGCGTGCGCGATATCGGTCGCTCCGTGGTCTCGATTGGCCGTAGCGGAGCCGGCGCCGCTCTTCACCACGGAGGAATGCCAAAGCCACCCCTGGATTATCGGGTTCGAACAGGACCGCTGGACGGTGAGCGCGTTTGCGCAACACCGCCTGGACGATTTCGCCCGCGCCTTCGCGGCCGATCCCGGTCCGATCCTGATATCCGGGCGAATCGACTGGCCGGAGACGGCGGACCGCGACTTGGCACGCAAACGCATCGAGGCGGTGACGAGCGAACTTGCGCGTCGCGGCATCCCGGCGCGGGCAGTCTGGACGCGTGACGATGGCAGCACCGACCCGATCGTCGCCAACACGCATGCAGAGCCGGATGCGCAGAACAGGATCGTTCTCGTCACTCTGCCAAGCGAGGGCGAAGCCTGCGCGCGCCGCTTGATGCAAGCGCGCGCGCTCTGGCTTCGCCGCCATTGCTCCGACCTGTCCGCGAGCCACGATGCATCGTGCGATGCCGTTTGGGGCGCTTTTGGCCACAACTGATTCGTAGGAGGGGAGACATGGCTCGAGGTCTGCAACTGCACGCGATTTCGTCTGGCGGCGGGGACATCTACCTCTCCAATACGGCGCGCTTCGATTTCACCGGCATTCGGGACGAGACTTTACGGCTGCAAGCAATTCAGGCGCTCGATCTTGGTGTCGAACACAGGAACGGCTCGGCTCTGATGGCGACCACGGTCGATGCATTGGAGCGCGCTGAAAGCCGCGGCGTCCGGTATTTCTCCGTCCGGGCGGAGGCAACCGCCGGTATCCTCAACGGCGCTGGTGGAGACGAGGCCGAAGGCGGAGAGAGCTTCTGGTTCTATAAGGGAGCCTGGAACACGTTGAACGCGCCGGTGCTTGAGCGCCAGCAGATGCGTGTGTTTCTCAACCCGAGCGGCGGCGCCTATAGTCCTGATGGCCGGGGCTTTCCTTACAACAGGCTGGTGCAAGTCATCTGGCACGAGATGCACCACCTCACCACAACGCAACACCACATCAGGCAAACGGCGCCGTATGATGTCAGCGGTCAGCCACCCGATCCATGGGTGGGCGCGATGTTGCAGATCAAGGCCGCTTTTCCGCCACAGGTGAGAGATCCTGCGACGGGCAACATGCTCTCGATGCTGTCCGACGAAGGATTTACATTGAATAATCGGAGTGAAAACTTGACTCGAGTCGGTTGACCGCACCCCGCACCCCGCACCACCGACAAGCGCGCTGCTGCTGAGCTTGAGCATTTTGTCGGTTCGGACGAGTCCATGAACCGACAAGGCTTTAAGCAAGCGTGGTTTCGCGGTGGTCCTTGATGTCGCGGAAAGTCAGCGACGCGTTCTGCTCCTGCGTCCGGCGCAGCATGAAGGCCGATGTCGCCAGGAACACCGGATCGCCGTCAACGTCGTCGGCCATCGATGTGCGCTGGTCGCCCAGGAACTTCTGCAGCAGCACGCGATCGCCGGAGACCCAGCGCGCCAGGTTGTAGGGCGTCGATTCGAAGCCGATCGCGACGCCGTACTCGCCGGCCAGACGCGCCTGCAGCACGTCGAGCTGCAACGTGCCGACCACGCCCACGATCGGCGGACTGCCATCCTGCGGGCGGAACAACTGCACCACGCCCTCCTCGGCCAGTTCCTGCAGCGCCTGGCGCAGCTTTTTCGCCTTCATAGCATCGTCCAGCCGAACGCGCCGCAGGATCTCGGGCGCGAAGCTGGGCACGCCCAGGAACTGCAGATCCTCCTCATCGGTCAGCGTGTCGCCGATGCGCAGCGTGCCGTGATTGGGGATGCCCACCACGTCGCCGGCAAAGGCCTCCTCGGCCAACTGGCGGTCGCGCGCGAAGAAGAATTGTGGCGCATTCAACGGGATCAGCTTTCCCGTGCGTACCTGCCGCAGTTTTATACCGCGCTCCAGCCGGCCCGAACAGATGCGCGCGAACGCCATGCGGTCGCGGTGGTTGGGGTCCATGTTCGCCTGTATCTTGAACACCAGCGCCGTCAGGTGTTCCTCGTCGGCCTGCACCGTGCGCGTGTCGGCCACCTGCGCGCGCGGCGGCGGGCCGAAGCGGGCCAGCGCGTCGAGCAGATCGAGCACGCCGATCTCGCGCATCGCACTGCCGAAATAGACGGGTGTGAGGCTGCCCGCATTGAATTCCTTCGCGTCCCACTCAGGCAGCGCCGCACGCACCAGGTCGAGCTCGTCGCCCAGCGCCTGCAAGCGTGCGTCGGATTGCGGCAGGTCCTGCGTCACCCGCATGGAGCGGTTATAGATGTCGTAGGTGCCGACGAAATCGGCCGCGCGCCCCACCGGCCAGGTTGCCGGCGAGGTGTCGAGCGCCAGCGTGCTGCCCACCTCGTCCAGCAGCTCGAATGGGTCGCGGCTTTCACGATCCATCTTGTTGACGAAGGTGATGATCGGGATGTCGCGCAGCCGGCAGATCTCGAACAGCTTCTTGGTGCGCGCCTCGATCCCCTTGGCCGCGTCGATCACCATCACCGCCGAATCGACCGCGGTGAGCGTGCGATACGTGTCCTCGGAAAAATCCTCGTGGCCCGGCGTGTCGAGAAGGTTGTAGATGCGGTCGGCGTATTCGAACGTCATCACGGAGGTGACGACCGAGATGCCGCGCTCGCGTTCGATGCCCATCCAGTCCGATCGCGTGCGCCGCCGCTCGCCCTTCGCGCGCACGTTGCCGGCGAGCTGGATGGCGCCGCCGGCGCGCAGCAGCCGTTCGGTCAGCGTCGTCTTGCCGGCGTCCGGGTGCGAGATGATCGCGAAGGTGCGGCGCCTGGCGATCTCATGGGCGAGGCTGCCCGGCGCACCTGCCAGCATGTCGGCGGCCGGGCTCATGGCGGAGAACTCCTGAGCGGTGGTGGCGCAGGCCCAGCCGACGCGGCATGGACCCGCGATCTGGTCAGCGCGAGTAGAACTCGACCACCAGATTCGGCTCCATCGTCACCGGATACGGCACGTCGGTCAGTTTCGGCGCGCGGGCGAAACGGCCCTTCATGGCGCGATGATCGACTTCCAGGTACTCGGGCACGTCGCGCTCGTTGCTCTGCGTTGCGTCCAGCACGGCGGCCATCTGCTTGGACTTCTCCTTGACCTCGATCACGTCGCCGTCGCGCACCTGGTAGGAGGAGATGTTGACCTTGCGGCCGTTGACCGTCACGTGCCCGTGGTTGACGAACTGGCGCGACGCGAACGGGGTGATGGCGAATTTCAGGCGGTAGATCACCGCGTCCAGCCGGCGCTCCAGCAGCTCGATCAGGTTCTCCGACGTGTCGCCGCGGCGCCGCACGGCTTCCTCGTAATATTTGCGAAACTGCTTCTCGCCGATGTTGCCGTAATAGCCCTTGAGGCGCTGCTTGGCCTTCAACTGGATGTTGAAGTCGCTTGGCTTGCTCTTGCGGCGCTGGCCGTGCTGGCCGGGGCCGTATTCCCGCTTGTTGATCGGGCTTTTGGCGCGGCCCCAGAGGTTGACGCCCAGGCGACGGTCGATCTTGAACTTGCTTTCGGTCCGCTTGGTCACGCGGAATACTCCTGTCTGTGCCTGCGGGTGCCCCGTCATGGCTTGTTGCACCGGTAGGCCGACGCATGCGCGTGCGGCGGGATCGGGTCCCGAAGACCTGTCCGCGTTCCCGGCAGTGGGTGGAAAGGGCGCGCCATACCGGGCGTGACATAGAGTGTCAAGCCGCCCCGCCCCCGTTGCAAAAGAGGAGGTTTTGCGAGGATGGTTTGGCCATGCGACTTTTCCTGCCCGCCTGGGCTTTGCTCGCCTGGGCTACGCTCGCCTGGCTCGGCGCCGTGCCGGCCCGCGCCGAGCCGC
>CAXUNK010000148.1:0-7810 GCA_964252425.1 uncultured Acetobacteraceae bacterium
AGCTGGCGCCGGGGCGGCCGGGCGCCTTGCGCGTGCTCTACGAATTGCGCCGCGCCGCCGGCGCGCAGGATGCGGCCGAGGCGCTGATCCGCCGCCTGGTGGCCGTGCAGCCGAATAATCTCTGGGCCGTCAACGAAGCGGCCTTGCTGCTGCTGGGCAAAGGCGCCTTGGCGGAGGCGGAGATGCACGCGCGCAACGCCGTGCGCATCGCGCCCGAGGCCGCGCAGTCGCACAATCTTCTCGGCATGGTGCTGACGGAAGCGCACCGGCCGGCGGTCGCCGAATACCACTACAACCGAGCGCTCGACCTGTCCGGCACGCGCGACCCGACCGTGCTGGCGAACTTGGCACTCTGCCTGAAATACCAGGGCAAGATGGCCGCGGCGCGCGCGCTGTATCAGGAATCGCTCGCCGCAGCACCGGACGTTCTGCACACGCTGCTGGGTCAGGCACGGCTGGAGGAGGCCGACCGCGACCTGGCCGCGGCGATAGCGTTGCTGGACCGCGCCGAACGCGTCGATCCCGGCAACCCCAGCACGTCGCTGGTGCGCGCGGTGGTGCTGGGCCGCACCGGCGACGCGAACGCGGCGCTCGACCTTCTCGACCGCCTGACCGACGGCCGCACGCTGGGCCCGGCCGAGCTGTTGGAAAAGGGCCGTCTGCTCGACAAGGTCGGCCGCTACGACGAGGCTTTTGCCGCCTATGCCGACGGCAAGCAGCGGCTGCGCGAGGCGACGGGGCACGCCTATCGCGCCGAGCATGCCGCGCAGTCCGCCGCCCGCCTGCGCGGGTTTTTCACCGCGCAGCGTCTGCGCACGCTGCCGGTGGCGCCGCTGCGCGAGGACGTCGCACAACCGCTCTTCGTGTTGGGCTTCCCGCGCTCCGGCACCACGCTGCTCGAGCAGACGCTGACCGCCCATCCGCGCATCGCCGCCGGCGACGAGCTGCCGATCGTGGGCGAAATCGCGACGCTCATGCCGCGCATGCTCGACTCGCCGCTGGGCTATCCGGAGGCGCTGGCGGAACTCTGGATGGGCGACCATCGCGACGACCTGGCCAATTTGCGCGACCATTATTTCCGGCGCGTGGCGCAACTCGGCATCGTGCCTGACGGCGCCGGCTGGTTCACCGACAAGATGCCGCTCAACGAAGCCGATATGGGTCTGATCGCGCTGCTGTTCCCGCGCTCCCCGCTGCTGCATTTGGTGCGCCACCCGCTGGACGTGGTGCTGTCGGTCTTCTCCAACCTGCTCACTCACGGCCATTACTGCGCCTACGCGCTGGAGACCGCCGCGCAACACTACGTGCTCGTCAGCGACCTCGTCGACCACTATCGCAGCCAGATGCAGCTCCGCTACATGGCCGTGCGCTACGAGGATCTGGTGGACAAGCAGGAGGCAACCGTCCGCCGCGTGCTCGACTTCATCGGCGAAGATTTCGACCCACGCTGCCTCGCCTTCCACGAAAACCGCCGCTACGCCCGCACCGCGAGCTACGCACAGGTCTCGGAAAAACTGTATAGCCGGTCGCGCTACCGCTATCGGAATTACGTGACGCATTTGCAGCCGGCCATCGAGATTTTGGGGCCGACAATCGAGCAACTCGGATATACGGTGTGACAGTGGCTACTCGGTCCCAGCCAGAAACGCCAGGCATCCGGCATGCGCGCCTTTCCACTACGCCTGCCGGAACAGCCGATCTTCTATCCTGTGACAACCGAGGACTATGCCGTCCTAATCGCACGGGATTGGAACGTGCCCGCCAGCGGCGGGGGACTTGTCACCCGCTTCAAGGTGAGGGCCGACTATCTGGCAGGCTTCGAGATGCGCGAGGCGGGCGGGCGAGCCTGTCAGGAATATTGGATACCAGCCGAGAACTCGCCTCGTTCAATGAAGCAATCGTTGGTGTGATTGCTGTTGTTCGCCGCTTCGTCAAAGGTCCGGATGGTCGGCCCAGCGAAGCCACAGCTCTCGATGCGCAATGAAACTGCGTTTACCCGGCACTGAATGTATTGTTCTATGTAGTTATATATTCAAAATGTTAGTCTTATTCCAGCAGTAATCGCGGCTTCTCTAGCGGTCGAAGCCTCCGTCCGCTGATCGTGACCAGCGCCAACGCCGATGACAAAGTCTGTTGCCTGCAGATTAAAAATAGGCGTTGCGAACTGAATCACAAGACCGGAATGGCTGAGGCGGGTGTCTGCCACCCCAGAAACTGTAACTGGTCCCAACGTCACAGGGTTATATTTTTCCGTGAACTCAAGCGGAGACTTCAGCTTCCGCCCATAGACGACTATTTCCTCCTCCAAAGACGCGATCCCCGGCTCTGGTTCCAGAGCCGCGACACCTGAAAGTCTCCAGGACCCCGGCCGTTGTTTCCTCAGTCCAGAACGCATCGGATCGCGTTGGCCAGCGTGGGCAACCTTGTGAGCCCGACGTTCATGGGCCTCCTGAGCGCCGGAAGACCCCGTCGCCAAAAACAGCCCGCAAAGCGTTAGGGTTGCGACATCGATGATACGCATGGCAACTGCCTCGAGGTCCCTGTAAGTCTCCGAAGACGTGCAAGCGGCGAGGAAAACTCAACTAACCCATCCACTCCCCCACAAACTCCGGCAACTCCGAAGCCCGTCCCTCGAAAACCGGCGCGCGCTTCTCCTGAAACGCCCGCACACCTTCCCGTCCATCCGCACGGCTCAAATAGAACATTGCCAAGGAGTCCACACGATGCGCCTCCACCGGATGGGGTGCCGACGGATTGCGCCACAGCATCGCGCGCGTCAGCGCGACCGCCGCGGGCGAGCGCCCCTCGACCAGTTTTCTGGCCAGCGCCTGCGCCTCGGCCAGCAGCGCGTCCGGCGCGTGCACCGAACGCAGCAGGCCGGCGCGCAAACCTTCCTCGGCGGAAAAGATCTCGGCCGTATAACACCACTCCAGCGCCTGCTGCAGCCCCACCAGCCGCGGCAAAAACCAGCTCGAACACGCCTCCGGCACGATGCCCAGCCGCCCGAACACAAACCCAATCCGGGCCTTTTCCGAAGCCAGGCGGAAATCGGCGGCCAGCGTCATCGTGGCACCAATGCCCACCGCCGCGCCGTTGATCGCGGCCACGATCGGCTTGCGGCACGCATACATCGCCAGCGTCACGCGCCCGCCAGTGTCGCGCACGCCGGACACGATCGCCGGGTCGTCCAGCCGGTGGACCATGTCGTCCATCGTCGGCTCCATCGTCTCGTCCAGGCCGAACACGTTCGCCCCATCCTGCGCGGAGAGATCCATGCCGGCGCAAAACGCGCGCCCCGCCCCGGTCAGCACGATCGCCCCCACCGCATCGTCCAGGCTCGCCTGCTCGAAGGCCGCCACCAACTCGTTGGCCATCGCCACGGTGAACGCGTTCAACTGCTCCGGCCGGTTCAGCGTGATCGTCAGGATGCGATCGGTGAGCGCGGTGGTCAGGGTCGTGTAGGTCAAGCAAGCCTCCGGTCTATCGGCACAGCGTCGCACACCGATTGACGGCTGACGACTGACGGCTGACGACTGGCCTATGGACGCCCACACCTACCGCCCCTCCCGCGCCCGCCACATCGCCGACATCCTGCTCGGCCGCTTCGTCACCCTCGGGCTGGCAGCCACAGCCGCCGCCCTGGGCACCGGCAGCTTTTTCCTCATGTCCAGCGGGGCGCCGCTCGCCATCCGGCCGAACCTGGTCACCGCACTCGTCATCTCCAACGTCTCGGTGCTGCTGCTGCTGGCGGGCTCGCTTGCCGGGCGGCTGACCCGCGTCTGGGTCGAGCGCCGGCGGGGCCGCGCCGGATCGCGCCTGCACGTGCGGCTCGTACTGCTGTTCAGCGTGGTCGCCATCTTCCCCACCATCCTGGTGGGCGTCTTCGCCACCGCCTGGTTCTCGCTCGGCATCCAGTTCTGGTTCAACGACCGCATCCGCACCGCGCTCGAAGGCGGGTTGCAGGCGAGCCAAGGCTACCTCTCCGAACACCGCGACACCATCAAGACCGACGCGGTCGGCATGAAGGCCGACCTGGAGCGGGCGGGACGCGAGATGTTCGACCAGCCCGACGCCGCGTTCCGCCAGGTGCTGGAGACGCAGACCACGCTGCGCGGCCTGGATGACGCGGTGATCTTCGAGCCGACCACCGAGCGTGTGCTGGTCAGCGCCGGCTTCATGGCGGGGGTCGGCCCGGGAAAGATCCCGCCGGGCGCGCTGCAGGCCGCACAGACCGGCGAGGTCCCCGTGCTGTCCAACGGGGTCGATACCGAGGTGCGGGCGCTGGTGCAGCTCAACTCCACCCCGCCGCTGATGCTGATGATCGAGCGGCCGGTCGATCCCAACATCCTGGCGCACATGCACCAGACCGAGGATGCCGTGGCCCAGTACGAGCGGCTGGACGCAAACCGGGCCAATCTGCAGGTGACCTTCGCGCTGATCTTCGCGCTTGTGGCCCTGCTGGTGCTGGCGGCGGCCGTCTCGACGGGGCTGTTCCTGGCCAACCAGATCGCCCGCCCCGTGGGCTGGCTGATGCAGGCGGCCGAACGCGTGCGCGGCGGCGACCTGGCCGTCCAGGTACCGGAGATCGCGTCCGATGACGAGCTGGCCGGACTCAGCCGCGCCTTCAACCGCATGACGAGCCAGCTCTCCGCCCAGCGCGCCGAGCTGATGAGCGCCTACAGCCAGATCGACGAGCGGCGACGCTTCACCGAAACCGTGCTCTCCGGCGTCTCGGCCGGGGTGATCGGTCTGGACGGCCAAGGGCGGATCGAGCTGCCCAACCGCGCCGCCGGCGCGCTGCTGGGGCGCGACCTGCTCGCCCATGCCGGCACGCGGCTGTGCGAGCTGGTGCCCGAAATGGCGCCCCTGCTGGCCCAGGGCATGACGCCGCCGCTGGGCCCGGTGACCGGCGAGATACAGACCGGCGCCCCCAACGCTCGCCGCACCCTGCTGGTGCGCATCGGGCCGGAGCTGAAGGCCGGCCAGGCGCACGGCTTCGTCGTGACCTTCGACGACATCACCGAGCTGCAATCGGCCCAGCGCAAGGCGGCCTGGGCCGACGTCGCCCGGCGGATCGCGCACGAGATCAAGAACCCTCTGACGCCGATCCAGCTCAGCGCCGAGCGGCTGAAACGGCGTTTCTCGCGGGAGATCACGTCGGACCCGGACACCTTCGTCCAATGTGCCGACACCATCGTGCGCCATGTGGGCGATATCGGACGCATGGTGGATGAATTCTCCGCCTTCGCCCGCATGCCGGTGCCGGTCATCACCCCGGCCGATATCGGCCGGGTGGCGCGCGAGGCGCTGGTGCTGCAACGCAGCGCGCACCCGGAAATCCTGTGGAGCACCGAGATCCCCGAGCGTGGCCCGGCCGCCCCCTGCGACCGCCGGCTGCTGGGCCAGGCGCTGACCAACCTGCTGGTCAACGCGGCCGACTCGGTGCGCATGCGCGGCGGCGGGGCGCCCGGTCACATTGACGTGGCCGTGATCGAGACCGAGGACACCGTGCGGGTCGCCGTGACAGATGACGGCGTGGGACTGCCGAAGGCCGATCGCGACCGCCTCACGGAACCGTATGTGACCCATAAGCCGAAAGGCACGGGGCTGGGACTTGCCATCGTTAAAAAGATCATGGAGGACCATGGCGGATCAGTCACACTGGATGACCGTTTAGGCACAGGTGCCGTAACGGGCGCCGTGGCCACGCTGACCCTGCCCAAGACGCCCGCGCCAGCGGACGCGATGCCGATGAAGGATGCCGATGGCGCATGAAATCCTGATTGTTGACGACGAGCCGGACATCAGGCTGCTCATCGACGGGCTGTTGCGCGACGAAGGCTACGAGACGCGCCAGGCCGGCGACTCGGACGCGGCTATCGCCGCCTTCCGCGCCCGCCGGCCCTCGATGGTGCTGCTGGACGTGTGGCTGCAAGGCTCCAGGCTGGACGGGTTGGGCATCCTGAAAACGCTGCACCGCGAGGAGCCGGCAGTGCCCGCGGTGATGATTTCCGGCCACGGCACGATCGAGACGGCGGTGCAGGCGATCCAGCACGGCGCCTATGATTTCATCGAGAAGCCGTTCCAGACCGACCGGCTGCTGCTGGTCATCCGCCGCGCGCTGGAAGCGGCGCGGCTGGCGGCGGAGAACGCCGAGCTGCGGCTGCGCGCCGGCCAGGACGCGTCGGTGACCGGCGCCCGCCCCGCGATCAACGCCGTGCGCAGCCAGATCGAGCGGGTGGCGCCGACCGGCAGCCGCGTGCTGATCACGGGCGCAGCCGGCAGCGGCAAGGAGGTGGTCGCGCGCACCATCCACGCCCGCTCCCGCCGCGCCGACGGTCCGTTCGTGGTGCTGAACTGCGCGACCCTGAACCCGGCGCGGTTTGAGGAGGAGCTGTTCGGCGTCGAAGCCGGCAACGACCCCGGCGCCGTGCCGCGCCGCCCCGGCGTGCTGGAGCGCGCGCATGGCGGCACGCTGCTGCTCGACGAGGTCAGCGACATGCCGCTCGAAACCCAGGGCAAGATCGTGCGCGCCCTGCAGGACCAGACGTTCGAACGCATCGGCGGCTCGAGCCGCGTGAAGGTGGATGTGCGTGTGCTGGCCACCACCAACCGCGACCTGCAGGCGGAGATCGCCGGCGGCCGGTTCCGCGAAGACCTCTATTACCGGCTCGCCGTGGTGCCGCTGCGCCTGCCCGGGCTGCGCGAGCGCCGCGAGGACATACCCGAGCTGGCCCGGCATTTCCTCACGCGCGCTGCGGAGAACGCCGGCCTGCCAGGGCGCGAGCTCTCGGCCGACGCGGTCACCGCGCTGCAGGCCTACGAATGGCCAGGCAACGTGCGCCAGTTGCGCAACCTGATGGACTGGCTGCTGATCATGGCGCCGGGCGGCCCGTCGGAGCCGATCCGCGCCGAGATGCTGCCCCCGGAAGTGGGCTCCGGCGCGCCCGCTTTGCTGAATTTCGACGCCGGCGCGGACGTCATGACCCTGCCGCTGCGCGAGGCGCGGGACATGTTCGAGACTCAGTACCTACAGGCGCAGTTGCTGCGCTTCGGCGGCAACATCTCGCGCACCGCCGGCTTCGTCGGGATGGAGCGCAGCGCGCTGCACCGCAAGCTCAAGCAGCTCGGCGTCAACTCCGAAGACAGGGTGGCGGCGTCGTGAACCGGCCCGCATGACGCTGCTGTCGACCCTGCTGGTGATCGTGGCCGGCGCGCTGAACGCGGTGCAGTCCGGCAGCAATGCCCAGCTCGTGCGCTCGCTGGGCCGGCCCTGGCTGGTGGCGCTGCTGGTCAGCCTGGTCACCGCCGCGCTGTTCACCGCGACGCTGCTGGCCACTGGCGCACGCCTGCCGGAGCCGGGGCGCCTGGCCCACACGCCCTGGTGGGCCTGGTCGGGCGGGCTGTGCGGTGCCGCCTACGTCGCGAGCACGCTGTTCTTCGCCGAGCGCATGGGTGCCGCCTGGTTCACCGGCCTGACCATCACCGCCGGCATTGCCGCCTCGGTGGTGATCGACCATTACGGGCTGGTCGGCTTCAAGCAGCACAGCGCCAGCCTGCTCCGGCTCGCCGGCGCCGCGCTGATGGTGGCCGGGGTGACGCTGGTCGCCCGATACTGATATTGATCTACGTTAGGAGAGGAAGAAAGCGCTTCTTTTTCGAGAAAAAGAAGCAAAAAGCTTCTGCTTCTTCGCCTGCACTTCGGCTCGCGATGATTTTGCCAACGCGGTTCTGGCAAACCTGAGCGAGCACAAGTGCAGGCGTGGGAGACAGAAGTTTTTTGGTCCTTTTTTTCAAAAAAGGACTGCTT
>CAXUNK010000149.1:0-7758 GCA_964252425.1 uncultured Acetobacteraceae bacterium
TGACCGCCGGGACCAACGGGGCCACCACCTCGACGACCCCCCGGCCGAACGCCTGCGCCTGGCACGCGGGGCGGCCTCGCCGGCCGGGCGGTCCGCAGGCGAGGCCGGTGCGCAAGGCTGTCCGTTCGTGCAGCGCTGCCCGCATGCGATGGCGGTGTGCGCCGATATCAGGCCGGAGCGGGCAGAGGTGGCCCCGGGCCGGACGGCCGCCTGCTGGCTGCACCGGGCGGACGCCTGATGCGCATTGTGATCCTGAACCCCAACACCACCCTGGCCTTCACCCACCGGCTGGAGGCGCTGGGCCAGCGCATCGCCGCGCCGGGCACGGCGGTTGCGGCCCGTTCGCCGGGTTCGGGCGTGCCGAGCGTGGAATGCCATGCCGACGAGGCGGTGGCCGCTGCTGCCCTGCTGCCGCTGATCGCCGAGGAGGAGCAGCGTGGCGCGGACGGCTACGTGATCGCCTGTTTCGGGGACACCGGCCTGGACGCCGCGCGGGAGATCGCGCGCGGCCCGGTGGTGGGGATGACGGAGGCCGCGCTCTATGCGGCGGCCATGCTGGCGCCGGTGTTCAGCATCGTGACGCTGCCGCCGCGCACGATCGTGCACGCGGCGCGCGCCGTGCGCCACGCGGGCCTGTCCCATCGCTGCGCGCGCATCCGCGCCATCGACGTGCATGTGGATGATTGCGTGGCGCCGGATACCGCGTTGCTGGCGGCGATGATCGCCGAATCCCGGGTGGCGATCAGGGAGGATGGTGCCGAGGCGATCATCCTGGGCTGCGCCGGGCTGGCCGAACTGGTGGCGCCGATGACGGAAGCGCTGGGCGTGCCGGTGGTCGATGGCGTGATGGTGGCGCTGAAGATGGCGGAGGGGCTTGTGGCGGCAGGCCTGCGCACGAGCAAAGCATGCTCATACAAGTAGTCTTCGTAGAAGAAAAGGCATCCCTCGTTTCGGCCTGCTAATGAGAAAAAGTTTTTTGCTTCTTTTTTTCAAAAAAGAAGCGCTTCCTTCCCCGAGGCGCCCATGACGATCGTGCTCCAAAACGCCACCCTACGCTCGTTCGCCCCAGGCCGCCCACACACCGAACACGCCGACATACTGATAGACGGCGACAGGATCGATGCCGTCGCCCCTGCCGGCAGCCTGACTGCAACCGAGATGATCGACGCGACCGGCCATCTGGTCATGCCGGGCCTGATCAACGGCCATTTCCATTCGCCGGTGAACCATCTGAAGGGATCGCTGGACAGCCTGCCGCTGGAAATCTTCATGCTGTACGAGAGCCCCGGCCTGCCCGGGCTGATGCCCTCGCCGCGCTGGGCGTATGTGCGGACCATGCTTGCGGCGGCCGAGATGCTGAAAGGCGGTGTGACATCCGTGCAGGATGACGCGTTCTTCGTGCCCTATCCCACGCCGGAGGTGATCGACGGCGTGTTGAGCGCCTACCGGGATTGCGGCATCCGCGCGCGCGTGGCGCTGGACCAATCCGATCTGCCGGAGATCGGCAAGCTGCCCTATCTGGCCGATCTGGTGCCGCCCGATCTGCGCGCGCGCCTGGCCGCGCCGCCGGAGGCCGCGGCAGAGCAGTTGCTTGCGGCGTATGCGCATCTGATCGCGCGCTGGCACGGTGCGGAGGGCGGGCGTCTGCAGGCGGCGGTTTCCTGTTCCGCGCCTCAGCGGGTGACCGACGGCTATCTTCGCGCGCTGGACGATCTGTCGCGTGCGCACGACCTGCCGTTCTACGTGCATATCCTGGAGACGCGGACGCAGCGTGTGCTGGGCGACGCGGCCGGCCGGTCGCTGCTGCAGGATTTTGCCGCACGCGGCGCGTTGTCCGACCGGTGCAACGTCATCCACGCCGTGTGGATGGATGATGCGGACCTGGACACCATCGCGGCCTCCGGTGCGGCGGTCGCGCACAACCCGATCAGCAACCTGCGGCTGGGCAGCGGCGTGATGCCGTTCCGCCGGCTGCGGGAGCGCGGGATTGCGATCTGTCTGGGCACCGACGAGGCGATCGCCGATGACAGCGTGAACATGTGGGCGGTGGCCAAGATGGCCGGGCTGATCCACAACATCGCCGATCCGGACTATGCGCGCTGGCCACGCGCGGCGGAGGTGCTGGACTGTCTGATCGCGGGCGGCGCGCGCGCGATGCGGCGGCCCGGCGACGTGGGCCGGATCGCGCCCGGGTGGCAGGCGGACCTGATCATGGTCGATCTGGACACGCTGGCCTTCACGCCGCTGAACGATCTGGACCGGCAGCTTGTGTATTGCGAAAACGGATCATCCCTGCGGCTGACCATGGTGGCTGGCCGCGTGGCGATGCGGGATGGGATCGTGCTGGGCATCGACGAGGCGGCCTTGCGCCGGGAGGCCCGCGCGCTGGCGCTCGAACAGGACGGCGCCGCGCAAACCGCACGGGAGGCCGCGCCCTGGCTGCCGCATTATCGCGCGATGTATCTGCGTGCCGCATCGCAGGATCTCGGCATGATGCGGGCCGTTCCCGTGGCGGATTGGGCACGCGCATGAGGCGCCACGGACGCTACACCGAAGACCCGATCGTCTCGCGGCCCGATTTTGCGTGGCCGAACGGCGCACGGCTCGCGGTCTATGTGGGGCTCGGCGTGGAAAGCTATGAGTTCGGCCGAGGCATGACGGAGAACCTGGTCCCCGGCGGCGCCCCCGCACATGATGTGCTGAATACGTCGTGGCGGGATTACGGCAACCGCATCGGCGCGTGGCGCGTGATGGAAGCGATGCGGGCGCTCGACCTGCCGCTGACCATCCTGCTCAACACCGCGCTCTACGAGGAATGTCCCGCCCTGTGCGCCGCCTTCCGCGCGCAGGGCTGCGAGATCGTGGCGCATGGCCGCTCCAACTCGGACACGCTGGCCAGCATGTCGCCGGCCGAGGAGCGCGCCTATGTGGAGGCCGTGACCGCCGCCATCACGCGCGCCGAAGGGCGGCCGCCGCAAGGCTGGGCCGGTCCCTGGATGGCCGAGACGCCCACCACACCTGAAACCCTGCACGCCTGCGGCTACACCTATCTGCTGGACTGGTGCATGGATGACCAGCCGGTATGGCTGGCGACCGCATGGGGCCCGCTGCTGAGCGTGCCCTACAGCCAGGAGATCAACGACAGTTCCGCCATCATCGGCCGGATGGCCACCGCCCGCGACTTCGCGGACATGATCGTGGACCAGTTCGACCAGATGCTGGAACAATCCGCCGCGCAGCCCTTGGTGATGAGCGTGATCCTGCACAGCTTCATTGCCGGCCAGCCATTCCGCCTTCGGCCGATCCGCCAGGCTTTGGCCCACATCGCGTCGCATCGTGCGCGGCTGTGGCTGACCACACCGGGAGAGATTGCGGAAGCATATCGGAAGCTCGATTTTCGTTTGCACCCCTAAGCGAAGCGCCTGATATTTTCTTTGGCGAGGAACTGGGCAGGCAGGCGATGGCGGTGCCGCGCCGTGCGCTGCACGTCCGACGCCGTCGGTCAGGACCGATGGCAGACATACAAACGAACAAATGAAGATGGGATAGGCAGGGAAAACGCCTGCGTCCCGGCGGCTGATGCTGCCGTGCCTAAATCCTGAGCACCTGCCGCGCAAACTGTGCAGGACTTTCGATAATCTTTTCTGGTGTCGAAAAGGAAACTTTGTTCTAGTCGTGCCTTCACGAAGGAGTCTCGCATGGGGCATCTCAGGCACGCCGTCGGGCTGGGCGTCATTCTGGTGGCGGCCCATCCGGCGCGCGCGCAGAACGACGCCACCGCCCCCGCGCCACCCACGTTGAAGCCCGCGGCGAACGGACAGTTGGAGGAGATCGTGGTGACCGCGCAGAAGCGGCGGGAGACCGCGCGCAAGATCGCCGGCAGCATCGGGGTGATCTCCGGCACCGAAATCACCGATCATCACATCGAGAACTTCGAGGATGTCACACGCACCGTGCCGGGCGTCTCGTTCGCCGCCCATAACGGCCCCGGCCAGGACAACATCTCCATCCGCGGCGTGGCGTCCACCGTCGGCAACCCCACCGTCGGCGTCTATCTGGACGAGGTGCCGATCATCACGCAGAGCGGCTATGTCGGCCAGTCGCAGCCTCGGCTGTTCGATCTGGACCGGATCGAAGTCCTGCGCGGCCCGCAGGGCACGCTCTATGGCGCCAGCTCGGAAGGCGGCACCATCCGCTTCATCACCACCCAGCCGAACATGGACACCTACAGCGCCTATGTCCGCTCCGACGTCTCCGGCACGGTCCATGGCGGGCCGAATACGGACCAGCAGATGGCGGTCAACGTCCCCGTCGTGCCCGGCAAGCTCGCAGTCCGCATCGCCGGCGAGTTCATCGACGATAGCGGCTACATCGATCAGTATGCGCTGGACGGCCGCGCGCTCAAGCAGGGCACGAACTTCGAACGCGGCGGTGTGTTCCACGTGACCGCCAAATATCAGGCGACGGACGATTTCACCATCACGCCCTCGTTCTTCTTCCAGACACTGCATGACGGTGACGCGCCCACCTTCATCGAAAGTCTCGGCGTGTACAAGCAGGACAAGCTGGTGCGCGAGTGGATCGACGACACGCTGTTCATCCCCAGCCTCACCTTGAAGAAGGGCCTGGGTTTTGCCGATGTCACCTCCATCACCAGCTATTTCACGCGCGATGTCGATCGCCAGGCGGATGGCACCTTTTTCAACAGCGCCGCCATCGCGCAATTCTTCCTCGATCCCGCCTATCCGCAGCACCAGGCGCAGAATGACGGCATCCTCGGCGTGGTGCCCAGCCCGGTGCTGTTCGAGGATCGTTTCCACACCCTGACGCAGGAGCTGCGCATCGCGTCCAACCCCGGCCGGCTGCGCTGGGTCGCCGGGCTGTTCTATTCCGACCAGGTATGGACGCATAACGATTACGAGGTGGCGCCCGGTTTCAGCGCGGATTTCAGGAAGATATACGGCTACGACATAGACAGCGACCCCGTGCTCAACCCCGGGGCGATCCCCAACCTGTTCAACAACGATCTCGTCTGGCACGTGTATGACCACAACGACATCACCCAGTACGCCGCTTTCGGACAGATCGATTTCGACATCCTGCCGACGCTGCATTTCAGCGCCGGCGAACGCTACGTGTACGCCAAGGAGACATTCTCGGAAGTGGGCGCCGGCTTCTTCGATATCGGCGGCGCCGGCACCACCGGCACGCCCTATACCCAGTCCGCGACGTTCACGGCGCCCACACCGAAATTCTCGCTGGTGTACGACCTGTCCGACAATGCGTCCCTCTACGCGACCATCGCCAAGGGCTTCCGCCTCGGCGGCGCGACCACGCCCAACACGAACGTCTCCTGCGTCGCGGGGCTGCTGCAGCTCGGCTACACGAACGCGCCGAACACCTACGGATCGGATCAGCTCTGGAGCTATGAGGCCGGCGCCAAGGCGCTGCTGCTGAACAACAGGCTGTCGGTCAACGCCGCAGGCTACTACATCGACTGGTCCCGTATCCAGCAGACAATCATCATCCCCATCTGCGGCGGCGCGTTCAACTCCAACGTGGGCGACGCGGTCGCCTATGGCGGAGAGTTCGAAGCGCGCTTTCGTCCAGCCGCTGCCCCCGGCCTGGTGATCGGCCTCAACGCCGGCGCCGAACATGCCAGCATCACCAGCACGAAGAACGCGTCCACCGCCGCGGTGGGTGAGAACGTGCTGTTCACCCCCACCTGGACCGCTTCGCTGGTCACCAACTACAGCACGGACATCACGGATAACGTCACCGGTTTCATCAAGGCCGATTACGACTGGACCGGCCCGTCCAACGGCAGCTTCCAGGTCACCGATCCGAACTACCGTGATCCCGCCTATGCCACGCTGAACGCCAATGTGGGTGTGGAGTTCGGCAGTTGGCAGGCTGCGCTGTAT
The DNA here is from genome assembly GCA_964252425.1 of uncultured Acetobacteraceae bacterium. GTDB lineage: Bacteria > Pseudomonadota > Alphaproteobacteria > Acetobacterales > Acetobacteraceae > BOG-908. Next base: position 5,925 of record CAXUNK010000149.1, read on the forward strand.
GCGAAAAATCTGACCGACAGCAAGATCATCCTGCAACGCCCGGTGATCAACTCCGTCGTGGAAGCCTATACGCTTCGCCCGCTCACCATCGGCCTGACGCTCACGAAACACTTCTGAGCGCATGGCCGTGCGCCGTTTTGCAGGCAGCGCCGCACCGCTGTTCCTTGGCCTATGGGTGTGTCTGGCGATACTGCCGCTGGCGGTGGGCGCAGCACTTTCCGTGCTGCAACGGCGCGGGCTTCATATCGTGTGGTCGTTGACGCCGGCGGGCTACGGCGAGCTGGCGGAGACCGGCCGGTTCGGCGTGGTGCTTCACACCGCATTGCTCGCCGGATTGGTGAGCCTCGTCTGCCTCGCCGCCGGCTTCCCGTTGGCGGTCTGGCTCGCCCGCAGCGCAAAATCTGCAGTGCTCACCGACATCGTCTGGATCTGCCTCACCGCGCCGTTCTTCCTCGACCCCGCCGCGCGCACCTTGTCGCTGCGGCTGATGCTGGGTGCGCACGGCCTGGTCAATGCCGGATTGCTGGCGCTGCACGTCATCCGCGCGCCGCTCGATTGGCTGCTGTTCTCGGATTTCGCAGTGTTCATCGGCCTTGTCGGCCCGTATTTCCCCAACATGGTCTGGCCCATCACGCTGTCGGTGCTGCTGATCGACGACGCCCTGTTTGAGGCCAGCGCCGATCTGGGTGCCGGCCCGTGGCACAGCTTCCGTTTCACGCTGCTGCCGCTGGCCATGCCAGGCATCATCGCCGGCCTGGTGATGACGGCCATCCCCGCTTTGGGGGACGGCGTGGTGCCCGCGCTGCTGGGTGGCGGCCGCCGGGAGTATCTGGCGGACGCGGTGATGTCGCTGTCCACGTCGATGAACTACACGGCGGCCGCAGCCCTGGCCAGCGTGGTGATGGCGGTGCTGTGCGGCCTTTGCCTGTCCGGCTGGCTCGCCTGGCGCCGGCTGTCCGCCTCGTGACGGGGTCGCGGCACATGGATGCGGCGTTCCGCGCGACGGCCACGCTGCTGCTGGCCGCGGGCTTCGGCATCACCGCGCTGATCTATGCGCCGGTGGCCTGGCTGGCGCTGCTCTCGGTCAGCGCGGACCCGCTTTCCGGCTGGCCGGGGGGCTTGACCACGTCGTGGTATGCGTCGCTGTCGGCCAGCCTGGGATGGCGCGCGCCCATGCTGCGCTCGCTCGGAATCGCCGGCATCGTGGCGATCCTGTGCGTGCTGGCCGCGGTGCCGCCGGCGCGCGCCTGGCCACGCATGCGGCGCGGCCGGGCCGGCTTGGCCGCGCTGATCCTGTTGCCGCTGGGAGCGCCCGGCATCGTGGTCGGCCTGCTGGTCTTCACCACCTGGCGCGTGCTGTTCGGCGCCCATATGGGCGCGTGGTCGCTCGTGCTCAGCCACTTCATCTGGGCCTATCCGTTCGCGCTCATCTCCATGCTCGTGGTCACGCTGCGCACCGACCCCAGCCTGGCGGAGGCCGCGCGCGATCTGGGCGCCTCGCACCTGCGCGTGCTTTTCGATATCGAGCTGCCGGCGCTGATGCCCGGCATCGTCGGCGCCGGCCTGTTCGGGTTCCTGCTCTCCTTCACCGAACTGCCACGCAGCATCTTCACCGGCGGCCAGGTGCAGACGCTGCCGCTGTACAGCTTCGCCCAGGCCTCCGCGCACAGCTCGCAAATCAAGCTGATCTTCTGCCTCAACACCCTGATCTCGCTGGTCAGCCTGGCGGCCGCCGCAGCCCTGGTCGTGCTGCTGCGCCGCCGTCCCGCATGACCGGCGCCGCCCGCCCGCGCGATGCCGCTCTGCTGCATGCCGAAGGCATCCGCCTCACCCC
>CAXUNK010000150.1:0-7686 GCA_964252425.1 uncultured Acetobacteraceae bacterium
TTTCGAGAAAAAGAAGCAAAAAGCTTTTGCTCTGTTCGCCTGCATCACGGCTCGCATAAGGATAACGCTCCCGATATGACCGCAATCACCGACATCGTCGCCCGCGAGATCCTGGACAGCCGCGGCAACCCGACGGTGGAGGTGGACGTGGTGCTGGACAGCGGCGCGGTCGGGCGCGCAGCCGTTCCCTCCGGCGCGTCCACAGGCGCGCACGAAGCGGCCGAGTTGCGCGACGGCGACGCGTCGCGCTACGGCGGCCGGGGCGTGCGCCAGGCGGTCGAAAACGTGCAGGGCGAGATCTTCGACGCGATAGGCGGTCTCGACCCCTCCGCCCAGTTGCAGATCGACCGCGTGATGATCGACCTGGACGGCACCCCCAACAAAAGCCGCCTCGGCGCCAACGCCATCCTGGCGGTCTCGCTGGCCGTGGCCCGCGCGGCCGCGGCCGAACTCGGACAGCCGCTCTACCGCTACCTGGGCGGCGTCTTCGCCCGCACCCTGCCGGTGCCGATGATGAACATCGTCAATGGCGGCCAGCACGCCGACAACCCGATCGACATCCAGGAATTCATGATCCAGCCGGTCGCGGCCGAAACGGTCGCCGACGCCATACGCGTGGGCTCCGAGATCTTCGCCCAGCTCAAGCGCGGCCTGAAGGCGGCCGGCCACAACACGAACGTGGGCGACGAGGGCGGCTTCGCCCCCAACCTCGCCTCGGCCGACGAAGCGCTCGCCTTCATCGCCCGCGCCTGCGAGGCGGCCGGCTACCGCCCGGGCGAGGACGTGACCTTCGCGCTCGACTGCGCCAGCACCGAGTTCTTCCGCGACGGGCGCTACGAGCTGGAAGGCGAGGGGCGCTCGCTCGACGCCCCGGGCATGGTCGCCTACCTCGAGGAACTCTGCGGCCGCTACCCGATCGTCTCCATCGAGGATGGCTGCGCCGAGGACGATTGGGAGGGCTGGCGCGAACTCACCGCCCGGCTCGGCGGCCGCGTGCAGCTCGTGGGCGACGACCTGTTCGTCACCAACCCGGAGCGTCTGGCGCGCGGCATCACCGAGGGCATCGGCAACTCCATCCTGGTCAAGGTCAACCAGATCGGCACGCTGACCGAAACGCTGGAAGCGGTGCAGATGGCGCAGCGCGCCGGCTACACCGCGGTCATGAGCCACCGCTCGGGCGAGACGGAGGATACCGTCATCGCCGACCTGGCCGTGGCCACCAATTGCGGCCAGATCAAGACCGGCTCGCTCAGCCGAAGCGACCGCACCGCCAAATACAACCAGCTCATGCGCATCGAGGCCGAACTCGGCGCCTCCGCCCTCTACGCCGGCCGCTCCATCCTGCGCGCCTGACCGGCGCGTGGGGCGCGGCCCAGCCTGCACGCAACCCGGGCCGCCGGTAGTCGTTTTGATCCCAGGCTACACGGAAGGAGACCACCATGGTTGACGAGAATCGCGTGACGGGCGCGCTGCACCAGGCCGAGGGTGCAGTCAAGGAGGGCTTCGGCAAGCTCACCGGCGACAAGAAGACCGAAGCTGAGGGTGCGGCGGAAAAAGCCGGCGGCAAAGTCGAGAACGCCGTCGGCGGCGTCAAGGACACAGCCCGCGACGCATTGAACAAGTAGACGCCAGACCGGGTGGCACGGCGCCGCCCGGTTTTCTCTGCCAAGAGAAACTCGATAGTCCAAACGAACACGCTCCGCGCGCGACTTGGCCTTGAACAGGCCGAACGGTTGAATGGCACTCGCGTGTCGAAGGCAGCCGCCGCGTTCGCCCGGATGTTCGCTCCGAAACTCGAATCCACCGGTCCTTTGCTTCAAAGGGAAAACGCCGTCTTGTTCGAGCGGTCGTACAGGATATACGATCGGCGAACGTCAGCATGCCCGGAGCCGAACGACATTTCGCGCCGAAACTGACGTCGTTGCTGCGCCACGCAACGATGCTGCGACAGGCCGGCCGCCTCGCCGAGACCGTTCCGGTTCTGATGCAGGCTTCCAAGCTCGCACCGCGGAACGCGCATATCCGCCACGATATCGGACTCGCGTACCTGCAGCTCGGCGCGCCCGAGGCAGCGCTGCCTCATCTTGATCGTGCCATCGCAATGGACCCCAATTTCGGGCACGCGCATTTCCGCCGCGGGCTGGCGCTCGAGGCGCTTGCCCGGCCCGCCGGCGAGGCGGAGATATCCTATCAGCGCGCGATACGCTTGGCGCCCGAAATCGCCGAGGCGCATGCCCGCCTCGCCGTGCTGCGCCATCTGGCCGGCAAACGTCTCGATGCCGTCATCATCTATCGTGAGGCCGCACGCCGCAGCGCAGATGCGACACAGGCGGGCATGTACCGCGCACGGGCCGCCTTGCTGGAACAGGATCTGGACGGCGCCGAAACGCAGCTCAGGCAGATCGTCACGGCCGGCCCGAATGTCGCAAGCGCGCTCGGGCTGCTCGCCTATATCGAGAGCGCTCGTGGCCGCTTCGCCGCGGCCGAGGCGCTCCTGGACGACGCGCTGACCCGCAACCCCGGGCAGGTCGCGCTGTATTACGACCTGGTGCAGACACGACGCATCACCTCGGCCGATACAGGCCTGTTCGCGCGCCTTCAGGCGGCGTCGAGGGGCAGGCACACCCCCATCGTGCGCGCACGCCTGTACCTGGCCTGGGCCAAGGCTCTGGACGACATCGGCGCCTATGCCGAAGCCGCCGAGAAGCTGGAGACGGCGAGCAACCTGCACGCCAGCCAGTTCCCCATCGATCGGCCCGCGCTGGTCGCCCTAGTGGATCAGATATTGGGCCGATGCACGCCCGACTGGCTGGCCCGCCGCGCCGCTTCCGGCCACCGCTCCGACGTGCCGATCCTGGTGCTCGGAATGCCGCGGAGCGGGACGACGCTCGTCGAACAGATCCTGTCGAGCCACAGCGAGGTCGCCGGTGGCGGCGAGGTGCATTTCTGGGAGGCCCGCGGCCGCGATTTCCTCGCCAAGCCGGATGACCGCCTCGATCTGGACGCGGTAGCCGCATCCTACCTGGAACGATTGCGCGCTGTCTCCCGCACGTCGTTGCGTGTCGTGGACAAGAACCCATTCAACTTCATGTGGAGCGCGCTTGCGCATGCGACCTTCCCCAACGCGCGCATCGTCCATTGCCGTCGGCATCCGGCCGACAACGCCCTCTCCATCATGCTGGCCGACCTGGCGCCGCAACCCTTGTTCTCGCACGCCAAGGACGATCTGCTGTTCTACTATCGACAATATCAGCGCGTGATGGCGCGGATGCGTGCGTTGCTGCCTGCCGACCGGTTCATGGATCTCGACTACGAAGCTCTGGTGCAAGACCCGCGTCCGCAGATGGAACGGCTGCTCGCCTTCTGCGGATTGGAGTGGGAGGACGGGTGTCTCTATCCTGAGCGCAACACGCGCACGGTGCGGACGGCGAGTGTCTGGCAGGCACGGCAGCCCATCTTCCGCTCATCGGCCGGGCGCCGCCGGAATTATACTCGGCTGCTGGCGCCGTTCGACGCTTTGTTTCACGCCGAGACGGACGATCTCACCGGATTACCCTGAGTGCAGCTCCGCACGACGTTCAAGCCTGCCCCGCTTTCGCAGAGAGGCCTTTCCGCAAAAGGCCTCTCTGCAAAAGGTCAGATCCGCATCGGGAGTCGATCCGTCTTCCGTCGAACCCTACAGCATGGATGCCTTGCGCCGCCGCATGAGCGTCAGCCCGGCCAGGCCCATTCCCAAAATGGCGATACTGGCCGGTTCCGGCGTTTGGATGATACCCTGATTGAGCGCGATGATACCTTCGAGCGAGAAATACCCCTCGCCACCGGCGCCATTGATGCCCGTCCCCAGGAAATTGACGGTGCCGGTCAGATCGCCGGGAGAAATGTTCGTGAAGTAGGCATCGCCGCCACCGTATCCGGTGTGGTCGAGCGCGTTGGTGCCGCCGCCATAGTTGTCGATGCCGTCACTGTCGAAGGCGAATATGCCGATCGGGGCGCCGGTCGGGGTCACCAGGTTCAGCGACTTGATGTTGCTCGACGTGTTGTTGACGATTTCGATATACTCGTCTTCCGTCACGTACGGAGTGTCCGTCCCACTCGTCGTGATGCTGCCGTTCGCGTTGAACGTGATGATGATCCCCGGGTTCGGGTTGGCACCATTGTCCAGCATGGGCGGTGGAAACGTGTCAGCCTGCGCCGCGCACGTCATCGACAAACCGAATACGGCTGTAAGCAAGACTGACTTGAACGACATGATCGACTCCCTTCGTTTCAGTCTCCGATAACACGACTGCTGTCGACGAAACAACAAAAAATCGCCTGATTACATTTATACATCAGGTGTGTTCAAAGGAGACGGGACAATCTAAAGTAGAACGCGCCCGGCGATGCCGTCTAGACTACGATCGCGTGCGCACACAGCATCCTCACCAAGGTGGAGTCGGTGTGGAAGGCCCTGGCTGGAACGACGCAGAAGAGCGGCACGACAGCGGGCACGCAGCCCGCGCCCGCCTGCCGGCTGATGGCGCCATGGCGTTGAATGACGATCACGCCGCGCCGACACTCAACCGAAGCAGGGCGACCGGAATTCAGCCATGAAACGCTTAGCGCAGCATCATCCAGACTAGAAACAGTCTGAATGCTGCTGCTCACAGAAACGGAAGCAGACCGGGTTCGGGCTGAAACAGTCAGCCTGACCCAGGTCCAGGCCCGACGGTATCGACGTGGCGTTTCATGGCGCAACCGCGCGCGCAGGACGTCCTGGCGTCAGGACGTCCTGCGCCGCACCACCAGCAGACCAGCCAGCCCGATCCCAAGCATCGCCATGCTGGCAGGCTCCTCGATCGGCGAGACGATCGCGTCGACGTCGATCATGCCGCGCACCGAGAAATACCCCTCGCCCCCACCGCCATCGATCCCGTTGCCGATGAAATCGACCGTGCCGGTCGTCCTGGTGGACGATATGTTGGTGAAATAGGCATCCGCCCCGCCGAAGCCGGTGGTGTCGCGGGCATTCCACCCGCCGCCGAAATAGTCGATGCCTCGGCCCTCGAACGCGAAGATCCCGGCCTCGGCGCCTCCCGGCGTCGCCAGGTTCAGCGCGGTGAGGTTGCCCGGCCGGTCGTTGATGATTTCGATATACTCGTCGGCGACTGCATACGGATTGCCTGTCCCCGTCGCCGTCACGCTCCCATCCGCATTGAAGGTGATGATCAATCCCGGGTTGGGATAGGCGCCGTTGGTCAGCGCAGGCGGAGGATAGGTCCCGGCCAGCCCGGACGCGGGCAGAGCGCACGCCGCCGCACCGCTCATCAGCATCGCGAACAGGGTTGATTTGGACGGCATTGCTGACCCTCTGACTACAAATCCTTAACAACAGTCGAGCCGCGTAACAATAGCAAAATCGAAAAATTTTCAGTGCTCGCGTGCGCTTCAATACTGACTCACAATCACGAGTAGAGTGTGCCCGTGAAACTCATCCTGCACTGTGTCGCGCGGCCCGCCGTCGCCCACCCCGCGGACCGCCCCCACGCCCCAGCTTGTCAAACCTGCCCCGATCGGCCATATGCCGCGCGCCGGGGGCCCACGCCCGCGGCAAATTCACACGCGGGGCACTTTCCTGGGGGCGACCCTGAGAAGTCCGGTGCCGAGAGGCATTCCCCGCGGAGGCTCAACCGGATTCCCGTCCACAGGAAAGGACCCGCCATACCATGGCGATGCCAGATTTCTCGCTCCGCCAGCTCCTCGAGGCCGGCGTGCACTTCGGCCACCACACGCGCCGCTGGAACCCGCGCATGTCGCCGTTCCTGTTCGGCGTGCGCAACCAGGTCCACATCATCGACCTGCAGCAGACCGTCCCCATGCTGGACAGGGCACTGCGCGCCGTGCGCGACATCACCGCCGGCGGCGGCCGCGTGCTGTTCGTGGGCACCAAGCGGGCGGCCGCCGAATACGTGGCCGACAGCGCCAAGAAATGCGGCCAGTACTACGTGAACCACCGCTGGCTGGGCGGCATGCTCACCAACTGGAAGACCATCACCGGCAGCATCAAGCGCCTGCGCCAGATCGACGAGATGCTGGGCGGCGACACACAGGGCCTCACCAAGAAAGAGGTCCTCGAGATGACCCGCGACCGCGACAAGCTGGAGCGCAGCCTGGGCGGCATCAAGGAGATGGGCGGCCTGCCCGACATCCTGTTCATCATCGACACCAACAAGGAAAAGCTGGCCGTCGAGGAAGCCAACAAGCTCGGCATCCCGGTCATCGCCGTGCTGGACAGCAATTCGGACCCCGAGGGCATCACCTACCCGATCCCCGGCAATGACGACGCGATTCGCGCCATTACGCTTTACTGCGACCTGATCGCCGGCGCCGTGCTGGACGGCATCAGCCAGGAGCTGCAGGCCTCCGGCACCGATATCGGCGCCGCCGAGGAGCTGCCCGAGGCGCTGCTGCCCAGCCACGAGCCCGCGCCGCATCGCGGCCTGGCGCTTGCGGAAGCCGAGCCGGACGTGGCCGACCCGGATCTGGAGGCGGCGCTGCTCGCCACGCAGCCGGACCCGGCTCCCGCCAGCTGAAACGAAGCACGCGCTTCTTTTCTGAAGAAAAGAAGCAAAAGACTTTTGGTTATGGAGAGCCTTGATGGCTGAGATTACCGCGGCGCTGGTCAAGACCCTGCGCGAGCAGACCGGCGCGGGCATGATGGACTGCAAGCGTGCTCTGACCGAGACGGATGGCGATCTGGAAGCCGCGGTCGATTGGCTGCGCAAGAAGGGTCTGAGCCAGGCCGCGAAGAAGTCGGGCCGCGTCGCCGCCGAAGGCCTGGTCGGCGTCGTCTCGGCCAAGAACCGCGCAGCCATGGTCGAGGTCAACGCCGAGACCGATTTCGTGGCACGCAACGAGACGTTCCAGGCCTTCGTCGAAACCCTCGCCAAGATCGCCCTCGATGTGGGCGAGGATGTGGAGGCGCTGCGCGCCGCCCCGTTCCCCGGCGGCGAGCGCAATGTGGGCGAGGAACTGACCCACATGGTGGCCACCATCGGCGAGAACATGACCATACGCCGCGCCCGCGTGCTCAGCGTGCCCTCCGGCGTTGTCGCCACCTACATGCACAACGCGCTCAAACCCGGCCTGGGGAAGATCGGCGTGCTGGTGGCGCTCGAGGCCCAGTCCGAGCTCGACGGGCTGGAGACGCTGGGCCGCCAGATCGGAATGCACGTGGCCGCAACCCGCCCCGACGCGCTCGACATCGACGCCGTCGATCCCGCGGCCCTGGAGCGCGAACGCGCCGTGCTGACCGAGCAGGCCCGCGCCAGCGGCAAGCCGGACGCGGTGATCGCCAAGATGATCGAGGGCCGCATACGCAAATACTACGAGGAAGTCGTCCTGCTGGAGCAGGTGTGGGTGCATGACGGCGAAAGCCGCGTCCGCGCCGTGGTCGAAAAAGCCGGAGGCAAACTCGCCGCCTTCGCCCGCTTCACCCTGGGCGAAGGCATAGACAAACCCACAGGCGGTGACTTCGCCAGCGAAGTAGCAGCAGTAGCCAAAGGCTAACAAGCAAAAGTCTTTTGCTTCTTTTCTTCAGAAAAGAAGAGTCTTGCTTACTTCTTGTCCCCACGCAACCCCAAAGCCAACGGCAACCCCAAAGCGCACAACCCCGCCATAGGCCAGAACGCCCCCGCCCCGAAC
>CAXUNK010000151.1:0-7683 GCA_964252425.1 uncultured Acetobacteraceae bacterium
AGCTATGCCAGGCTGAGCGCCCCGGAAGAGCCGGCGCCCCTGGTGCTGCAGGGCGGGTCGGCCACCAGCGTGCGGCTGCGCGGCGAGCCGAACGCCTACAATGTGGTGTGCGTCGCGGCTGACGGGGGCACGGTGATCGAGCACCGGGTCTGGGACGGCGCGGCCTGGCAGGTGGCCGCCGAACAGGCGGTGACCCTGAGGCCGCGCGCCGCAGGCGGCGACGTGCCGGTCCCCTGACCCCCGCAAAGACGTTTGCGCAAGCCGAATGCCTCACGGTAAAAGATGCGGCGCCCTGGCCACCGGGCGCGCGGGGCTGGCCGGGTTAGCACAGCGGTAGTGCAGCGGTTTTGTAAACCGAAGGTCGGGGGTTCAATCCCCTCACCCGGCACCAGCCTCTTGTTCTATTGTGGATCGAAACGTATCCGTGCGGCGCCGGCGTGTGGATGGGGTGCGTTGTATTCAGCGCCACCATTTCGGTTTGTGCAGGAGGAGTTCGATCATCCTGACCGGGCCCTGCCTGGCTTGGGTGGCGGACGCCTCGGTATCCGCCAAGACGCAGGTTTCGGCCGCCGCCCGGGCTTCGGCCTCGGACGCGTAACGCATCACCTCCTCGCCGCCCTCGTCCGTTGCGCGGATGACCAGCCACTCCGTATCGCCTTGACGGCGGCCTTGCCGGACGTCGCACATGGCGGCGCGGGGCGCGTCTTCGGCCAACCACACGGGCGCGGACAGTGTCGGGTCAGGCATGAGAAGCTCCAACCGGGCGTGCAGCGTCACGGAAGTCCTCCCTTTCCCTACGTGGCAGCCGAACGGTCGGATGCGGCGCGGACCCCTGCCGCGTGCGTTTCCCTGGTCATGGTGGATGGAGCGTGCGGTATCAGCAGCGCCCGGCCGGACGCCGCCTGCGGACCAGAAACAGCCCGAGCAGGCCCACGCCCGTCAGCCCGAAGCTCGCCGGCTCGGGTATCTGGTTGGTGTCGGCAGTGAGCTGCTGCGTCCCGGTCAGGCTGACCAGGCTTTCCGCCCGCCCGCCAAGATATGGCTCCAGCGCCAGATCCGCCTGCTCGGCGGCCAGCGCCGCACTCGGCCCCGCAAAGGTCAGGCCGGCATATTCCGTGGCCCAGATCGCCATCTGCACGCCGGCCGCCTGATCGGTGCTGGCGCCGCCGGCCACGATCCGGTCTCCATACTCGACCAGGCCGGCGATATACTGGGCCTGGATCGGCGTCAGATACCCGCCATCACCGTTGCTCGCACCCAGCAGATTGACGCCGTTATAGGTCAGGCTCTGTCCACCGCCGGCATAGATGTCGTGGAACAGATCCATGCACCAGGCGTCGATGATGTTGCCGCCGCTGGCCGTCAGGATGATCTCGCGCGCCAGGCCGCTCTGCCCGGCCAGGCCGTTTTGTGTGGAGAACGCGTCGTTCCCGAACGTGACACTCTCCCCGTAGAGCTCGACGTCGTTGATGACGGCCGCGCGGCTTGCCGACGCGCCCAGGACCAGGGACGCTGCGATCAAAGCGCGCCGAAAAGCGTGTTCACGATCATCCTCCAGATACGAAGCTGGAGGGCTGTCTATTCCCAGATTTTGATACGGTCAAGTATCAAATAAGAGATGGTCGTTTCAGAAGCGTGAGCCTCCAAAGCCGCCGCCACGTCGTCCCAAATGATCGAGCGGGCTTCCGACCGGCTCGCCCGGCTCATCGGCCAAGGATGGATGCGCGCCGGTGGCGTCGGTCGCCATGTAGCCGGGCTCGCCGATGTCCTGGTTGGGATTGTCCTCCGAAGGTGGCGGCACCGGCGCGCCGAGCGGGCCGTTGACCAGGTCGGTGATCACCGCCACGGAGAGGTCGCGCGGGTACCCGGCCGCGTCCGCCTCGCTCAGCAGCGACTCGAGTTTGGGGCGGAACCACTCATGCGAGGAGGCGGGCATAGGTTCGGCTCCGGCGAAGGTGAGGCGTCGGGCAGACTGGTAGCGCGGGGAGCCGGACGCCACAAGCGACGTTCCTGGACTGTTCACGACAAGCAAGGAGGCGGAGCGATGGAGTATCGAAACCTGGGACGGACCGGCCTGAAAGTGTCGCGCCTGGCGCTCGGCTGCATGACATACGGGGAGCCGGGCCGCGGCACGCATGAATGGACGCTGCCCGAGGCGGACAGCATCCCGTTCATCGAGCGGGCGCTGGCGCTCGGCATCAACTTCTTCGACACCGCCAACGTCTATTCGGCCGGCTCCAGCGAGGAGATACTGGGCCGTGCGCTGCGCCACGTGCCGCGCGAGAGCCTGGTGATCGCAACCAAGGTGCACGGCCAGATGCGCGGCGACCCCAACGGGCGCGGCCTGTCGCGCAAGGCGATCTTCGCCGAGATCGACGCGAGCCTGACGCGGCTCGGCATGGACTACGTCGATCTCTACCAGATCCATCGCTTCGACCCCGAGACGCCGATCGAGGAGACGCTGGAAGCGCTGCACGATCTCGTTCGGGCTGGAAAGGTGCGCTACCTCGGCGCCTCCTCGATGCATGCCTGGCAGTTCTGCCGCGCGCTCTACGTCGCCCGGCTGCATGGCTGGACGCGCTTCGTGTCCATGCAGAACCACCTCAACCTGCTCTACCGCGAGGAGGAGCGGGAGATGATGGCGCTGTGTCTGGCGGAGGGCGTGGGTGTGATCCCCTGGAGTCCGCTGGCGCGCGGCCGGCTGGCCCGCCCCTGGAGCGACGAACCGGCGACCAGGCGCGCCGAGACCGACCAGTTCGGACGCACGCTTTATCAGCACACGGAGGCGGCCGACCGGCGCGTGGTGGACGCCGTGCAGCGCGTGGCCGAGGCGCGCGGCCTGAAGATGGCCTCGGTGGCGCTTGCCTGGGTGCTGTCGCGCCCAGGTGTCACGGCACCCATCATCGGCGCCAGCAAGCCGCACCATCTGGACGATGCTATGGCGGCGCTGGATATCATGCTGAGCGAGGAGGAGCGGGCGGCGCTGGACGAGCATTACGTGCCGCATGCGGTGGCCGGCTTCGACTCGAAAAGCTGAGTGCTCGCGCACGTTCTGCCAGAACCGCTCTGGCAGAACTGTTGCGAACCGCAGTGCAGGCGAACGAGCAGAAGCTTTTTGCTTCTTTTTCTCGAAAAAGAAGGCCTTCCTTCCTCCGACGCTATGTCAGCCTAAAAGCCGACCGCCATCACTGGAACGGGTAGTAGCGGAAGCTGAGTATAACGGTGTTCTCGTCGGTCTGCGGCGTGCGGCCGAGGCCCTGGAAGATGGAGCGATGCGTGTAGGCGTATTCCGCGCCGACCTGCATGGTCCCGAACGAACCCTTGGCAAACTTCCAGTAGCCGCCGACCGTGCCGCCGACGATGCCCGAGGTGTTGGCAACGCAGGTCGAGGCAGGCGACAGCTCGGTCTCGCATCCGGTGTTGTTATACAGCGGGTTGCCGTAGCCGTAGGACGTGATCTTGCCGGCGATGTCGGTGTTGTAGGAACGCGAGCTGATCTGCTCGGTGCCGAGATAGCCGTACACGTCCACCTGTTTGCTGGGATGTCCGACCAGACCCACCAGCGCGACCCACTCTGGCAGCGGTTCCGGGCGGCCGCGCGAATCGATCGTGGCATCGGGGAGCTGTGCTGCGCCGTAGCGGCCAATACCCTCGCCCCACAGTCCGCTGACCTGCGCATCGAACTTCTTCGGTATTATGTGGAAGATCGCACCACCGCCGACGCTGCCGGCGATGCGCGTGTTGCTCTCGCCGGTGCCAAGCTGACTTAGCCGGTCGTGCATAATGCGGCCGAGCGCCAGCGCCTCGAGGTGGACGAAATCGTAATCGGCGACGAATTTGATGATGCCGTCGGGCGCCACGTCGTTGCTGAAATTGCCGGTGCCGGCCACGGTCGCCGACGTGCAGGTGGAGGTGGAGGTGGAGGTTGCTTTTCCGCCCACGATCGTTGTCTTGGTCGTGGTCGTCACTGCGGTGCAGACCGTAGTGCCGGAGTTGCTTCCGGTGGCCAGTCCGCCGATGCCGGGATTGGCGGTGTTGAGCGTGCCGAGCGCGCTCGGGATCGTGGTGTTGCTGTAGGATGTCTGCGGGCTCTCGAACGAGGCGGCCACCCAGTACTGGTTGTTGGCAAAGGATTTCACGAACCGGATTTGCGGCTGGCGGGTATAGACGAAGCCGGGATTATAGTTCTGGTCGATGGTGACCGGCAGGTCCGGACGGAACGGATCGATGCCGATCTGGTTCATCGTTGCCAGAGAGAAGGTCTGGCCGCCGAGGATGCCGAAGCCCAGATCCTTGCGGTCATACGTCGCGAAAGCCTCACGCATGCGCAGCACATAGCCGTTCGACTGGACGGAGTTGGAGGTGGGACTGGCCCCCTGGAAATCGGTGGCGACAAACCCCTTCAACACCGTGTCCTCGTCGGGGTGCGCGGTCAAGGTGCCGCTCAACCGAGTTGAGCGCGCCGTCTCGCGGAATTCCGTCTCGTGGTACAGCGGGCTGTACCGAAGCGGTATGCCGGTGTTCCAGTTTGACGAGAGATCGGTGACCTCGTTGCGCGAACGGAAGATCGAGGACACGTCCAGATATCCGCCGAGCTGGACGTCCACGGCACCGACCCGGAACGTGCCCATCGGCAGCGCCGGCGGGGGCGGCTCCGCCCGCGCGAGGACGACCGATCCGGGAGCCGAACCGGGCGAGGCCGGAACCAGCGCGTATCCGGCAGGGATTTGCGGCATCACCGGCGTGACTTGCGTGACGGGCGGCGTCGCGCGGGCGGCAGCGGCCTGCTCGCGGGCGGCGCGCACTTCCCGGTTGCGTTCGGCCAGATCGGCCTTCATCCGGCGCAACTCGCTTTGCAGCGCGCCGATCTGCCGCTCGATCGAGGTCAGGCGAGTGCTGTCGGCCGGGTCTGCATGCGCCGCGCGCGCAGCCACCGTCAAAGACAAGGCTGTAGCCACGAGCAGGGCCGCGCGAGGCTGGCTGGCTGGCATCGACGTTACTCCGCTTCTTGACCGGGCGCACTTGGCTGTGCGCCGGCAACATGATGTTTGTGGCAGTCCTGAAGGCCACGTCTCGCAACCGCAAGAGGCATTTACCAAGCCGTTGCAGCTACGCCACAGTCGCCCCCGCCGGGTCACCACAGTGCCGGCCCAAAAGACGCATCAGAACCATACACGTCAACTAGGGTATTTGCCCGCAAGCGGTTTCCGCGGTAAATCGTGTCATCCTAGTAACAGGCGGTTCCGGCCTGATCCGACGTGCGCCTGCTTCGTTCGGCCTTTGGAAGACGCCCGGCGTGCTTGCCGCACCATATGACGGCAATGCCGATGCGCGGCTGCCGCAGGTTTCATCGTTTTGTCACACACCTGCCGGGACGCGGGTTGACCCGAATGCTATTGGCACCCCGCCTCGCGCGGGCACTGGGGGGACGCATCCGACCTGGGGCGTATGCGTGTGTATGATCGGATGAGCCTGATGACGTCTGTGTTTCGATCGCGTCTGCTGCGATATGTTGTCTCGGCGCCCCTGCTGGCGGCGGCTCAGCTGATGCTGATCGCTCCTGCCCAAGCGGACGCCGACGCCGACGACAAGATGTCGCGGCTGCTCGACCTGCTGGTGCAGAAGAAGATCGTGACGCCGCGTCAGGCGCACGAGCTGCTGCGCCAGACAGAGGCGCCGGCGCATGCGCCGCGCCGCGCCCGTGCGGCCGATGAGGCAGCGCCGCCACCGGCGCGCGAGGGCGAGATACGCGTCACCTACGTGCCGCAATTCGTGCGCAAGCAGATCGCCGACGAGGTGCGCGCGCAGGTGCTGACCGAATCGCAGCAGGAAGGCTGGGCGGCGCCCGGAATCATCCCGGACTGGACGCGGCGGTTCCGGCTCTACGGCGATCTGCGCGTGCGCTACGAGCGGGACTCGTTCGATCGCGGCAACTACAACCAGTTCATCAACTTCGCGGCGATCAACACCGGCAGCGCGTTCGACCAGTACAATTTCGGCTCGAACGGTGCTATAGCTGTCGGCAACCCGCCGTTGCTCAACACCACCGAGGACCGCGACCGGCCGCGCGTGCGCGCGCGGGTCGGCGTGCAGGCGATCATCGATGACGGTCTGACGGCCGATTTCCGGGTGACGACCGGCGCCGATAACGGTCCGGTCTCCCCCAACCAGACTCAGGGCTCGCCTGGCGACTTCTCCAAATACAACGCGTTCATCGATCGCGCCTACTTCACCTATCAGCCGCGCCCCGACGTGACGCTGCTTGCCGGACGCGAGAACAACCCGTTTTTCACAACCGACCTGTTTTTCTACAGCGAGCTCGGCTTCGATGGTCTGGCCGCCCAGTACACACCGAAGATATCGGACACGGTCGGCGGCTTCCTCAACGCGGGCGTGTTTCCCATCCTGAACACGGCGTTCGACTTCTCCACCACCAACTTCAATAAATACGGCAGTGCGAACGCCTATCTTCTGGCGATCCAAGGCGGCGCAAAATGGCAGGCCAGACCGAACCTCGCCGCCAAGCTCGGTGTCGGCTTCTTCGACTTCAACGGCGTGCAGGGTGCGGTCTCCAAACCCTGCATCGAACAGGTCGGCGCCGTGTTCAACTGCAGTACCGACGATACGCGCTTTCCGTTTCAGCAATTCGGCAACACCGTCTATGCCATACGCGATATCCAGTTGGCGGGGCAGATACCGGCGGGGCCGGTGGCCCCGGAGTATTACGGCCTGGCGTCACGCTTTGCGGTGCTTGAGGTGCACCCGCGCGTGGAGATCACGAGCTATCACCCGATCGACGTGCTGATCGAAGGCGAATACCTCAAGAACCTGGCTTATAACCGGACGGCGATCCTGGATCACGGGCCTGTTCTGCCCGGCTTCATCGGCCCGGTGAACAACATCGGCAGTAAGGGGCTGTACCAGGGCGGCGACACGGCCTATCTGCTGAAGGCGACGGTCGGCAACCTGGATATCCATAAGCGCTGGGATTGGAACGTCACCGCCGCCTACAAATACCTGGAAACCGACGCGACGCTCGATTCGATCACCGATTCGGATTTCCACCTGGGCGGCACCAACGCGAAAGGCTACATCCTGACCGGCAGCCTGGGCGTTGCGCGCGACACCTTCCTGTCGCTGCGCTACTTCACCGCCCAGGTCGTCTCCGGTCCGCCGGACGGAAACCAGGTGTTCCAGTTGGACCTGCAATCCACCTTCTGATTAATCGGCCTGAGGCTGACATATCGTAGAAGAAAGGGCCTTCTTTTTCGAGAAAAAGAAGCAAAAAGCTTCTGCTCATTCGCCTGCACTACGGCTCGCGACAGTTCTGCCAGAGCGCTACTGGCAGAACCTGCGCGAGCATCACCGCAGGCGTAGGAAACAGAAGTTTTTTGGTCCTTTTTTTCAAAAAAGGACTGCTTTCTTCGAGTGTCACTCATTAAGCCCGCCGGCATGAGTCGAGCGCCCCCGCGCCGGGGCGGGACTGGCGCTGGGCCGTGAAGATGCTAAGTGCCAGTCCCTTTCCGAGGGACATACGTGGAAGCGCTGCAGCCCGTTCGCGGCACCAGGGATATTTTGGGCGAGGACCAACGCCGGCATGCCCATGTCGTGGCGCGGGCCCGCGCCCCCCCCCCGCGGGGGGGGGTGGACGGGGCGGGCCCGCCGCGCGGCGCGGACCCGCGC
>CAXUNK010000152.1:0-7656 GCA_964252425.1 uncultured Acetobacteraceae bacterium
CGCGGCCCAGATGCCGCCGGCGACCCCAGCCGCGCCGCCCGCGCCGCCGGCGCTGGACAGCGAACTGGCCCATAATTTCGTCCCGCACACCGACCGTTTCGACTACACGCGGCGCGAGGTGATGATCGCCATGCGCGACGGCGTGCACCTGCACACCGTCATCTACATCCCGCGCGGCGCCAACCGCGCGCCGATCCTGCTGACGCGCACCCCGTACGGCGCGACGTCGCGCTTCGGCGATGCCAGCAGCGCGCATCTGTCCACGGTGATGGACAGCAACGACCTGGCCGACGAGCTGGTCACCCAGGACAACTACATCCGGGTGATGCAGGATGTGCGCGGCAAGTATGGGTCCGAAGGCGACTACGTCATGACCCGCCCGCTGCGCGGCCCGTTGAACCCGACGCAGGTGGACCACTCGACCGACACGTACGACACGATCGAGTGGCTCGTGCACAACGTGCCCGAAAGCAACGGCCGTGTCGGCATGCTTGGCATTTCGTATGACGGGTTCACGACGCTGATGGGGCTGTTCCATCCGCACCCGGCATTGCGCGCGGTGGTGCCGATCAACGCGATGGTGGATGGCTGGCGCGGCGACGACTGGTTCCACAACGGCGCCTTCCGCCAGGACAGTTTCGTCTACGCGCACGACCAGGAAGCCACGCGGGATAGCGGGCTGAAATGGTGGTCGGATTTCTACGACGATTACGATACGTGGCTGCAGGCCGGATCGGCCGCCGACATGGCACGCCTGCATGGCCTGGGCCAGGTGGGGTTCGCCGGAAAGCTGCTGAGCCATCCTGCCTACGATGCGTTCTGGCAGGACCAGGCGATCGACAAGTTGCTGGCGCGCGAACCGGTGAGCGTGCCGACCATGCTGGTGCACAGCCTGTGGGACCAGGAGGATATCTACGGCAACATCGCCGTGTGGAAGGCGATCAAGCTCAAGGATACGGACGGGAAAGTCTTCCTGGTGATGGGCCCCTGGTTCCACCACCAGGAACGATTGAACGGCAGCGCCGTCGGCAACATCGCCTTCGGCAGCGACACGGCGGCGTATTTCCGGCACGAGCTGCTGAAGCCGTTTTTCGACCATTTCCTGAAAGATGACGCGCCACCGCTGAACATTCCGCAGGTTGCGGCGTACGAGACGGGGACGAATGCCTGGCGCTCGCTGAAATCCTGGCCGTCCGGATGCGCCTCCGGCTGCCAGATCGATCGCGTGCCCATGTACCTGCAACCGGGCGGGCGGCTGGGCCCGACCGCGCCGCCCGCCGCGGTGCCCGGCTTCGACAGCTACGTCTCCGACCCGTTCAAGCCCGTGCCCTATTTGCCCCGGCCCATTCATATCGAGGGCGATGCGGGCGAGAAGGAATGGCAGACCTGGCTGACCAGCGACCAGCGCGATGCCGGCAGCCGCACGGACGTGCTGAGCTACACCTCGCCGGTGCTGACCGCGCCGCTGCACATCGCCGGTGAGCCGGTCGCCAATTTGTCGGCGTCCACCACCGGCACGGATGGCGATTTCGTGGTCAAGGTGATCGACGTCTATCCAGACGAGATGGGCCGCGACGAGAAGATGGGCGGCTACCAGCTGATGGTCTCGGCCGACATCCTTCGTGCGCGCTACCGTGACGATCCGAGCAAGCCCACCGCCATGCCGTCCGACCAGCGCCAGACCTTGAAGTTCGCGCTGCCGACCGCGAACCACGTCTTCCTGCCCGGTCACCGCGTGATGGTGCAGGTGCAGTCGAGCTGGTTCCCGCTCTACGACCGCAACCCGCAGAGCTTCGTGAAGAACATCTTCTTTGCCAAGCCGCAGGATTATCGCCGTGCGACGATCAAGGTGTTCGATGCGGGACCGGCCGGCAGCTTCGTCGATCTGCCTGTCGTCCGTCAGTGACACCGGCCGCGTTCACCGGTTTCGCCAGGGAGGGCCTCGCGTTCCTGGCCGCCCTGGCCGAGAACAACAACCGGGAGTGGTTCGAGACCAACCGCGCGACTTATGAGCAGCATATCAGGCAGCCCATGGCGGCGTTCGTCTCCGCACTCTCCTTCGCGTGCGAGGCGCACGGCATTCCGCTGACCGGCGACCCGAAACGCTCGGTGTTCCGCATCAACCGCGACGTGCGCTTCTCCCGCGACAAGAGCCCTTACAAGACCAACGCAAGCTGCGTGCTTTCGCGGGACGGCGGCAAGCAGGGCACCGGCATCCTCTACGTCCAGATCGGCGGTGCACAAGGTGCCTTCATGGCGCTGGGCTTCTACGCACCCGAGCCCGACGATCTGGCGGCGCTGCGTCAGGCGGTGGTGGCGCGGGAGAAGGAGTGGCTCAGGACGGTGGCTGCGCTGAAGGCGGGCAAGCTCGAGTTGTCGCAGGACGACAAATTGGCGCGCCTGCCGCGAGGGTTCGAAGCGCACAAAGACTCGCCGCTGGCCGACACGTTGCGCCTGAAGAACTTCGTCGTCTCACGCCCGGTCGCCCCAAAACACGTGCACAGCGCGGCGCTGATCGACGACGCGGTCTCGTTCGCAGAAGCGGGCCTTCCCCTACTGCAGTTCGGCCGCGCCGCCATCGATGCGGCACGCGCGCATCGGTGATGTCTCGCTGAGCGCGTCCTGCGTTCAGATGGGAAGGCGCCGCAACACCTCCTCCCAGGCATAACCGCGTTCCATGGCTGCCCGCGCCGCCTTGCCCAGCCCCGAATGCCGCCCCTCCAGCACCGCACCCACCGCATCCGCCAGTTCGCCCGGCGCGTCGGCCACCAGCAATTCCGTGCCGGCCCGTGCGCGCACGCCCTCGAAGGCCTGCCCGGTCGCCACCACCGGGCGCCCCATCGCCATCGCCTCCAGCACCTTGTTCTGTATGCCGCGCGCGATCCGCAGCGGACACACCACGCAGGCGGCGTGCGCGACGTAGGGGCGCACATCTTCCACCCGGCCGGTCACGTGCACGCCCGGCAGCCCGGCCAGCGCGCGCACCTCCGGCCCAGGGTTGGCGCCCACGATCCAGAACCGGAGATCGGCAAATTTCGATTGCAGCATCGGCAACGTTTCGCGCGCGAACCAGGCGACCGCATCGGCGTTGGGCCAGTAATCCATGGTCCCCGTGAACACCAGGTTCGGTCCCCGATCGTCACCGAACGGCCAGTCGAACTTCTGCTCGGGCGAAAAACGCTCCAGATCGACCCCATTTTCCACCGCCATGACCCTCCCGGCCACCTCCGGCGCCAGCGCCCGGAATCGCGCCGCTTCGGGTTCGGAGACGAACAGGGTCTGGTCGCAGGACGCGGCCGCATGGCGTTCGTAGCGCAGCAGGTTGCGCGCCTCCCGCGCCCAGACCGCGCGCATGGGGTAGCGCGACGTCGTGGCGTATTCCGCCCATTTCTCCGAATCGATGTCGATCGCGTCCAAAATCTTGCGGCCGGACGCGGCCAGCGCATACGGCGCCATGGCGACCGAGTAGATATACGTCGTCCGCGCGCCCGTCTGCGTCCGTGTGGCATCGAACCAGCGTTGCAGCGCCTGAGAGAAATAGAAATCCGGCATCAACGGCCGCCCCGGCCTGGCGCGCAGCAGGGCGCGCATCTTCTGCACCCCCCGGTCGATGCGAAACGCCCCGACGCTGGCGCAGAACGCCCGCATAGCCGCCACGTTGGCCATGTCCGCCGCATCGTCCACCACGCACCCGAAATGCACCCGATACCGCCCCGCCAGGTGCCGTGTGATATGCCACCCCCGTATCTTCTCCCCCTTGTTCGGCGGGGCAAGCACGCGGTGACTGAGGAAGATCAGGTCGTCCATGCGGCGAGCATCGTCATTGAGGGCATATGACCGATATTGTTATCTACGCGACAGCCGCCCTGGCCGAGATTGCCGGGTGTTTCGCATTCTGGGCGTGGGTTCGGCTCGGCAAGTCACCGCTCTGGCTGTTGCCCGGCTGCGTGTCGCTTGCGCTGTTCGCGTTTCTGCTGACACGCATCGACAGCGCGGCGGCGGGGCGGGCGTTTGCCGCGTATGGGGGCGTCTATATCACCGCCTCCGTGCTGTGGATGTGGGGTGTGGAGGCGGTCCGGCCCGACAGGTGGGATCTGATCGGGATGGCGACCTGCCTTGTCGGGGCAGGATTGATATTGTTCGGACCTCATCTTCCGGCCCGAACCCCGTAGACAAGTCCGCGCCGGTCACGCGAGGTCGGCGGTCTCCGGTACCAGCAGCGTGCCGGTGCGGCGATGCACGCCCAGATCGGCGTCGGTCAGGATGCGCCAGCTTCCGCCGGCCAGTATCTCGCTCGGGCGGAAGCGCGCCTTGTAGGCCATCTTCTGGCTCTCCGGCACCCAGTAGCCGAGATAGACGTAGGGCAGGTCCTGCAGCCTGGCACGCTCGATCAGCCACAGGATCGCGTAGGTGCCCAGCGAGCGGCGCGGCAGGTCGGGCGCGTAGAAGCTGTAGACGGCCGACAGGCCGTCGCCCAGCCGGTCGGCCAGGCACGCGCCCACCAGCGTGTCGTCCTGATCGCGGAACTCGATCATCGCGGTGTCGATGGGCGTGTCCTCGACCATCGCGCGGTAATCGTAGAAACTCATCGTCGCCATGTCGCCCTCGCCATGACGCGCCTGCTGATAGCGCTGGAACAGCGCGAACTGCTCGGCGGTGGCGCGGGCCGGAACCTCGAACCCCTCCGCACCCTCATTGGCGCGCGCCACGCGTTTGAGGCTCTTGTCTGGCTCGAACAGCCGCGTGTCGATCCGTATCGGCACGCAGGCCGAGCAGTTCGGACAGACGGGGGCATAGGCGATGTTGTGGCTGCGCCGGAACCCGGCGCGGGAGAGCCGGTCATGCAGCGTGTCGCTGTCCGGCCCGGTAATCTCGGTGACGACCTTGCGCTCGATCCGGCCGGCCACGTAGGGGCAGGGCAGCGGCGCGGTGGTGTAGAACATGTTGGGCCTGCGGGGCGGCTTGTAGGTCATCCGTTGGGCCAAGGGTGCTCCGGCGTCGGGCGGACCATCATGCATGGAACACAGGATGGTTGCCAGTTGTGAGTTGCCAATTGTCAGTCGTCAGTAGGCGGTCGGCTGCAGCGTAATGGTGGCGGTGGTCCGGTCGGGCGATCGGGGCAGGGTGATGGTGTCGCCATGCGCCCAGAGCGGCAGCAGATCCCAGGCATGCGCGCTGAGGAGATTGCCGGACTGGCCCGGCGTCACTACGAACCGGCTGCGGTCGAGATCGGCCAAGTCGTACACCCCGCGATAGGCCGCGCCGTGCGAAGACTCGAAGCGGCCGAGCGTCCCGTTGCCGCCGCGGAACAGGGTGCTGTCGTCGCCATCGACCGGCATGCGGGCGGTCGCCAGACGGCCCACCAAAGGCAGCGCACCCAGCAGCGGGTGGGCGAACACCGCCTGGTGCACGCTGCCCCAGCGCCACTCATCCGGGGTGCCGCCATAGGATTGGGCCAACCCGTCGCTCGCGTCGCGCAGCGCTTGGGCCAGGCTGGCGGGGCAGCCGCCCTCGCACCACGCGCCGGCGGCCGGATCCTGCAGCAGCCACAGGGCGAAGCCGCCCCAGGGGCCTGCATCCTCCTCCGGAATCCCGTTGGCGGCCAGCGTGCGGGCGACGAAAAGCTGCAGCGCCGCGTTGAAGATCAGCGGTTCGGGCCGGTCGGCGGCCATCGCCCCGTCCCAGCCGGCGAGCAGGGCCTGCGCGCGGCCCGCGATGCCCGATTGCGGCGGCATCGACCTGAAGACGGGCAGCAGGTCCTGCGCCAGCACGCTCGTGTCATCGACCTGCATGGCGGTGAAATCGGCGATCGAGAAACGCGGCTTCGAGGACAGCAGGGCGTGGATGCGACGCGCCCGGATCGGGGCGGGGAAATCGCGTCCGAGATCGGGCGTGAAATCGGCAGGCGCAGTGCGTTCGTTGGCGTTTTCCACCAGCCCGCTGGCCGGCGCCAGGAAATGGGGAAGCGCCTCGCCCGCGGCAAAGCCGGTCCAGTCGTGCTGGCCGTCCGCACCCGACACCGGCAGCGGAGCGTCGCCGCCCTGGCGCAGCGGAACCTTGCCGGTGGTGAACAAGGCGATCCCGTCATGGTCGGCCACCGTCAGGTTCTGCATCGGCGCGGTCATCAGGGCGGCCGCTTGGCCCGCTTCGGCCACGCTGCGCGCATGGTTGAGCGCGTAGAGCCCGGGCGCGGGACTGCCGAGCTGGAACTGGGCGGCGGCGATGGCCAGCACCGGGTCGCCCGGTTGGCCGCCATCGTCGGGGAACGGGCCGCCGATCACCGGGCCGTGTCGCGTGGCCCGCACCGTGAGCGGCACGTCCGGGGCGCCGCGGACCTGGATGATCTCCTGACGGGTCTCGTAGGCGCGCGGGCCGTCGGGCGTCGCGTACTGGCCGCCGGGCAGCGGCGTTTCGACGAACACGTCCTGCGTGTCGATGCCGGTGGTGGTGAACGTCCAGGCGATCTGCCGCGTGCGGCCGATGATCAGGAACGGCACGCCTGGCGCCGTGGCGCCGGCCAGGGTGGCCTGCGGCGTGTCGATCCTGGCAAGATACCACAGTGCCGGGAAACCGAGCGCAAGGTGGGGGTCGCCGGCGAGCATCGGCGCGCCGGTCGATGTGTGGGTGGCATCGACCGCCCAGGCGTTGGAGGCTTCCTGCGGCAAGGTGAAGGGGCCGGGGAACGCGGGCAGGCGGTCGAGCAGGCTGTGCCTCACTGCTGTCCCTGGCACGGCGGATACGGCGTCCGGCCGGGCCGTGCCGTCGGTGGGGGGCCAAAGCTGCAGCAGCTTGTCCAGCTTGACGTGCGGCAACAGCGACGCCCGGGCGAGCTCGGTGCGGTAATTGTCCGACAGCCAGAGCGAGACCGTCTCGGCCCACAGCAGGCAATCCGTCGGGCGCCAAGGTTCGGGCGCGCCCAGCACCAGGAACTCCGGGGCGGACCGGCGCCCGCGCTCGTCGATCCAGGCGTTCACGCCGCGCGTATAGGCGCCGAGCACGGATTTGATGTCCTGGGGGAGCGCCGCGTAGGTGCTCTCCGCATGCCGGGCGAGACCGAAGATGCGGGCCATGCGGTCAACGCGGACAGCGCGCGCCCCGGCGAGCTCGGAGAGGCGCCCCTCCGCCTGCCGGCGCATCAGCTCCATCTGGAACATGCGGTCGCGCGCATGCAGGTAGCCGAGCGCCGCCGCCGCATCGGCCTCGCTGGCCGCGCTGATATGCGGCACGCCGTGGCTGTCGAGCGCCACATCGACCTGGGCGGACAGGCCGGGGATGCGCAGAGTGTGGTTTTTCGGCGGCAGGGTGGACCAGGCCGTGGCAGCCGCTGCGCCCAGGAAAATTACGACAACGGCGAGGAGGCCGCCGAGCAAGGCGAGGGCGCGTCGGGTTCTGGAACGAGGCATGCGGCAAGTGTGAGGCTTGCCATGTGTGACAGGCAAGCCGTTCGAGGCCATCTCGGGTCGTGGCCTTCGTCAGCATGATCCCACGCGGCACCACCCGCGCGCCCGGCGCCGACCCGACGCGGCTGCCGCTGGGGCTCGACCTGCGCGCGGTGAGCATCGCGGAAGGCGTGCGTGCGGGCCTGGCCGCGGCGCTCCCGGTCACGCTGTCGGTCTGGCTGCATCGGCCGGACCTCTCGCTGGCGGCGCTCGGCGC
>CAXUNK010000153.1:0-7650 GCA_964252425.1 uncultured Acetobacteraceae bacterium
GGGATTGCGGCCCCGGCGGCTACCAGGTCGGCGGCTTCCCGCCCGGCTGGGCCGAGTGGAACGACAAGTTCCGCGACACCGTCAGGGATTTCTGGAAGGGCGACGTGCCGCCGAAAGCTCTGGCGCCGCGTCTCTGCGCATCGTCGGACGCCTTCAACCGGCGTGGCCGCAAGCCGTGGGCCAGCGTCAACTTCCTGACCGCGCATGACGGTTTTACGCTCAACGACGTCGTCAGCTACAACGAGAAGCACAACGACGCGAACGGCGAGGACAATCGCGACGGCACCGACAGCAACCGGAGCTGGAACCACGGCGTCGAAGGTCCGACCGACGACGAGACGATCTGCGAACTGCGAAACCGCCAGATGCGCAACATGATGGCGACGCTGCTGCTCAGCCAGGGCACGCCGATGATCCTGGCGGGCGACGAGTTCGCGCGGACCCAGCTCGGCAACAACAATGCGTACTGCCAGGACAATGACGTCTCCTGGATGGATTGGGATATCGGCGAGAAGGGTGCGACGATGATCAGCTTCGTGCGCAAGCTGACCGGCCTGCGCCACGAATACCCGATCCTGCGTCGCGGCCGGTTCATGACCGGCGAGATGAACGAGGAACTGGGGGTGCGCGACGTCACCTGGATCAACGCCTCTGGCCAGGAGATGTCGCCCGGCGACTGGGAGGATGGCAACATGCGCTGCTTCGGCATGCTGATGGACGGTCGCGCGCAGGCCACCGGCATACGCCGCCGCGGTTCGGCCGCGACCCTGCTGATGGTGTGCAACGCCTACCACGACCTCGTGACGTTCACCCTGCCCGACAGCCCCGAGGGCAAGCACTGGCGTCTGCTGTTCGACACCAACGTGCCGGACGACACACGGGAGGAAGCCTTCGACATCGGCGACCGCTACGACGTGACCGGGCGAAGCTGCCTGTTGTTCGGCCTGAACGCCTGAGCGGCCTCCGCCGCCGGCACCCCCGACCGCGCTACATCTCCAACTCCAGCCCGACCGACACCGCCTGGTGCGGCGGTATCTGGAACCACTCGACGGGGCTCAGACCCGTCTTGCTCAGGAACAGATACGCGTGCTGTAGGAACCGCCGTCCAAAACCGCCGCGATCGGTCGGGATCGGCCGCGGCAGCAAAAAGACCGAATCTTCCCAGTCAAACGGCAGCGCGCCCGGCAGCACGCTGCCCACGCAGGGCGTCTCCATGAACCCGAAACGCGCCGTGCCGGTGTAGAAGCCCTGGCACACGCGATCGACCGTCACCCGCGCGTCGCGATCCACATACGGCGTCTTGGCCAACTCGATTTTCAGCAGCAGCACGTTCTCGTAACGGCAATTCTCCCACAACCAGCGGTGCCGCCCGACCAGCGGCACCCAATCCAGATGCGAGGTCAGGAAAATCGCGCTGCCCCGTCGCGTCTGCCACCCCTGCATGCCGCGCTTGAAATCGGCGATGTTCATCGACCAGTCCGCCAGCGCGCGGCGATAGCGCGCGCGGCCCACGGTCCACAATGTCAGCAGCGTGAACACGAAACCGCCGATGGCCAGCGGCACCCAGGCGCCCTGCAGGATCTTGGCGAGGTTCGCGCCCAGAAACGCGAGGTCGAAGATCAGGAACGCCACCAGCAGCGGCAGTGCGGTCCAGAGCGGCCAATGCCACACGCGCCGTGTCACGACGAAGAACACGACCGACGTGATCGTCATCGTGCCGATCACCGCCAGACCGTAGGCGTTGCCCAAAGCGGTGGAGGAGCGGAACCCCAGCACGACCGCGATGCACCCGGCCATCAGGAAGTAGTTCACCACCGGCATGTACACCTGCCCGCTGCTCTCGGCCGAGGTGTGCTGCACCGCGTAACGCGGCGCCAGACCCAGGTTGACCGCCTGACGCGTCAGCGAAAACGCGCCCGAGATCAGCGCCTGGCTCGCGATGATCGTGGCCGATGTGGACAGCACCACCATCGGGTAGATGCCCCAATGCGGCAGCAGGTTGTAGAAGGGCTGCGACGCCGCATGCGGGTCGCGCAGCAGCAGCGCCCCCTGGCCCAGGTAATTCAGCATCAGGCTCGGCAGCACCAGCAGGTACCAGGCCAGGATGATGGGTCGGCGGCCGAAATGACCGAGATCGGCGAACAGCGCCTCCACGCCGGAGAAGGCGAGCACCACTGCCCCCAGCGTCGCGTAGCCGGTCCAGCCGCGCCCGAACAGAAAGCCCGCCGCGCGGCGCGGATCGAAACACCCCAGCACCGCCGGATGCTTGAGGATGCTGGACACGCCCAGCGCCGCGATGGTCAGGAACCACGCCAGCATCACCGGGCCGAACAGCCGCCCCACCGCTCCTGTGCCGCGCGACTGCACGAGGAACAGCACGATCAGGATCGCCAGGGCCAGCGGCAGCACGAAGGGCTTGAACACGTTGGTCGCCACGTTCAGCCCTTCCACGGCGGAGAGCACCGAGATCGACGGTGTGATCATCCCGTCCCCGTACAGCAGCGCCGAACCGAACAGCACCAGCAGGGTCAGCGCGCCCGGACCGGCGAAGGCGCGGGGCGGGTCGGTCTGCTGGATCAGCCCCAGCATGGCGAGCGTGCCGCCCTCGCCATCATGGTCGGCGCGCAGCACGAACACCGTGTATTTGACGCAGACCGCCAGGATGACCGCCCACAGGATCAGCGACAGCACCCCGGTGATCGCCGCGGGGTCGTGCGCGAAGGCCGGCGTGTCGGTGAACACCTGCTGCACGGCGTAAAGCGGGCTCGTGCCGATATCGCCGAACACCACACCCAGCGCGCCCAGCACCGCGACCGGCAAAGCTTTCCGCGACATCCCGACCCACTCCACCGACCTCGCCGCCGGGCACCTGCACGCGCGCTGATGCCTTGCCGCAACGCGACCCAGCGATACGGTATCTTGCGACTCGGAGCGAATCAGCTGTTATGGACCAAACCATGAACGGATGACCGATGGACCAGCAGCAAGCAATCATCGCCGCATGCACGGCCGGGGCTGTGCTGGCCGCGCTGCTCGTCCTGCTGCTGCTGGCGGTCCGCATGCTGGGCCGGCTGCCCGACCCGGGCGAACTGCAGCGCCTGCGCCTGGTCTGCGAACAGAACCTGGCCGGCCAGCGGGCCGAGGCCGAACGGCTCAGCCTGCTTCTCAACGCCACCGACGGCCGCCTCTGCACGCGCATCGACGCGGTCCAGCTCGCCATGGAACAGCGGCTGGGCGGGCTGACCACACGCCTCGCGCATGAGGCGGGGGACAGCCGCGCGCTGCTGGAGGCCAAGTTGCGCGAACTGGCCGAGAACACCGCCGCCCGCCTGGGCGAGATACAGCGCAGCGTCAACGAGCAGTTGACCCAGGCGGTGGAACGCCAGATGCAGACCAGCTTTTCCAGGGTGATCGAGCAGTTCGCCGCGGTGCAGAAGGCGATGGCCGACGTGGTCTCCGTCACCTCGCAGATCGGCGACCTGAAACGCGTGTTCTCCAACGTGAAAAGCCGCGGCGGCTGGGGCGAGACGCAGTTGCGCGCGCTGCTGGACGATCTGCTGCCCCAGGGCGGCTACGTCGCCAATGCGCGGCTGCGCGACGACGGGGCGGAAGTCGTGGAGTTCGCCGTGCGCATGCCGGTGCGCGGCGAGACGCGTCCGTTGCTGGCCATCGACGCGAAGTTTCCGACCAGCGATTACGAGCGCCTGCTGCTGGCCGCCGAATCGGCCGATGCGGAGGGCGAACGCGCCGCACGCCGCGCGCTCGAAGGCGTGCTGCGGTCGGAGGCGCGCAAGATCTCGGACAAATACATCGTGCCGCCGGCGACCGTGGAGTTCGCCGTCATGTACCTGCCGAGCGACGGGCTTTATGCCGAGGCGGCGCGCATCCCAGGGCTGATCGACGAGCTCGGGCAGCGGCTGCACGTGATGGTCATGGGACCGAGCCTGCTGCCCGCCCTGCTGCGCACCGTCCAGCTCGGCTACGTCACTCTGGCGCTGGAACAGAAGGCGGGCCAGATCGGCGAGCTGCTGGGGGCCACCAAGCGCGAGATGCTGACCATGGACGAGACGCTGGAGCGCCTGGCCAAGAACGCCGGCACCATGTCGCGCACCATAGAGGACGCGCGCCGCCGCACCCGCGTCGTGACGCGCCGGCTGCGCGAGATGGAGGTGCTGCCGGCCGAGGCGGCCGAAGCGCTCCTGTCGCTGGGCGCGGCGGAGGAGGAGCTAGCCGGATAGGGGGCGCGCGCGCAGGATGGCCAAGCGCCGCCCGCGCGCAGGAGCTTCGATTGGACGACGATTTTCGGCAGGCCGCGCTCGACTACCACCGCTTTCCACGCCCGGGGAAACTGGCCGTCGAGCCCACCAAGCGCATGGCCACACAGCGCGACCTGGCACTCGCCTACTCTCCCGGCGTCGCCGCCGCCTGCGACGCCATCATCGCCGAGCCCAGGCGGGCGCGCGAGCTGACCGCGCGCGCCAACCTCGTCGCCGTCATCACCAACGGCACCGCCGTGCTGGGCCTGGGCAATATCGGCCCGCTGGCAGGCAAGCCGGTGATGGAGGGCAAGGCGGCGCTGTTCAAGAAATTCGCCGGTATCGACGTGTTCGACCTCGAAGTGTCGGCCGAGGACCCGGAGCTGTTCATCAGCGTGGTCGCCGCCCTCGAACCGACCTTCGGCGCGATCAACCTGGAGGACATCAAGGCGCCCGAATGTTTCGCCATCGAGCAGCGCCTGCGCGAGCGGATGAAGATCCCCGTCTTCCACGACGACCAGCACGGCACGGCGATCACCGTGGCCGCTGCAGTCCGCAATGCGCTGGTGCTGCAGGACAAGAGCATCACCGACATACGGCTGGTCACGTCCGGCGCGGGGGCGGCGGCCCTGGCCTGCGTCGATCTGCTGGTGGCCATGGGGCTGCCCGCGCAGAACGTCACGCTGACCGACATACGCGGCGTCGTCCATGCCGGACGCGATGCGGACATGCCGCGGAACATGGCGCGCTACGCCCGCCGGACGGACGCGCGCACGCTGGCCGAGGTGATCGCGGGCGCCGACATCTTCATGGGCCTCTCGGCGCCCCGCGTCTTCAAGCCGGAATGGCTGCCGCTGCTGGCACCCCGGCCGATCATCATGGCGCTCGCCAACCCGGAGCCGGAGATCATGCCGGAACTGGTGCGCGCCGCCCGGCCGGATGCGATCGTGGCCAGCGGGCGCAGCGATTTCCCCAACCAGGTCAACAACGTTCTGTGCTTTCCGTTCATCTTCCGCGGCGCGCTGGATGTGGGTGCGACCACGATCAACGAACCGATGAAGCTGGCCGCCGTCGAAGCCATCGCCGAACTCGCGCGCATGGAAGCGAGCGAGGTGGTGGCGCGCGCCTATAACGGCGCGGCACCCGTCTTCGGGCCCGACTACATCATCCCCAAACCGTTCGACCCGCGGCTGATCCTGCAGGTGGCGCCGGCGGTGGCGCGCGCCGCAATGGACAGCGGCGTGGCGCAGGACCCGATCGCCGATTGGGATGCCTACCGGTCGGAGCTGGAACGTTTCGTCTTCCGGTCCGGCCAGCTCATGCGCCCCGTCTTCGAAGCCGCACGCAAGTCACGCGCGCGCGTCCTCTATACCGAGGGCGAGGACGAGCGCGTTCTGCGCGCGGTGCAGACGGTGGTCGATGAGCGGATCGCCCAGCCGGTGCTGCTGGGACGGCGCGCCGAGATCGCGCGCCGGGTGCGCGAGATGGGGCTGCGCATGCGGCTGGAGCGCGATGTCGACGTCATCGACCCGGCAGCGGACCGCGACGTGTTCGACCCGCTCGTCTCACCCTACCAGGCGCTGGTCATGCGGCGCGGCGTGCCGCCCGATGCGGCCGCGCGCCGGCTGCGCAACCGGGCCATCGTCGCCGGTGCGATGCTGCTGCATGACGGCCAGGTGGACGCGGCCCTGTGCGGCGGCACCAGCGCCTGGTACAGGCAGATGCAATACCTGCTGCCGATCGTGCCCAGGTCGCAGGCCGTGACCCGCATCTTCGCCCTGTCAGGTATCATCCTGCAATCGGGTGCCATGTTCCTGTGCGACACCCACATGAACATCGACCCCACCGCCGAACAGATCGCGGAGATGACGAGGCTGGCCGCCGATACCGTGTCCGGCTTCGGCCTGGTCCCCAAGGTGGCGCTGCTGTCGCATTCCAGTTTCGGCGCCAGCGACTCGCCCAGCGCGCGCAAGATGCGTCATGCGCTGGCGCTGATCCGCGCCAACAACCCCGCGCTCGAGGTGGACGGCGAGATGCATGCCGATGCCGCGCTGTCCGAAGCCATACGCGATCGCGTCATGCCGACCAGCACGCTCACCGGCGTCGCCAACCTGCTGGTCATGCCCAACCTCGATTCGGCCAACATCGCGTTCAACCTGGTTAAGGCCGCGGCGGACGGCCTTCCGGTGGGGCCCATCCTGCTCGGCATGTCCAAACCCGCCCACGTGCTAGTGCCGAGCGTCACCGCGCGCGGCATCGTCAACATGACAGCCCTGGCCGCCGTAGAAGCGCGCCGCAGTTCCGCGTAGCAGACGGCGCTCGCGCGCGTTCCGCGCCACATCATCGACCCGCGCGCATCCGCGCGCATTATAGAAAGGATAGACATGATGGATCTGAGCGGCCGTGTGGCCATCGTCACAGGTGCGGGCGCAGGTCTGGGCCGGGCGCACGCGCTCCTGCTCGCCCGGCGAGGCGCGCGCGTCGTTGTCAACGACCTCGGCCCAGCAGCGCAAGCCGTGGCCGACGAGATCGCCGCCGGCGGCGGCGAGGCCGCAGCATCCCAGTGCTCGGTGGCCGACGAGGCGGCGGTGCAGGCGATGGTCGCCGAGGCGCATGCGCGCTGGGGCCGGGTGGACCTGCTGGTCAACAACGCCGGCATCCTGCGCGACAAATCCTTCGCCAAGATGGACATGGCCGATTTCCGCCTGGTGATCGACGTGCACCTGATGGGCGCTGCCCATTGCACAAAGGCGGTGTGGGACATCATGCGCGCGCAGAATTACGGCCGCATCGTCATGACCACCTCATCCTCGGGCCTCTACGGCAATTTCGGTCAGGCCAATTACGGCGCGGCCAAGATGGCCCTGGTGGGGCTGATGCAGGTGCTCTCGCTGGAGGGGCAGAAGAACAACATCCGGGTCAACTGCCTGGCACCCACAGCCGCCACCGCCATGACCCAGGGCCTGCTGCCGCCGGAGGTGCTGGCCAGGATGACGCCCGAGTCGGTCAGCCCAGGCCTGCTGGCGCTGCTGGCCGAGGACGCGCCGACGCGCACCATCCTGTGCGCCGGCGCCGGCAGCTACGAGCAGGCGCACGTCACGCTGACCCGGGGCGTCCATATCGGAACCGGCGAGGACGCGCCGGAACAGGTGCTGGCGCGCCTGCCCGAGATCGGCGACCGTGCCGGCGAGATCGTGCCGGAGAACTCCTGGGCGCAGGGCCAGGGCGAGCTGGAAAAAGCGGCCGCCTAACCCGCCGCGGACTCGGCTTTGAACTTCGCGTAGGCGCGCACGCGCACGCGATATTTGCGCCAGGCGGAGGTGCCCTCGTAGCGCGCGAAGGGCGCCACCTTCTGCGCCTTGCGCCAGGATTGCCCGGGCGCCGCCTCCAGCGC
>CAXUNK010000154.1:0-7606 GCA_964252425.1 uncultured Acetobacteraceae bacterium
CTGAATCAGACGACCGGCCGAGTCGGGTAGTTAATAGAGGTGCCCAGCTTTTGCTTGTTCGCCTGCACCAAGGTTGGCAACAATTCTGCCAGAGCGGTTCTAGCAGAACCTGCGCGAGCACCACCGCAGGCGTGACAAGACGCACCAGAGTTCCGCGCGACTACCTGCCGGTCAGAATGCGCTCCACCAGTTCGCGAACGCTCGGAATGTAGCCGTTGGAATAGAATGGGTCGCTTCCGAAGCGGAAAGCGTTGTGGCCCGCGAACATCAGGTTGCGGTCGAGGGCTGACTCGTCGTCGCGCGAATGGGCGATGTCCTGCAATGTTTTCTGGATGCAGAAGCTGCGCGGATCGGCCTTCTTGCCGTTGGAATATTCCGGCGCCTCCTGGCTCCAATTGGAAAACCGGCAGGTGCTGAGGCACCCCATGCACGCGACCTGGTCGGCGACGATCTGCGCCGCCTGTTCGGGTGTGACGAACACCAGCGTCGTGTCGGGCGTGCGCAGCGCCTCGGTAAAACCCTCGGCCTCCCAGCCACGAATGCGCGCAAGGTCCCCCTGCGCGAGATAGACCGGCCGACGGCGTGGTCCCACACCGTATTCGGCCACGTGCTCGCCCACGCGTTCGGTGGAGTACGCCACCTGACGCTCCGACCGGTCGCGCAGATCGCGGATGAAATCGTTGTTGACGGCGCTGGAGTAGAACCCGGTCGGGCTGAACCGGTTGAGGAACACGTCGCCCGACTTCAACAGCGGCAGCCGGCGCTTCCAGCCCTCGCTGATCGGCGATTCGGTGGTCAGCAACGGACGCGTGCCGAACTGGAAGGCGATCGGCCCCAACTCGGGATTGTCGATCCAATCCTGCCACTCCTCAAGCCACCACACGCCGCCGGCCATGATGATCGGCGTCTGGTCCAGCCCGAAGGTGCGCATCAGCTTGCGCAAGGCCAGCACGCGCGGAAACGGATCCTCCGGCTTCTCCGGCGATTCGCCGTTGGACAGGCCGTTATGACCGCCAGCCAGCCAGGGATCTTCGTACACGACGCCGCCCAGAAGCGAGGCTGCCTTTGAATAGGCGCGTTTCCACAGCGCATTGAAGGCGCGCGAGGACGAGACGATCGGGTAGTAGTACACACCGAACCGCGCGGCGATATCGGACAGGCGATATGGCATGCCGGCGCCGCAGGTGATGCCGTTGATCAGGCCGCGGGCGCCTTCCAACACGCCGGTGATCACGCGTTCGGCGCCGCCCATCTCCCACAGCAGGTTGGCGTGGATACGCCCCCGCCCGCCCGCCGTCTCGTGCGCCTGGCGCGCCTGGGTGATGCCGCCGGCGATCGCATATTCGACCAGCTCCTCATGCCGGTCACGGCGTGTGCGGCCATGATAGACCTGCGGTATCGGGTGCCCTTCAGCGTCGTAGCTGTCCGGGTTGACGGCGCTGAAGGTGCCCGCGCCGCCAGAGGCGGCCCAGGCGCCTGCGGTAAAGCCGTTGGACACGGCCACACCTTTGCCTCCCTCGATCAAAGGAAGGACGTCCACACCACCCATACGGATCGCGTTCAGCGCTTTCATGTCGGCCCTCAACCAGCAGTCAGAAAACAGCAAACAGTCATCAGAGATGGAGCCTTCTGATGACTGAAGGCTGAGGGCTTGCGGCCGATCAGGCCGCTTCTTCTCGACGCCCGCCCTTCGGGCCGACCTTGTCTGAGATGTCCTCTCCGGTCGCCTGATCAACCACCCGCATGGAGAGTTTAACTTTCCCGCGATCGTCGAAGCCCAGGCATTTCACCCGCACCGCGTCGCCCACGTTGACCACGTCCGTCGTCTTGTTCACCCGGGCGTTGGTCAGTTCGCTGATATGGACCAGCCCGTCGCGCGACCCCAGGAAATTGACGAAAGCCCCAAAATCCGCCGTTTTGACGACCTTGCCGGTGTAGATCGCGCCCAGCTCCGGCTCGGCCACGATGCCGCGTATCCAGTCGATCGCCTTCTGGCTGCTCTCTTCCGTGGTCGCCGCGATCTTGATCGTGCCGTCATCCTCGATGTCGATCTTGGCACCCGTCTGCTCGACGATCTCGCGGATCACCTTGCCGCCGGTGCCGATCACTTCGCGTATCTTCTCCTTCGGCACGTTGATCACCGTGATGCGCGGCGCGGTGGACGCGACCCCGGTGCGGGCGCCGGTCAGCGCCTTCGCCATCTCGCCCAGGATGTGCATCCGGCCGTCTTTCGCCTGATCGAGCGCGATGCGCATGATCTCCTGCGTGATGGACGTGATCTTGATGTCCATCTGCAGGCTGGTGATGCCCTGCTCGGTGCCGGCGACCTTGAAGTCCATGTCGCCGAGATGGTCCTCGTCGCCCAATATGTCGGACAGCACGGCGAAGCCGCGATCCTCCTTGATCAGCCCCATGGCGATGCCCGCCACCGGACGCCTCAGGGGCACGCCGCCATCCATCATGGCCAGCGAACTGCCGCAGACGGTCGCCATCGACGAACTGCCGTTCGATTCGAGGATCTCCGAGACGATACGCAGCGTGTACGGAAAATCCTCCTTGGCAGGCAGCAAAGGATGGATGGCGCGCCAGGCCAGCTTGCCATGACCGATCTCTCGCCGGCCGGGGGAGCCCATGCGCCCCGCCTCACCCACGCTGAAGGGCGGGAAATTGTAGTGCAGCATGAAGTTCTCCTTGTACTCGCCTTCCAAGGAGTCCATCAGCTGCTCGTCCTGGCCGGTGCCCAGAGTGACAACGCACAGCGCCTGCGTCTCGCCGCGGGTGAACAGTGCCGAGCCATGGGCGCGCGGCAGCACGCCGACCTCAGCCACGATCTGGCGGACGGTCTTGGTGTCCCGCCCGTCAATGCGCAGGCCGGTGTCCAGGATCGCGTTGCGGACAATGTCGGCTTCCAGGTCCTTCAGCAGATGCTTCGCGGCATCTGCGTGCAGGCCTTCCTCGGTCAGCTGTGCCACCACGGCCTTCTTCGCGGCGCCTACCTTTTCGTAACGCTCCTGCTTCACGCGCTCCTGATACGCCGCCGCAATGGACGCACGCCCCAGCTCGTCGATTCGCCTCTTCAGCGCGACCTCTGTCTCCGACGGCTCGGCCAGCGTCCACGGCTCCTTGGCCGCATGCTCGGCCAGTTCGATGATCGCCTGGATCACCGGCTGGAACGCTGCGTGGCCGAACGCCACGGCGCCCAGCATCACGTCCTCGGGCAGCTCGCGCGCTTCGGACTCCACCATCAGCACGCCCTCGGCGGTGCCGGCCAGCACCAGGTCGAGCGTCGCGTTCTCCATCTGCGCGACCGTCGGGTTGAGGATGTACTCGCCACCCTCATATCCGATGCGCGCCGCACCGACCGGACCGAAAAACGGAATGCCGGACAGGGTCAGCGCCGCCGAACAGCCGACCAGCGAGACGATGTCGGGATCGTTCTCCATATCGTGGCTCAGCACGGTGGCCACGACCTGGACTTCGTTGCGGAAATTGTCGGGAAAGAGCGGGCGCAGCGGGCGGTCGATCAGCCGGCTGACCAGCGTTTCGTTCTCGCTCGGCCGTCCCTCGCGCTTGAAGAAGCCGCCTGGGATCTTGCCCGCGGCGTAGGCCTTTTCCTGGTAATTCACCGTGAGCGGGAAGAAATCCTGCCCCGGCTTGATGCTTTTGGCGCCGACCGCGGTGCACAGCACGATCGTGTCGCCGTAGCTGACCAGCACGGCGCCATCGGCCTGCCGCGCCATCTTGCCCGTCTCCAAGACAAGCTTGCGCCCGCCCCATTCGAGCTCCTTGCGAAAATAATTGAACATACGCCTATCCTTTGTGAGTGTGTCGTGTGGATGGGGCGTCTCGGACTGCATGGATGGATCATCCATGTGGCCGGAAACGCCCTCGTCGGTCGTCGGTCGTCGGCTTTCGGTCGTCAGAATGCTTGTCCGACGACCGATGGCTGACACCCGACGACTATCTGCGTAGCTTCAGGCGCCCGATCAGTTGTTCGTAGCGGGACTGATCGCGGCGCTTGAGGTAGTCCAGCAGGCGACGGCGGCGGCCGACCAGCATCAGCAGGCCGCGGCGCGAGTGGAAATCCTTCGCATGCGTCTTGAGGTGTTCGGTCAGGTTGGTGATGCGCTCGGACAGCAGGGCAACCTGCACTTCCGGGCTGCCCGTGTCGGCGGCCTGTGCCTGATACTCGCCAATCAGCGCCGTGCGGCGCTCGGCTGTTATCGACATCGATGATACTCCCGATAAGAGGTCAGAGAATGCGTTCGGGACGCAGCCAGCCCTCTTCGAGGCGGCAGAGTCCGATCACGCGTCCCCCCGCCATGGCGCGCGCCAGCCCGCTTGCGGGGTTGGCGTCGTCTGGAATGCGGCCCATCAGGGTGAGCAGGCTGATCGCCTGACCCTGGGTCAGCAACACGGCCTCTGCGTCGGTCAAGGCCAGCGCCGGGATGTCGGCCAGCGCGGTCAGGACCGGCAACAGCAGGTCCGGAGAGGATCGCGCCGTATCCTCCCCTGGCATCGCCTTGTCCAGCGAAATCGCATTCTGCTCCAAGAACGGCCCGACGCGCAGCCGGCGCAGGGCGGCGATGTGCCCCAGTGTGCCGCAGGCGGCGGCCAGGTCGCGCGC
Source organism: uncultured Acetobacteraceae bacterium (assembly GCA_964252425.1). Lineage (GTDB taxonomy): Bacteria > Pseudomonadota > Alphaproteobacteria > Acetobacterales > Acetobacteraceae > BOG-908. The sequence goes on from CAXUNK010000154.1 coordinate 4,628, forward strand.
CAGGCTGCGCATGTAGACGCCCTTGCCGGACTGCACCTCGAAGACGACGGTGTCGTCATCCACCCGCTCGACCAGCTCGAACCGATCGACCCGCGCCGGCCGCGCCTCCAGCACCGGCGCCCGCCCCTCACGCGCCATGTCATACGCCCGCTCGCCGGCGATCTTGATGGCGGAGTAGATCGGCGGCATCTGCATGATCTCGCCGGTGAACCCAGGCAGCGCGGCCCGCAGCGCCTCGTCGGTTGGTCTCGCCGTGCTGGTGCCGGTCACCGCACCGTCGCTGTCGTCAGTGTCGCGCGCCTCGCCCAGGCGCAGGGTGAAGCGGTAGAGCTTGGTGCCGTCCATCACATAGGGCACCGTTTTGGTGGCCGACCCGAAGGCCACCGGCAGCACGCCCGTGGCCAACGGGTCCAGCGTGCCGCCATGCCCGGCCTTCTGCGCGTCGAACCCGCGCTTGACGCGGTTGACCACGTCCGTGCTGGTCATGCCGGCCGGCTTGTCGATGATCAGCCAGCCGTCGAGCGGCCGGCCGCGCTTGCGTCGCATACGATGTCTCTGGGTGCGGAGTGCGCGGTGATCGTGGATCGCAGCCTGCGGGTCAATGCCGCCCGCGCCACGCTGCATGGGGCCAACCCTCGCTTCTTGACATCTGGCTTACCGCCCCGAACCGCCCGGCCCGGGCGCGGTTGATGGGCCTGCCGAAGACATCAGGGAGACACGCGATGGATATGAACGTTCAAGGCGCACACGACGACATCAAGACCATGCTGCAGGACGCGATTACGGCGGTGCAGGCCGCCAGCTCGGCCGGGCGGGAGGCGACGCAGAAGATCGAGGCCCAGGCGAACCACCCGGAGCTGAAGGAGATGATGCGCGAGGGCTCCCGGCACTCTGAGCAATGGGCGCAACGTCTGGGGCGGGCGGCCGAGCAGGCCGGCGCCGGCCAGGGCGCCGAACAATCCAACCCGATCATCGACGCCATCCAGCAGGTGGGCGGCAAGATCATCAGCAAGGCCACAGATCCGGTGGCGCGCGACCTGGGCATCATCGCCAGCGGGCAGTTGGCGCTGCACTACTACATCGCCGCCTTCGGCACGATGGCTGCCTACGCCAAGCTGCTGGGCATGCAGGAGGTGGCACAGACCATCCACCAATGCCTGGAAGAGGCGCGGCGTGGCGACGAGCGCTACACCGAGCTGGCAGGCAAGATAGCGTCCTGACGGTCGGCGCCGGGCCCGCAGCCTCGCCGCCAGACCGGCGAAGATCGCGTCGCGCGGGTCGGTGCTGCGCCAGGCGAGCGCGATGGTGCGGCCGGCCTCAGGCTCCGGCAGGGTGCGGCAGGTGACCAGCTCCTCCATCCTGGCGCGGCCGGCCAGGCTGAGCGCCGGCATCAGCGAAAAGCCCTCGCCGGCCAGGATCATGTGCCACAGCGTTTCCAGGCTGGTGGCGTGGCGCGTGGCCGGCGCCGAGGCCTCGCACAAGGACAGCGCATGGTCGCGCAGGCAATGCCCCTCCTCCAGCAGGATCAGCCCGTCGGAGGCGAGGTCCGGCAGGCTGAGCCGGGGCAGTTCGGCCAGCCTGTGGCCGGCAGGGCAGACCAGCACAAACGGCTCGCAGAACAGCGGGGCGACCGTCAGCCCGTCCTGCGGCAGCGGCAGGGCGGCCAGCACCAGGTCGGTCGCACCCGCGCGCAGGGCGGCCAGCAGCGGCTCGGTCCGCCCCTCCTCCAGCCGCAGTGCCACGTTCGGGTAGGCGGTCCGGGCCAGGCGAAGCAGATAGGGCAGGTAATAGGGGCCGAGCGTCTGGATCGCCGCCAGGCGCCAGGTGCCCGCCCCCGGCCCCGCGGCGCCGCGGGCCATCTCCATCATGGCATGCGCCTCGGCCAGGATGCGGTTCGCATGCGCCAGCAGCTTGCCCCCTTGCTCGGTCACGTGCACCCCGCGGCGCCCGCGCTCGAACAGCGCCACGCCGAGCGTCGCCTCCAATTTCCGGATCTGTTCGCTCAGCGCCGGCTGGCTGACCCCGCACTCCTCGGCGGCGCGACCGAAATGGCGCGTTCGGGCGACGGCTGCGGCGTATTCGAGGTCGCGTAGGGAGAGGCCGGAGAGGGTCATACTACATCGTAGAAGAAAAGAAGGTCTTCTTTTTCGAGAAAAAGAAGCAAAAAGCTTTTGGTCTGTTCGCCTGCACTACGGCTCGCGCCAGTTCTGCCAAAAGCCATTCTGTCAGAACTGTCGTAAGCCGTGGTGCAGGCGTGGGAGACAAAGTTTTTTGGTCCTTTTTTTCAAAAAAGGACTGCTTCTTAGCGCGCCTGTAGGCCGGGCAGCAGGTCGAAAGCCACGCTCAGACGCGTGTTGGCCTCGCCGCTGAACGGGACCGTGCCGTGCCACATATAGGACGGGAACAGCACCAGCATGCCCGGCTCGGGCTCGACGAAATGTTCGGCGCCCAGCGGCGGCTCGGTCGGCGTGCCCGGCTGGCCGAACTTGATCCATGCCGCCTTCGTCTCACGATCGGCCGGCGCGCTCTCTGGCAGCGCGATGTAGCAGGCCGAGGACAGCCATCCTTCGGGATGGATGTGGTCGGTGTGGAAGCCGCCCGGCCGAAGCCGCACCGACCACGCGCCATGGAACCGGTAGCCGCCCAGATTGCGCGCCCGCACCGGGTCCGCCCCCGCCCCGAGTGCGGCCAGATGCCGCCGGATCGGGCCGTCCACCGCCCGAAAAAACGCGCGTATCGCCGGATCGGCCGACGTGAGCAGATGGGCCGCCTGGCTGCCATGGCGCACGGACTGGTCCAGCGGGTGGGTGCGAAACGGATGCACGGCCCCCAGCGCGCCGGCGAGGTCCGCCAGGTAGGCGTCCAGCGTGGCCCACCCCTCCGGCACGTCCATCCGCCACGCACGCACCAGGGCGGCGTAGTCGTAGAGCTCGGCATAGCGCGCATCGCCCAGCAGCCGCCACGCGGTCGCCTGGTAGG